>NZ_JBFBGS010000033.1:0-104199 GCF_040684795.1 Kitasatospora sp. NPDC089797 | reverse complement strand
GCGCCCCGCGCCCCCCCCCCCCCGCCCCCCGGCGCCCCCCGGCCCCCCGCGGGGCCGCGGGGGCGGGGCGCGCCCCCCGGGCCGGCCCGGGCGGCGCGACGGATCCGGTGGACGGGCGCACGGGTACCTCCTTCGAGTCGGGGTCACGAGGACGCGCCCAGACTCTCCCGTCCGTCCCTTCTCCGGCATCTGACAGGGGAAGTAACCTCGGCTACTCCCCCGCGAGTACGCGCCGGGGAGCAGCCGCGGCCCGCGGACTCCTCCGGGAGTACTCCCGTTCCGTGGGGCCCCGATCCCGGCCCGGCTCCCGATCCTGATCCTGATCCCGACCCGGCTCCAGGCCCGGCTCCCGGTCCGGGCTCAGTCCGTCACGGCGAAGCCCTGGGCCGCGCCCAGCCGTTGCAGCGAGTCCCGCCCGGGGATCCCGTCCGCGGCCCCGGCCGTGTACCCGCACCGGCGCTGCCAGCCCGCGTACGCCGTGACCGTGAGGGAGCCGAAGGAACCGTCCACCCAGCGCTGTTCGAGCAACCCCTCGTCGGCCAGCGCCTGTTCGACGATCGCCACCTCCGCCCCGTACGTCCGGTGCCCCTGTGCGGCACCGGGGTCGGTGCGCGCCGCCGCGATCGCGTGGGCGAGCGAGACCGTGCGCGGACCGGGCAGGTAGCCCAGCAGCCGGTTCAGCGAGGCCTCGCCCGGGACGCCGTCCGCCGCCTGGCCGGAGTAGCCCAGGGAGACCTGGTAGCCGGCGTAGTTCTCGGTGTCCGCGTCCGTCCAGTCCGGGCCGGGCCCCGACTGGTAGTGGCTGCCGTGGCCGGCAGCGACCAGCGCCCGGCCGACCACGGTGACCTGGTAGCCGTGGGCGCCGTAGCCGTAGGCCAGGCCGTTGATGGTGACCTGGTACCGGGCGGGGGTGGAGGCCGGCGGGACCGGCTGCCGGTGCGGGGGCGGGTCGGAGGGGGCTCCGGGGCCGGGGCCGGCGCCGAAGTCCGGCCAGGAACCGGGGTCGACGTGGTCGTTGTACGGCACGTGCGCGTGCGCGTACCAGCCGGGCCGGGTCTCCCACACGTGCTCGTCGCGGTGCTCGGAGAAGTCGGTCGGCCGTCCCATCGGCCAGACGTCGGGCACCCCCCAGGAGGAGATCCAGGCGTGGATCCGGTCCCAGCCCGCGCACGGGGTGTCGACCAGCCGGGGGTAGACCGTGCCCTGGTGGCGGCAGTACGGGAAGAACACCGCCTCGATCTGGATCACCACCTGCCCGGCCCGGTTGGTGCGGGTCGGGCTCTGGGCGGGGCTGAGCAGGCTCTTGGAGCGGGAGTCGGCAGGGAACAGCTGCGTCGTGCGTCCGGTGAACGGGTCCCAGACCAGGTGGGGGGCGTCGCCGGCGCCCGCGCCGGTGAAGTACCCGACCAGGTCCTCGTAGGAGCACCAGTCCTGCGGTGCGGCGGCGGTGGCGTTGCGGTCCCAGGTGATGTGGGCGATGGCCTTCGGCGGGTACTGGTGGTCGGTCGGTGCGTGGTCGCCGAGGTCGTGGATCTCGGCACCGGGCAGCCACGGTTCGGGCATGCTGGCTCCTCCGAACGGCGTAGTGACGTCTTTGCCGGTATCGGCAGGTACGCGTCGGGGATTGACCCCGGCGGCGGGATCGATGACGGGATCGGTGGCGTTGAACCACCCGGGGCCGTACGGCCGTTCGGATCAACGAGGGGAGTTCGACCTGGCGTGCGGGCCAGGGGCCCGCAGCGCGCGCCGTCGGCTCCGTACTCCGTCCTGCCCGGAAACGGGCCCGGGGAAAGCCCGGAGGGCCCGGAGACCGGCGGGCGGGGGCGCATTCCACCTCGCCGCGGCTGCCCTGTCAATCGTTGACTTGGAAAGTGGTCTAGTCCACGGTGGTGCGCTCGTAGCCCTCATTTCGGCCTTGCCGCAACGACTCTGACGAACCGACGGAGAACCAGCGCCATGCAGAGAGTCTGCCTCGCCCTGCCCACCATGCGTTCCTGCCCCGAGACCATCGCGGAGCTCCACGAGGAGGCGGCCTACGCCGTCGAGACCTTCGGGACCGAGGTGCACCTCCTCGTCCTCGACACCACCGACGCCGCCACCTTCGCGGAGAACGCGCGCGCCGTCGCCGCGCTGGCGCCCACCCCCGGCGTGGTGGTCCACCACCTGGGCGAGGCGCGGCAGCGGGAGTTCCTGCGCGGGGTGGCCGAGCGCTCCGGCGCCGCCGACCCCGCGCTGCTGCTCGACCTGATGCTCCCGCAGGCGGTCGCCTACGGCTCCTGCGTCAACCGGCTCTTCCTGGGCGCGGCCGCGCTCGGCTGCACCTCGGCGCACCTGCGCAACGACGACGCCGACTTCCAGGTCGTCGACGGCCGCAAGGTCTTCCCGATCCACCACGAGCTGCTCTCGATCGGCCGCCCGGCCGGCGAGGCCGCGGCCGGCGTGTCCCGCTCGGAGCTCGACCCGGCCGACGCGGACAAGCCGGTGATGCTGGTCAGCGGCTCCTTCATCGGCGAACTCAACGTGGACATCAGCGAGATCCACGAGCTGGACCCGGCCGTCTACCGCGACGTGGTCCGCCTGTGGACCCCGCCGGTGTGGCCGGAGGAGGACCGCGACGCGATGGTCGACGTCTCGTTCAAGGGCGCCGGCTCCGAGCCGTTCGAGACCGACGAGTCCGTCCTCGGCGTGCCCGACATCTGGGACGTCTACATGTGCAACATCGCCCTGGACCACCGGGCCTACGAGGTGCTGCCGCTGCTCCCCGCGACCGAGACCATCGGCAGCGACTACGCCCTGCTGCACGCCATGGTCCACTCCCGGCTGCCCGGTGTCGTCCACAACCGCCACATCGTGAACTACTACACGCCCGAGCGCCGCACCGGGGCCGGCTTCATCGCCTACCAGCTGCGCTTCGTCAAGTTCCTGCTGTCGATGCTGTACCTGTACCCGGTCTACGGCGGGATGATCGACCTCAACCGCGAACTGCTCGACGAGCGGCACGGGTTGAGGGTCGAGCCGATCCTCGGCCTGATCCGGGGCAGCGTCGACTGGGACCGGGCCGGCAACGAGCACTGCCTCGACGTCCTGGACAGCTCCTACCGCAAGCTGGGCGGCAAGTACGCCGAGCTCGCGGACGTGGTGGCCGGGCAGCGCCGGCAACTGCTGGACGAGGCACAGCGGGACGCCGAACTCTGGGCGGTGCTGGTGGAGTCCTGGGGGTCCCTGGTGGCGGCCGCGCGCGCGGAGGGACTGGCCGCCGCCCCGGCCGGAGCGGCCGACGGGGCGGAGGAGCCGACCCGGTGAGCGAGGACCTCCGGATCCGCCTGCTGGCCGACGGCGACTGGGACGCCGTGGTCGCGCTGGAACACGACGCGTACGCGGCCGACGGCCTGTCGGAGGGTCGGGAGGCGTTGCAGTCCCGGGCGCGCAGCTCACCGGGCACCTGCTTCGTGCTGGAGCAGCAGGGCGTCGTCCGCGGCTACCTGCTGAGCCTGCCGTACCCGCCGCTGCGCTGCCCGGACCTCAGCCGGCCGGAGGACACGGCGTACGCCTCCGACAACCTCCACGTGCACGACCTGGTGATCGCCGAGGAACTGCGCGGGCGGGAGGTCGCCCTGGAGTTCATGCGGCACTTCCGGGCGCGGGCCGAGGAGCTGGGCTACGGGCGGATCTCGATGGTCGCGGTGCGCGGGGCGGACATCCTGCTGCGGCTGCTCGGCTACCGGGCGCACCGGGAGGTGGCCGTGCCGGAGTGCTACGGGCGGCGCGCGGTCTACATGTCGGCGCCCGTGCGCTGACCCCGGCGACGGACGGGGCACGGACGGACGGATCGGCAGCCCGACGAACGGGGCGGGCCGCCCGGTCGGACGGCCCGGTCGGGCGAACCGGCAGGGCAGACAGGCAGGCGGGCGGGGGTCCACTCGATCGGAGCAGTCCGAGCTGCGGGGATCACTCCTTCGGGTGAAGCTGCTGGCGGTTGCGCCCACCGCGCCGCCGCCGGCAGCACCCGTCCGTCCGCCCGAGGGAGAAGCGCATGAAGGCCGCCGTCGTCCACGACTTCACCGCACCGCTGGTCATCGAGGACCGTCCGGTACCGCAACCGGCCGCGCACCAGGTACGGGTCCGGCTCGAGGCCTCCGGCCTCTGCCACACCGACATCCACGCCGCGCACGGCGACTGGCCGGTCAAGCCGAGCCCGCCGTTCGTCCCCGGCCACGAGGGCGTGGGCATCGTCGAGGCGGTCGGCGCGGAGGTCCGGCACGTCCGGGTCGGCGAGCGGGTCGCCATCGCCTGGCTGGCCGACGCCTGCGGTCGCTGCGACCAGTGCGTCACCGGGTGGGAGACGCTCTGCCTCCAGCAGCACAACAGCGGGTACTCGGTGGACGGCGCCTACGCCGAGTACGCGCTCGCGCACGGCGACTACGTCGTCCCCGTCCCCGACGGCATCGACCCGCTGGACGCCGCCCCGCTGTCCTGCGCGGGCGTCACCACCTACAAGGCGCTCAAGGTCTCCGGTGCCCGCCCCGGGACCCGGGTGCTGGTCTCCGGCATCGGCGGGCTCGGCCACCTCGCCCTCCAGTACGCCCGGATCTCCGGCGCCGAGACCATCGCCGTCGACGTCACCGACGACAAGCTCGCCCTCGCCCGGGACCTCGGCGCCGACCACGTCCTGGACGCCCGCACCCAGGACGTCGCGGCCGAGGTGCAGGCCCTCGGCGGCGCCCACGCGGCCGTCGCGCTCGCCGTCAGCAACGCCTCCTTCCAGGCCGCCTACGGCGCGCTGCGCCGCGGCGGGACGCTGGTGCTGGTCGCCCTCCCGGCCGGCGGAAAGCTGGAACTCCCGGTCTTCGAGACCGTGTTGAACGGCACCAAGGTGATCGGATCGATCGTCGGCACCCGGGAGGACCTCGCCGAGGTGTTCCGGCTGCACGCCCTCGGACGCACCCGGGTGATCCGTGAGACCCGGCAGCTGGACGATGTGAACGCCTGCTTCGACGAGGTGCTGAGCGGCAAGGTCTCGGCCCGCCTGGTCTTCGACCTCCGCTGACCCGGCCGCAGCCACGGCGGGGCGGCGTCCGACGCGCTCCTGGCGGACGCGCCCGCATGCGGGCCGACGGACCGGCCGGACGCGCGGGACCGGTGGGACGCGGGGGGCCGCCGGGCTCCGCCGCGTCCGGGCGCTGTTGCAGTTCAGTCTCCGTTCAGTCCGGCGGGGCTGTGCCGGGGCGGCCGGTCCGGGACCCTTGGGGCAACGGCTCATGCGGCGGGGGGAGTTGCGATGGGGGACGGCGACGGGCTGGTACCGGACGTGGTGGCGGCGCTGGTACGGCTGGCCCAGGGCGTGCGGGGCGGCCCCCGGCAGGCGGTGGCCGAGGTGGTGCGGGCCCGGCTGCGGCTGATGCCGGAGGGGGCGCGGGCCGTCGCCGCGGTCGAGGCCGGCCCGGGCGATCCCCGCGCGCACACCGCGCTGACCGCGGCCGTCGGCCAACTGCTGGCCACCGACCCGGGGTTCGCGGACTACCTGGCCACCACCGCGTTCGGCGGGTCGGGCGCACCGGCCACCGTGCACCTGCGGACCGGACCGCAACCCGGCCCCGCCACCGCCCAGTTGCGGGCGGCCTCGGAGGCCGACCCGACCACCGTCCAGCTGCGGACCGACCCGGAGGCCGACCCCGCGACCGTCCAGCTCCGGGCGGAGCCGGCGGCGAGCCCGGCGACCGTGCAGCTCCGGGTGGGCCAGGACGCACCGTCCGGCCCGAGCACCGTGCAGCTGCGGGTCGACCCGGCGGCGGGCGGCGGCCCGGCGGTGGGCGCCCGCCACAGCACCACGGCCCTCCTCGTCGCCCTGGCCCTGGTGCTGATCGCCGCTCTGGTCGCCCTCGGGATCAACCTCGGCTCCCGGCCGCTGCTGCACCCCACCGGGCCCGACTTCGCCCATGCCGCCCGCACCATCCGGGATCCCGCGCAGGTGCAGGGCGTCCTGCCCGACGCGGCGGCGATGCCCACCGGCTGGCAGGTGGCGGAGGCACCGCGGTCGGGGGCCGGCGGCGCGGCCGGGGCACCCTGCCCGCTGCCGGACGCCTGCGATCAGCAACTCGCCTACGCCACCGTGACGTTCCGTGCCCCGCCGCTCCAGAGCGCCCAGTTCACCGTGCTCACCTTCGACTCCGCCCAGGCCGCCGACCGGGCCTTCGACGGGAGACTGCGCCTCCTCGACGGGGAGGGCGGCACGGCCACCGCGGGCGTCCCCCCGATCGGCGACCGGAGCGCCGCCCGCACCCGGGGGACCGGCTCGGCGGAGGCGCTGGTCCGGGTCGGGCCGACGCTGCTGTCCGTACGGGACGACGGGCCCGGTGCGGCGGTCACCGCGCCCGCCCTGGCCCTGTTCGCCCGGCTGCTCACCGAGCGCGCCCAGCAGGCCCAGGAGGGCCGCACCCCGGACGCCGTCCTCCCCTCCGCCGCGGCCTGACCCCTCCCCCGCGCACCGCCCGCGGCGCCGCCCGCAGGCCCCCGCACGGTCACCGCACGGCCACTGCACGACCCCCGCGCCCGATTCCCGTACGCCCCGCAGGCCGCACCGGCCCGCGGGGCGTACCCGTTGCCCCGGCACCTCTTCCACACCCCTCGCCCCGGTAGCCCGAATGCATGTATCGCTCCCTTGACTGGCGTCACGAGAGCGCCATACTGGCTTCACTCCCGCCCGCCTGATGAGGTGCCCGCCCATGGAGCTCTCCCCCTCAGCGCACCTGGACACGTTCTGTCGCGACCATCTCCCACCCTTCGACCAGTGGCCTGAACTCCTCTTCGAACTACCGGAGTTGGCCTACCCCGACCGCCTGAACTGTGCGGCCGCACTGCTCGACGACACCATCGCCCGGCTCGGGCCGGACCGCCGCTGCCTGCTCACCCCCACCGACCGGTGGAGCTACGGCGAACTGCGCGACCACGCCGACCGGGTCGCCCGGCTGCTCACCGAGGACCTGGGCCTGGCCACCGGCAACCGGGTGCTGCTGCGCGGCCCCAACACGCCCTGGCTGGCAGCCTGCTGGCTCGGCGTGCTCAAGGCCGGCGGCGTGGTGGTCACCACCGTGCCGCTGCTGCGCGCGGCCGAACTGACCGAGCTGGCCCGGATCGCCCGCCCCACCCTCGCCCTGTGCGACCACCGCTTCCTCGCGGAACTCGACCGGGCGGACACCCCCGGCCTGCGGGTCCTGCCCTTCGGCGGCCCCGGCCCGGAGGACCTCACCGCCCGCTGCGCCGATCAGCGCCCCGGGTTCACCGCCGTGCCGACCGCCGCCGACGACGTCGCGCTGATCGCCTTCACCTCCGGCACCACCGGCCGCCCGAAGGCCACCCTGCACTTCCACCGCGACGTGCTGGCCAACGCCGACACCTTCTCCCGCCACCTGCTCCGCCCCACCCCCGACGACCTGTTCACCGGCACCCCGCCGCTCGGCTTCACCTTCGGCCTCGGCGGCCTGCTGGTCTTCCCGCTGCGGGCCGGCGCCGCCAGCCTGCTGCTGGAGCAGGCCACCCCCGACCAGCTCGCCGAGCAGGTCGCCCGGCACGGCGTGAGCGTGCTGTTCACCGCGCCGACCGCCTACCGGGCGATCCTGGCCGCCGGGCTGACCGACCGGCTGGCGGGCGTCCGGCGCTGCGTGTCGGCCGGTGAGCCGCTGCCCGCCGCCGTCTGGGAGGCCTTCCACGCCGCCACCGGCCGCCGGCTGATCGACGGCATCGGGGCCACCGAGCTGCTGCACGTGTTCATCTCGGCCGCGGACGAGTCCATCCGCCCGGGAGCCACCGGCCGGCCCGTCCCCGGCTACCGGGCCGCGATCCTCGACCGGCACGGCGAACCGGTGCCGGACGGCCTCCCCGGGCTGCTCGCGGTCAAGGGCCCGACCGGCTGCCGCTACCTGGACGACGAGCGCCAGCGCGACTACGTCCGCAACGGCTGGAACCTCACCGGCGACACCTACCTGCGCGACCGGGACGGCTACTTCTGGTACCAGGCCCGCAGCGACGACATGATCGTCTCGGCCGGCTACAACATCGCCGGACCCGAGGTCGAGCAGGCGCTCGCCGCCCATCCGGCCGTCGCCGACTGCGCGGTGGTGGCCGCGCCGGACGAGCGGCGCGGCACCGTGGTCAAGGCCTACGTGGTGCTCCGCGAGGGCGCCCCGGCCGGCCCGGAGACCGTCAAGGAGCTCCAGGAGCACGTCAAACGCACCATCGCGCCGTACAAGTACCCGCGGGCCGTCGAGTTCGTCGCCGGGCTGCCGCGCACCGCGACCGGCAAGCTGCTCCGCGCCGAACTCCGCCGCAGGGCCGCCGTGCGGCCGCCGGAACCGTCGGCACTCCCAGAACTCCCGGCACTCCCAGAACTCCTAGAACGCCCGGAACCACAGGAACCACAGGACCCCCCGGGCCCGCGGCCGGCCCCCGCCAGCGTCACCGTCGAGCGCCGGGTCGAATGGGTGGACACCGACGCCGCCGGGCACTACCACTTCTCCGCCGTGCAGCGCTGGGCCGAGGCCGCCGAGGCGGAGCTGCTGCGCCGGCTCGGGCTGGACGGGCTGTTCGGGCGGATCCCCCGGGTGCACTTCGAGGCCGACTACCGGGAACGGCTCTGGTTCGGGGACGTCGTCCGCACCGAGCTGCGGGTGGTCCGGGTCGGCGGCTCGTCGCTGCACTACGCCTTCGAGGTGCACGGCCCGCACGGCCTGGCGGCCAGCGGTCGGATGTCGGTGGTGCACGCCGCGCCGCGGGCCGAGGGCACCGAGCCCTGGCCCGAGCCCGTCCGCCGGGCCCTGACCGGGGCGGGGCCGCAGCAGGCGGAGGTGCCGGCATGACGGCCGGAGCACGACCCGCGACCCGGACCGCCGACCGGATCGCCGTCATCGGCGGCGGCCCCGGCGGGCTCTACTTCGCCGCGCTGGCCAAGCAGTTGGCGCCCGAGCGCGAGATCACCGTGTTCGAGCGCGATGCCCGGGAGGACGCCTTCGGCTTCGGCGTGGTCTTCTCCGACGAGACCCTGGACGGCATCGCCCGGGCCGACCCGAAGGTCTTCGCCGCGATCAGCGCCGAGTTCGCCCGCTGGAGCGACATCGACATCCGCTACGCCGGCCAGGTCCGCACCAGCGGCGGCCACGGCTTCGCCGCCCTGGACCGCAACCGGCTGCGCGCCGTCCTGCAACAGCGCTGCGCCGAACTGCGGGTGGACGTGCGCTACCGCACGCCCGCCCCGCCGGTCGAGCGGCTGCTCGCCGAGCACGACCTGGTGGTGGCCGCCGACGGCATCCACTCGGCGACCCGCGCCGCCCACCCCGAGGCCTTCCGCACCGAGCTGGATGAGCGGAGCTGCCGCTACATCTGGCTCGCCACCGACCGGGTCTTCGAGGCGTTCACCTTCGTCGTCGAGGAGTTCGACTTCGGCACCCTCCAGGTGCACGCCTACCCCTACAGCGCCACCCGCTCGACCTTCATCGTCGAGATCGCCGCGGACGCCTGGCGCCGCGCGGGCTTCGAGGCCCTCGCCGCACGGGAGTTCGCGCGCGGCGAGAGCGACCTGGCGAGCGTGCGGCGCTGCGCGGAGCTGCTGGCCGGGCACCTGGACGGCCACCGGCTGATCCCCAACGCCTCCCGCTGGATCCGCTTCACCACGGTGCGCAACGCCCGTTGGCGCCACCGCAACCTCGTCCTGCTCGGCGACGCCGCGCACTCCGCGCACTTCTCGATCGGCTCCGGCACCAAGCTGGCCCTGGAGGACGCCCTCGCCCTGGCCGCCTCGCTCGCCGAACAGCCCACCCTGGACGAGGCCCTGGCCTGTTACGAGGCCGAGCGACGGGCGGTGGTGGAGTCCACCCAGCGCGCCGCCCAGGCCAGCCTGGAGTGGTTCGAGACCGTCGGCCGCCGCACCGGCCAGGGCGTCGACCAGTTCGCCTTCAACCTGCTCACCCGCAGCCGCCGGGTGACCTACGGCAACCTGCGCGCCCGGGACCCGGAGTTCACCGCCGCCGTGGACGCCGCCGCCGGCGGCCCGCCCGGGGTGCCGCCGATGTTCCGGCCGCTGAAGCTGGGCGCGCTGGAGCTGCGCAACCGGATCGTCGTCCCCCCGCTGGCGACCTTCACCTCCCCCGACACGCTGCCCAGCGCCTTCGACCGCGCCCAGCTGACCGCCCACGCACTGGGCGGCGCCGGGCTGGTGATCGCCGGGATGACGGCGGTCAGCCCCGAGGGCCGGGCCACCGACCATTGCCCCGGGCTGTGGAACGACCGCCAGCAGGCCGCCTGGACCGAACTGCGCCGCGCCCTGGCGGCGGTGAGCGACACCCCGGTCGGCCTCCAGCTCACCCATGCCGGGCGGCGGGGCGCGACGGCCGCGCCCGGCCCGGACGGCATCGGCCGCCCGCTCGCCGGGGGCTGGCCGCTGCTCGCCCCCTCCGCGCTGCCCTGGGACGCCGGGAGCCCCACCCCGGAGGAGCCCGACCACACCCGGCTGGCCGCCGTCGCCGCCGACTTCGCCGCCTCGGCGGAGCGCGCCGCGCGGGCCGGATTCGACCTGCTGGAGCTCCAGTTCGGCCACGGCCACCTGCTCTCCTCCTTCCTCTCCCCGCTCACCAACCACCGCACCGACGGCTACGGCGGCCCACTCACCGGGCGGCTGCGCTTCCCCGTCGAGGTGCTGACCGCCGTGCGCGCCGTCTGGCCCGCCGGGCGGCCGCTGCTGGTCCGGATCTCGGCCGCCGACTGGGCCCCCGGCGGCACCACCGAGGCGGAGGCGGTGGCGATCTGCCGGGCGCTGGGCACCGCCGGGGCGGACGCGGTGGACGTGTCCACCGGCGAGGTGGTGGCGCACCAGCGGCCGCCGTACGGGCGCGGCTACCAGACGCCGTTCGCCGAACTGGTGCGCGCCGCGACCGGGTTGCCGACCGTCGCGGTCGGCGCGATCTCCGGCCACGACGACGCCAACTCCGTCCTGCTGGCCGGCCGCGCCGACCTGGTCGCGATCGGCCGGGCCCAGCTGCACGACCCGCTCTGGACCCTGCACGCCGCGGCCGAACAGGACTACACCGGCCCGGGCGCCCCCTGGCCCGGGCCCTGGCTGGCCGGGCGCCGCAGACCGCCCGGCCCGGGCGCCGACAGGGTCGCGCCGCGCCTGCACCTGCTGCGCGAGCCCGCCCCGCCCGTCCACCGCCGCTGGCCACCGGCTCCGCGCGAGGAGTGAGAGGAAAGCATGGACCTGCCCCGTTTCACCGCCGCCGCCGTCCAGGCCGCCCCGGTCTACCTGGACCCGGCCGCCACCGTGGACAAGGCCGTCGCCCT
The DNA here is from genome assembly GCF_040684795.1 of Kitasatospora sp. NPDC089797. Taxonomy (NCBI): domain Bacteria; kingdom Bacillati; phylum Actinomycetota; class Actinomycetes; order Kitasatosporales; family Streptomycetaceae; genus Kitasatospora; species Kitasatospora sp. NPDC089797. The sequence continues at coordinate 92,874 of NZ_JBFBGS010000033.1, read as the reverse complement.
GATCCAGGAGGCCGCCGGGCACGGCGCCGAACTGGTGGTCTTCCCCGAGGTCTTCGTGCCCGGCTACCCGTACTGGAACTGGACGATGACCCCGGTGCAGGGCTCGCCGTGGTACGAACGGCTCTACCGCGCCGCCGTGGACGTCCCCGGACCGTACGTCGACACCCTGCGGGCCGCCGCCCGGCAGGCCGGGGTGGTACTGGTGATCGGCGTCAACGAGCGCGGCCGGCACAGCCTGGGCGTGCTGTACAACACCCTGCTGATCATCGGCTCGGACGGTGAACTGCTCGACGTGCACCGCAAGTTGGTGCCGACCTGGGCGGAGAAGCTGACCTGGACCCAGGGCGACGGCAGCTCGCTGCGGGTGCACCGGACGGCCGTCGGCCCGCTCGGCGCGCTGGCCTGCGGCGAGAACACCAACACCCTGGCCCGCTTCACCCTGCTGGCCCAGGGCCAACTCGTCCACGCCGCCGCCTACATCGCCCTGCCGGTGGCCCCCGAGGACTACGACATGGCGGAGGCGATCGCGCTGCGCGCCGCCGCCCACTGCTTCGAGGGCAAGCTCTTCACCGTGGTCTCCTGCTCCACCATCTCGCCCGCGATGGTGGACCTGATCGCCGGCGACGACCAGCAGGTCCGCAAGCAGCTCGCCCGCCCCCGCAGCGCCCTGTCCGGGATCTTCGGCCCGGACGGACGGGCGGTCACCGAACCGCTGGTCGACGAGGAGGGCATCGTCTACGCCGAGATCGACCTCGGCCGGTGCATCCAGCCCAAGCAGATGCACGACATCGTCGGCCACTACAACCGCTTCGACGTCTTCCGGCTGCACGTGGACAACCGTCCACTGCGGCCCCTGACCCTGTCCGACGACGAGACGTGACCGAGGAGCAGACATGACCGGCCAGGAAGCCTACGACGACGACCGGATCGGCCGGGCGCGCGTCTCCGACAGCCCGGAACTGCTGGCCTACTACAAGGAGTTGGCCGAGCACGAGGCCGGCGCCCTGTGGACGGTGGCGAACGAGATCGAGCCCTGGTACCCGCAGCCGAGGTCCGTCCCGGTGCTCTGGCGCTACGCCGACCTGCGCCCGCTGGTCCGCAAGGCCCTGCCGCTGGTGAAGGCCGACGACGCGGGCCGCCGGGTGGTGATGCTGGTCAACCCCGGCCGACGCGAACTCAGCGCCGCCGTCGGCCTGTTGTACACCGGCCTGCAGATCATGGGCCCCGGCGAGGCGATGACCGCCCACCGCCACCAGGCCTCCGCCCTGCGCTTCGTGCACGAGGGCACCGGCGCCTGGACGGTCGTGGACGGGCAGAAGCTCAGGGTCGGCCCGCGCGACTTCGCGATCACCCCCAACGGCAGCTGGCACGAGCACGGCAACGAGTCCGACGACGAGGCGGTGATCTGGCAGGACGGCCTGGACATCCCGCTGGTCAACACCCTCGACGCCAACTTCTACGAGGTCCACCCCGACCTCCACCAGCGCCCGGGCCCGGTGCCGAACTCCTCGCTGCTCAGCTACGGCGGCAACCTGCTGCCGTACGGCGTCGAGAAGTGGACCCGTCCGTACTCGCCGCTGCTCGGCTGGCCCTGGGAGCCCAGCTACGACGCACTGCGCCGACTCGCCCGCGCCACCGAGGGCTCCCCGTACGACGGCGTCATCATGGAGTACACCAACCCGGTCACCGGCGGCCCGGTGATGCCCACCATGGCCGCCCACCTCCAACTGCTCCGCCCCGGCCAGGCCACCCGCGCCCACCGGCACACCGGCTCCGTGGTCTACACCGCCGCCAAGGGCCGCGGCGCCTCGGTGATCGCCGGGCGGCGCTTCGAGTGGCAGCAGGGCGACGTCTTCGTCGTCCCGTCCTGGGCCTGGCACGAACACGCGAACCTCGACCAGGGCGAGGACGCCTGCCTGTTCTCCTTCAACGACTTCCCGGTGATGCACTCGCTCGGCCTCTACCGCGAGGAGGCCCACCCGGACCGCGACGGACACCAGCCCACCACCCCGTAACAGGAGTTCACCGAGATGCAGCTGCTGACCTACTGCGCCGACGGCGACCGCACCCCCCGCCTCGGCGCCCGGACCGGCACCGACCGGGTCGCCGACCTGACCGCCCTCGCCACCGCCGCCGGGGTCGGACTCCCCTCCGGCCTGCTGGAGTTGATCAGGGCCGGCGCACCGGCGCTGGCCGCCGTCCGGGAGCTGCTCGACGGCGCCCGGGACGCCGACACCCGGCCGCTCGCCGAGGTCTCGCTGTGCGCCCCGCTGCGCCCCGGCAAGATCGTCGGCGTCGGCCTCAACTACGTGGAACACGTGGCCGAATCGCACCTCAGCCTGGACACCGCCCGTGAACTCCCGGACCGTCCGGTGCTGTTCGGCAAGCCCGCGACCGCCGTCACCGGCCCCGGCCAGCCGATCCGGCACAACGCCGACCTCACCAAGCAGCTCGACTGGGAGTGCGAACTCGCGGTGGTGATCGGCGAACCCGCCTTCCGGGTGAGCGAGGCGGACGCCCTGCGGCACGTGTTCGGCTACAGCATCGTCAACGACATCAGCGCCCGCGACCAGCGCCGGTCGGGGCAGTGGTTCTTCTCCAAGGGCCAGGACAGCTACGCACCGTTCGGCCCGGTCGTGGTCACCGCCGACGAGATCCCCGACCCGCAGCGGCTCGACCTCTCGCTGCGGGTCAACGGCGAACTGCGCCAGGACTCCAACACCCGCCACATGCTGTTCGGAGTCGCCCGGCTGATCGCCGACATCTCCGCCGGCATGACCCTGGAACCCGGCGACGTCATCGCCACCGGCTCCCCCTCCGGGGTCGGCGCCGGCATGGTCCCGCCGCAGTTCCTCCAGCCCGGCGACCTGGTCGAGGCCACCATCGAGCTGATCGGCACGCTCGCCAACCCCGTGATCGACGCCCGCTGAGAGGAGTCCGAGACAGATGACCACCTACCGGATCGGCCAGATCGTCCCCAGCTCCAACGTCACCATGGAGACCGAGGTCCCCGCCCTGCTGCGGGCCCGCGAGGCGATCGCCCCGGAACGGTTCACCTTCCACTCCAGCCGGATGCGGATGACCAGGGTCACCCCCGAGCAACTGCGCGCCATGGACGGCGAGTCCGACCGCTGCGCGGCCGAGCTCTCGGACGCCCGGGTCGACGTGATCGGCTACGCCTGCCTGGTCGCGGTGATGGCCACCGGCCCCGGCTACCACCGCGAGGCGGAGCAGCGGCTGCACCGGCGCACCGTGGAGAACGGCGCCCCCGCACCGGTGGTCACCAGTGCCGGGGCCCTGGTCGCCGGGCTGCACACGCTCGGTGCGCAGCGGGTCGCGATGGTCACCCCGTACCTGCGCCCGCTGGCCCGGACGGTGGTCGACTACCTCGGACAGGAGGGCATCGAGGTGCTCGACCACGCCGCCCTGGAGATCGCCGACAACCTGGACGTGGCCGCCCACGACCCGGCCCGGCTGCCCGCGATCGCCAAGGCGCTCTCCTACTCGGGCGCCGACGCCGTGGTGCTCTCCGCCTGCGTGCAGTTGCCCTCGCTGTCGGCCGTCGAGGAGGCCGAGCAGCAGCTCGGCAAGCCGGTGGTCTCGGCCGCGATCTGCACCACCCACCAGCTGCTGCGCGCGCTCGGCCTGCCCGCCGTCGCCCCCGGCGCCGGGCACCTGCTCTCCGGGGCCTACCGCTGAGGGCCCGCGGCCGGCGGCCGGCGGTGACTCCTCCAGCGGCGGGGCCTGCCGGCCGTGGATCCCTCCGCCGGGGCAACCCGCCGCCGGGGCGACCGTTATGATCACCACCAGCCGTCGGGGAGGAGGGTCCAGGCATGCCGGAGAGCACGCTGAGCACGACCCGGCCCGGCTCCCTGATCAACACCGTCTACGGCGAGTTCGTCCGCCGCCTCGGCGGCTGGATATCGATCGCCGACCTGATCGCGCTGATGACCGAGCTGGACGTCGACGGCCCGGCCGTCCGCTCGGCGATCTCCCGGCTGAAGAAGGCCGGCACCCTGCTCCAGGAGCGCCGCACCGGCACCGGCTACCGGCTGGCCCCGGCCATGGGCCCGGTGTTCGACGAGGGCGACCGGCGGATCTTCCACAGCCTGGAGCCCGCCGAACTCGCCGACGGCTGGGTGGTGGCGGTCTTCTCGGTGCCGGAGTCCGAACGCGCCCACCGCCATCAGCTGCGCTCGCGGCTCAGCTGGCTGGGCTTCGGCAACGCCGCCCCCGGCGTCTGGCTGGCCCCGGCCCGGCTGCTGCCGGACGCCCGCCGTCTGCTGGCCCGGCTGGACCTCAGCGGCTACGTCCACCTGTTCCTCTCCGCCGAGTACGCCGGCTTCGCCGAACTCCGCACGGCGGTGGCGAGTTGGTGGGACCTCCCGGCGATCGAGGCGCAGTACGCGGCCTTCACCGACGCCTGGCGCCCGCTCGCCGACGAGCTGCGCGGGCGGGACCGGGCCGACCCGGTCGAGGCCTTCCGGGCGTACGTGCCGATGCTGACCCAGTGGCGGCGCCTGCCCTATCTCGACCCCGGACTGCCCGAACCGCTGCTGCCCGCGGACTGGAACGCCCGCCCGGCCCGTGCCGTCTTCGCCGAGGTGCACGGGCGGCTCGCCGAACCGAGCCTGCGGTACGTCGAGAAGGTGACCGGCCTGACGGCCCCGCCGACCCCACCCAGCGAACCGACCGCACCCGCCGAACCGCCCCGGACCGCCGGACCGTCCGACCCCCAGGAGCTGCCATGACCGCCCCGGCCGACCTGCTGATCCGCGCCGCCGCCGTGCACACCCTGGTCCCGGGCGAGCCCCCGCAGCGGGCGATCGCCGTCACCGACGGCCGGATCACCGCCCTGTCCGCCGCGCCGGACGGACTGGACGCCCTGGTCGGGCCGGACACCGAGGTGCTGGACGCCCCCACCGGCACGGTGCTGCCCGCCTTCGACGACACCCACACCCATCTGATCCTGGCCGGGCACAGCGTCCACGGCGTCCCGGTCCACCGGGCCCGGGACCTGGCCGGGTTCCTGGCGCTGATCCGCGAGCGCGCCGCCCGCACCCCGGCCGGGGAGTGGATCCTCACCACGGTCAACTGGCAGGAGGTGCTGCTCGCCGAGCAGCGGATGCCGACCACCGAGGAGCTGGACGGCGCCACCGCCGACCACCCGGTGCTGGTCCGCCGGGGCGCCTACAACATGGTGCTGAACTCGGCCGCGCTGCGGCTGGCCGGGATCGACGGTTCCACCGAGTCCCCGGACGGCGGCGTGATCGAGCGCGACGAGCGGGGCCGGCTGACCGGCCGGCTGATCAACCGGGCGACCGAGCTGGTCGAGCGGGTGCTGCCGCGCCCGACCCTCGCCGAGCGGATCGCGGGGCTGCGCGCGGCCTCCGCCGACTACGCCGCCACCGGGATCGGCACCGTGCGCGACTGCCTCGTCCCGGTGGAGGACCTCGACGTGCTGGACGCCGCCCGGGCCGAGGGCGCCCTCGCCGTCCGGGTCCGGGCCCTGGTCTCCGGCTTCGCGGCCCGCACCCCCGAGCAGGTGGACGCCCTGCTGGACCGGATGGACGACTGGCGCTCGGGCGGCCGGGACGACGGACAACTACGGCTGTGGGGCGTCAAGTTCGGCATCGACGGCGGCTTCGAGGCGGGCGCTCTGGAGGAGCCGTACCAAGGGCAGCCGTGCTACCACGGCCGGCTGCTCTGGGAGCCGGAGGAGTTGCTCACCGCGGTGGACCGGGTGGTCGAACGCGGCTGGCGGGCGGGCGTGCACGCCTGGGGCGACCGCGGGCTGCGGGTGCTGCTGGACGTCTTCGAGCAGGTGCTGAAGCGCCGCCCGGGCCTGCTGCCGGGCACCCTCGTGGTCGAGCACGGCGGGCTCGCCCGACCCGACCAGCGCGCCCGGGCGATCGCGCTCGGCATCCCGGTGACGGTGCAGCACCCGCTGCTGCACGACGGCGCGCTCACCCAGCAGCGCGCCTGGGGCGAAGAGCGCACCGCCGCGCTGTTCCCGCTGCGCGAGTGGCTGGACGAGGGTGCGCAGCTCTCGGCCGGCTCGGACTTCCCGGTCGGCCCGTACGGCGCGATGCTGTCGGTCTGGGGCATGACGACCCGCGGCACCACGGCCGGGGTGGTCGGCCCCGAGCACGCGATCGGGCGCGCCGAGGCGATCGCGCTGCACACCGTGAACGCGGCCCGGCTGACCGGCGAGAGCACCGTGCGCGGCAGCCTCCGCCCCGGATCGTCGGCCGATCTCACGCTCTGGCCGGTCGACCCGCTGAGCTGCCCGACGGCGGCGCTGCGCGAGCTGCTGCCGACCCGGACCGTGGTCAACGGTCGCACGGTGCACCGGGCCTGACGAATCGTCAGGCGATCGGGGCCGGTCAGGCCGCGATGAGCTCCCGCAGGTCGATGTCGCCGCGGTGCAGGGCGCGCAGGTCCTCGTGCAGGGAGGACGGCGGGACGACGAGCACGTCGCCGCGCGCGTGGTCGAGGCAGTGCCGGGCGACCGAGCCGCGCAGCAGTCGGCGCAGTCGCCCGCGCAGCGAGCCGTGCCGACCGGCACTGATCACCAGCAGGTCCCCGGGCCGGTCGGCCAGTGCGGTCAGCACCGGCCCGGCCTCGCCGCGCATCACCAGCGGCTGGACGGGCAGGCCGATCGGCAGGCCGCCGAAGGCCTGGCCGAGCGCGCTCTCCAGCCTGGCCTCGGCGGCGTCGCGCCAGGCGCGGAGCAGCGGCGGGCACGGCCGGGCGCGGTAGCTGCGCTCACCGCCGACCGGGGTCCAGGCCAGCACCGGGACCAGGAGGGCCCCGCGGGCCCGGGCCTCCTCGGCGGCCCGGTGCAGGGCGGTGAGGCTGTGCAGTGAGCCGCTCACTCCGACGATGACGCGCGCGTCGCCCGACATGATCCTTCGCTTTCCGGGGTCAAATCTCATCCAATGTCTGCGATTATGCTGCCATGACGGCGCAGTGGCCTGCAAATCAAAGGCATTCACTGAATAAGGCCTTGCATCACTCGCCTTCCGGCCGGACTTCCTGGAGCAGCCCCCAGGTCTGGAGCAGCCCCCAGGTGAAGTCGGCCGCCCACACCCGGCGCCGCCCGTCCGCGTCCGGCGCCTCGAAGTCCAGCCGGAAGCGGGTCGGCGCACTACCCTCCCGCGGCACCGCCCCCGGGAAGGCCGCCCCCACGTCGCCCACCACGCAGCCCCACGGCACCAGGTCGGCCACCGTCCGCAGCTCCGGCAACGGCGCGCCCGCCGCCCGCACCAGCCACTCGTTCAGCACCGGCGCACCGATCTCCGCCGGCCCCAGCAGCACCTCGAAGCGCAGCTCCGGCCAGAGCGGCAGCGCCCACTGCCGCGCGGTGCACGCGAGGTCGCCGATCCGGCGCGGCAGGCTCGCCTCCGCCGGCCCGAGCACGGCGGCGTAGCGGGCCGCGCCGCGCGGGAACCGGGGCGCCCGGACCATCGCCTGCCAGCGCTTGTTCACCTCCCGCATCGACGCGCGGGTGGCGCCGAGCCGCCGCACCGCGTCCTCCACCAGCCCGGGGTGGTGGTCGGCCATCCGCCGCAGCAGGTAGAGCTGGAACTCGGTGACCCCGAACCCGTTGATCGCCATACCGGCAGGCTAGTCCCCACCCTTTTGTTCGAGCAGGTGTTCGATTCTCGGCGTACGCTGGACCCCATGCACGGCACCGTCCACCTCCAGCCCTCGCTGTTCGAAGAAGCCGCGGAGCCCCGACTCGGGCCGCTCGACGGCCTCCAGCGCCTGCCGCTCGGCGACGGCGCCTGGCTGGACGTGCTGCCCGGCTGGCTGCGCGGGGCCGACCGGCTGTTCGAACACCTGGCGGCCACGGTGCCCTGGCGGGCCGAACAGCGCGAGATGTACGAGCGGACGGTCGACGTCCCCCGCCTGCTCGCCTCCTACGCCGCCGACGCCGAGCCGCCGCACCCCGTCCTCGGCGCGGCCCGGACCGCGCTCGGCCGGCACTACGCGCCGGAACTGGGCGAGCCCTTCCGCACCCTCGGACTCTGCTACTACCGGGACGGCCGGGACAGCGTCGCCTGGCACGGCGACCGGATCGGGCGCGGCGCCCGCGAGGACACCATGGTGGCGATCCTCTCCGTCGGCGAGCCGCGCGTCCTCGCCCTGCGGCCGCGGTTCGGCGGCGGACCGGTGGTGCGCCGCCCGCTCGGCCACGGCGACCTGGTGGTGATGGGCGGTTCCTGCCAGCGCACCTGGGAACACGCGGTCCCCAAGACCACCCGCCCGGTCGGCCCCCGGATCAGCATCCAGTTCCGCCCCCACGGAGTGGCCTGAAGCATCCGGAGGCCGGCTGCTCTTCACGGTGACCCGCGACGCCTACGGCTCCAGGCGGGGGTCGTCGATGTCCACGGTGGCGACCCCGGGCGGATACAGCTCCGGGCGGGCCGTCAGGATCAGGTGCTGCAACGGACGCGCCGGAGTGGGCAGGCTCGTGGCGATCACCTGCGCGAGATCCGCGCCTCCGTAACCGTCGCGGACCATGGTCGCCACCACCACGGCGGTGCTCGCGTCCAGGGGCTCGAACTCGAGCGCGGGCAGCGCCATGACCGCGTGCGCGGCACCCTCGTCCTTGATCTCGGCCTCGACCACGCACAGCACCGGCACCAGCAGGTGCTGGAACGGGCTCTGCAGGGCGGAGTCCACGATCCGGTGCAGGCGCGGGTGACCGGCCGCCAGCGCGGACAGGGCGCTGGAATCCAGGATGATCACGCGCTGCGCCGGGGGGCGACCTTGGCCCGGGCGTCGGCCGCGGCGATGTCGTAGACCCGCTGCAGGAGGTTCGGCCCCTCGCCCAGCTCGGTGTCGGTGAGAGTCATCCCGAAGTGCTCCCGCAACAGCCGGCGACCCTCGGCGACGCGCTCCGCGATCTGCTCCGCGGTCGGCTGCGCCTCCACCAGCAGGGCCACCTGGGCGCCGATCGTGGTGCCGCGGGCCGCCGCGAGGGCGGCCAGCCGGTCACGCGTCTCAGGGGAGACCTTGATCGTCGCATCAGCCATACCACGAGCGTACACCGCTGGTGTACCAGCGGTGTACCGCTCCGTCCCGGCGATGTACCGGCGATGTACCGGGCCGGGGACCTCAGTCCTTGACCGCGCCCGCCAGTCCGGAGACCAGCTTCCGCTGCACCGCGATGAAGAAGATCAGCACCGGCACGGTCATCAGGGTCGACGCCGCCATGATCCCGCCCCAGTCGTTCTCGTCCGGCTTGAAGAACACCAGCAGGGCGGAGGGCAGCGTCTGGTTCTGGGTGGCGCTGATGATGAAGGTCTTCGCGAAGACGAAGTCGTTCCAGGCGGCGATGAAGGAGAACACGCTGGTCGCGGCCAGGCCCGGGGCCACCAGCGGCAGCAGGATCCGCCACAGGATGCGGGTCCGGCTCGCCCCGTCGATCTGCGCGGCCTCCTCGATCGAGACCGGCACCGCCGCGACGAAGCCGCGCATCATCCAGATCCCGAACGGCAGGGAGAACGCCAACTGCACCAGCACCAGCGAGGCCAGGGTGTTCAGCCCGACGCCCGGGGCGAACCGGCCCGCGTCGCGGAACATGAAGAACAGCGGGATGGTAAGCGCCTCGACCGGGATCATCTGGGCGATCAGGAACATCACCATGATCGTGGTGCGGAAGCGGAACCGGAACCTGGTCACCGCGACGGCGGCCAGGAACACCACCACCGCCGACAGCACCACCACCGACAGCGCCACCACCAGGCTGTTCACGAAGTACCGGCCGAAGCCGTCCACGCTGAGCACCTGGCGGAAGCTCTCCAGCGTCGGGTGCGCCGTCCACGGCTTCGGGTCCAGCGCCTGCACCTCGCCCTTGGGCTTGAACGCCGAGAGCACCATCCAGAAGATCGGGAAGGCGGTCACCACCGCCGCCACGACCGCGCCGGTGTTGGCGGCCAGCCGCCACCGGGCCCGCGTGTTGCGCGTGTTGCGCGGGCCGGCACCGCGCCGAACAGTCGTCACCGTGCTCACAGTTCGTTCCCCGTCCGTCGCAGGGTGCGGATGTACAGGACCGTCGGGATCACCAGGATCAGCAGCATGATCACGCCGATCGCCGCGCCCAGCCCGTACTGCGAGGAGGCGAACGCCTTCTGGTACGCGTACACGTTGAGCACCAGGTTCTGGCCGGCGATCCCGCCGCCCTCGGTCATCACGTAGATCTGGGTGAAGACCTTGAAGTCCCAGATCACCGACTGGATCACCACGATGGTCAGGATCGGCCGCAGCATCGGCGCGGTGATCCGGCGGAAGGTGGTCCAGGTGCCGGCGCCGTCCAGCGCGGCGGCCTCCATGACCTCCTCCGGGATGGCGCGGATGCCCGCGTACAGGGTGACCATCACGAACGGGAAGGAGTGCCACACCACCACGGCACCGACGATCAGGAACGCCGTCCACTTGTCGTAGAACCAGTTGAACTCGTGGAATCCGCTCAGCCCGAGCTTCACCAGGGTGTGGTTGACCAGGCCGAGGTTGGTGTCGAACAGGAAGCTCCACACCGTCGAGCCGGTCATCGCGGGCGCCGCCCAGGCGGCCATCGCCGCCGTGGTCAGCAGCAGCCGCGGCCACCGGCCGACCTTCGTGAGCAGCACCGCGAGGGTGGCGCCGACGGCCAGGGTGGCGACCACGCAGAACGCGGCGAAGCCGACGGTCTGCAGCAGCACCGTCCAGAACTGGCCGTCCTCCAGGATCTTCGCGTAGTTGCCGAAGCCGACGAAGGAGGTCGGGACGCCACCGGAGGCCTGGGCCTGCCCGAAGTCCAGCACGGACAGCAGCCCGAGCTGGTAGACGGGGTAGGCCACCAGCGGGATCAGGATGACCGCGGCCGGCAGGAGCAGCAGCAACGGGGGCCTGCGGCGCCGGCCGCCCGGGGGTGCGGCCGGCGCCCTGCCCCCACGGCGCCGCGGGGAAGGCGGCGCCGACGGGGCGGTCGTGGTGGATGCGGACACGTGCGTGACCTGCTCTCTGCTCGGCGCGTCGGTGGTCGGCGGATCAGCGGGCGGCGAAGGCCGAGTTGATCTGCGCCGCGGCGTCGGCCGAGGCCTTGGCCACGTCCGCCTTGCCGGTGACGACCTGCTGGAGCATCGTCGGGATCACCGACTGGGCGTCGATCTGCGCCCACCCCTGGTCCAGCGGCACGAAGCGGGTGCCGGCCGCGATGGTGTCGGTGAACGGCTTCAGGAAGGCGTCCTTCGTCCCGACCTTGCCGCTGACGGACTTGAGCGTCGGCAGGTTGCCCATCGCGTCGTACATCTGCTCCTGGTAGGCCGGGCCCGCGAGCAGTTCGGCGAACTCGACGGCCAGGGTGCGGTGCTTGGCCGCCTTCATCACCCCGAGGTTGTTGCCGCCCGCGAAGGCGGGGGCGATCGAACCGGCCTTCTCGCCGGGCAGCGGGACCACGCCGTACTTGCCCTTGACCGCGCCCGCGTCCACCTTGCTGCGGTTGGAGTTGAGCAGCACCGCCATCGCCGACTTTCCGGCCGCGAACAGGTCGACGGTCTTGCCGCCGGTCAGGTCGGCGCACTGCTGGGCGGGGCAGCCGTCCGGTCCGAACAGGTCGGTGTAGCGCTTGATCCCGGCCTGCGAGGCGGGCGAGTCGATGGCGGCCTTGAACGCGGAGCCGTTCTTGGCCGCGATGTCGCCGCCCGCGTCCCAGACGAACGGCAGTGCGGCGAAGGTGTACTTGCCGCCGACCGCGATGCCGAAGGTGTCGGGGTGCGCGCCGTGGATCTTCTGCCCGGCGGCGACCAGTTCGGCGTACGAGGTGGGCGGGTTGAGCCCGGCCTCGGTGAACAGGTCGGTGCGGTAGTACAGGGCGCGGACGCCGACCCACCACGGCAGCCCGTAGGTCTTGCCGTCGACCACCGCGGTCTGCGCGATCGCCGGGTCGAGGTCGCCCTTGCTCTGCCACTTGTCCAGTTCGGCGCCGATCTCGGCGAGGCCGCCGGCCGCCACGTAGCCGGGCAAGTCGGTGTTGCCGAACTCGACCAGGTCGGGGGCGCTGTTGGGGTCGTTGAAGGCGCCCTTCATCTTGGCCGCGCGGGCCGAGGCGTCGGTGTCGATGTAGCTGACCTTGACGGTGACGCCCTGGTGGGAGGCCTGGAACTCGTTGACCGCCTTGCCGACCACGGCCTCCTTGGCCGCGTTGCCCGCCTCGTTGTACAGCCAGACCTGGAGCGTGCCGGTCCGGTCGTCGGCGGCCTTGTCGCCCGCCGGTGCGGCGGTGCCCGGGGCGCAGGCGGTCGCGGCGAGGCAGCCGACGGCGAGCACGGCCGCGGCGGCGGCCCGAGTGGTGAGTCGCATGGGTGGAGACCTCCCCTCCCGACAGTTGCCGCCGAGACGTGCGCCGCTGCGGACGGGCACGTCGAAGCAGGCCCTGACCGGGGCCGGTGGTGGGTGAGTGGTGGGGGTGACGGCAGGGCTCGGCGCCTCGGGTGGGCGACGCCGCCTGCTCGATGGCAGGGACGTTAGGCGTGGGCGATCGACCCCAACAAGAGGCGGTTCACGAAGTTTTGCACTGCACAACGTTGTATCGCAGATGCGGCGATCCGGCCCCGAAGGGGTACGTTCTGACAACCGCCGCCGACGAGCGGGGGAACTCCAGCGGAACCGGACCAGGGAACGGACCCATGACGGAGACGTCGCCCCAGCAACCCCCACCAGCCACCACCCCGGCGCCTGCGCCGTCGCCCGCGCCTGCGCCTGCGCCGAAGAACACCACCGAGCGCAACCAGTCCTCCTCGCTGCGCCGGGCGCTCGCCGTGCTCGGCCACGTCCGGGACCACGGCGACGGGCGGGGCGTCCCGCTCGCCCAACTCGCCGACGGGCTGGGTCTCAACAAGAGCACCGTGCTCCGGCTGGCCGGCCCGCTGCTCGACGAGCACCTGCTCGAACGGGACCGCGAGACCGGCTGGTTCCGACTCGGCCACGGCGCGCTCCGGCTCGGCCAGGCCTATCTGACCACCCTCGACCTGCGCAGCGTCGCCGCCGAACACCTGCGCCGACTCCAGCGCGAGGCCGGGGAGACGGTCCACCTCACGGTCTGGCAGTCCCCGGGGATCGTCTACCTGGACAAGGTCGAGGACGAGACCAACGTCCGGATGGCCTCCCGGGTCGGCAGCCGGGCACCCGCGTACTGCACCGCCACCGGAAAGGCGATCCTCGCCTGGCTGCCCGAGGAGGCGGTCACCGAGGTCGTCGCGGCCGGACTGCGCCCGGTCACCGCCTGGACCATCTCCGACGAGACCCGGCTGCGCGCCGACCTGGCCCGGATCCGGGCCCGCGGCTACTCGATCGACGACCGGGAGAACGAACCCGAGGTGCGCTGCGTGGCCGCGCCGATCTTCGACCACACCGGCGAGGTCACGGCGGCGCTCTCCGTCTCCGGCCTCACCTCGCGGATGACCGCCGCCCGGGTCCGCGCCCTCGGCCCGGTCGTCGCCCAGGTCGGTCTGCGGATCTCCCGCGAACTCGGCTCCGACCGCCAGCCGTCCTGACGGCGGCCGGGAACACCCGCGGCGGGGAACGCTCGTGGCGGGGGCCTCCCGCTGCCCGGAGACGCGGACGGGGCCCGGCGCCTGGAAAGGCACCGGACCCCGTCCGTCCGTGGAGCGCCAGGCCCGGATCGCACGGACTCTTCCTACTGAAAGTAGGACGTGCTCTGGTAGCACCGCTGACGCCTGACGAGGAATCATCTCCCCCGCGACGGGAGTTACAGTACAAGCTCCGTGATCAAGCGCCAAATCGGAGGCGAACCCGGCATGACGAACAGCCGCCCGGAGACCCGACCGGACCCCCAGCCGGACCCGCTGCCGAACCCGCAGCCGACGGCCCGACCGACAGCCCGACCGACGGCCCGGTGGGAGAGCGTCCCGTACGCCGACGGACGGCTGCTGGACGTCCACCGCCCGCCCGGCGACACCGCCGGGCCCGCCCCGGTGGTCCTGCTCTGGCACGGCTCTGGCCCCGACGAGCGCGACGTGCTGCGCCCGCTCGCCCAGGAGGCCGCCGGGCTGGGCCTGTTGGTCCTCGTCCCGGATTGGCGCTCGGACCGGGAGGACGGCGGCCGCGCCGACCTGCTCGCCTCGCTCGCCTTCGCCCACCGCAACGCCGCCCGGTACGGCGGGGATCCGACCCGTTTCGTGCTGGCCGGCTGGTCGCTCGGCGGCCGGGAGGCCGTCGCGGTGGCCACCCACCCGGACACCCCGGCCGACCTCCGCCCCACCGCCGCCGTCGGGATCGCCTCCGCCTACGGCCGCCCGGCCGCCACCACCGGCGACGTCCCGCTCGACCACCTCGCCGCGGCGCCCTCCCCGGTACCGGTCCTGCTGGTGCTGGGGACCACCGACGAGGTGGTGCCGGCCGAGCTCACCCGTCGGCTGCACACCGTGGTGCCGACCGCCGAACTGCTCGAACTCCCCACCGACCACGCCGGCGTGGTGATGACCGTGTACGGCCCCGAGGCCGACCGCTGTCTGCCCGCCACCGACCCCGCCACCGTGGCGGCCGGCCGGCGGACCGCCGCCCTCCTGGCCCGGGCGGCCGGGGTCCGGTAGCGGGCCCGCGGCAGCCGACCGGACCGTCCCGCGCACCCCAACTGCCGTTCCCCGTAAGGGTGTCGGGTCAGGCCCCGGTGACCAGCTCGCGCAACCCGTAACCGCGCTCCAGCGCCTCCAGATCCCGCTGCAACGGCGGCCGCGGGACGGTGAGCACCGGGCAGGTCGCGTACCGGACGCAGTAGGCGGTCACCGACGGCCGGATCAGCCGGGAGAGGCGGCCCCGCTCGCGGCCCGCGCCCAGCACCAGGACGTCGTCCGGCCGGTCGGCGCAGCGCACCAGGGTGTGGGCGGTCTCACCGCGGACGGCCTGGCAGCGCAGCCGCACTCCGGCGTAGCACCCGGCGAAGGCCTCGTCCAGGGCCTGCCGCAGCCGGGCGACGGCGGCATCGCGACCGGCGTCGACCACCGGCGGGCAGACCGAGCGGCGGTACCCGAGCTCGCCCGCCGGCGGGGTCCAGCACAGCACGGCGAGCACCTCGACGTCCGTCCGCCGGGCCTCGGTCACCGCGTGGTGCAGGGCGGCGAGGCTGCCGAGCGAGCCGCTGACGCCGACCACGATCCGGCCCCCGTCCGCACCCGTGTCCGCGTCCGTCATCGTCCGCCTCCGCCTTCCGCCTCGCCGGCCCGGCCGCGTCCGACGCGACCGCCGCGACCGCCCTGCGGCGCGTCACCCCAGCTAAGCGGTCGGCCCCCGGCCGCCCCTGGCCGTTGACGCGGCTCTGACGCGCCGCCCGGCGTTCCGTACGCGTCCCTGATGCCCGCCGGGCCGGGGCGGATCACGCCTCCACCGCTCCTGCCGCCGCTCCCGGTGCGCCCGCCTCCGGCGGCGGCCCCGCGTCCCCGAGGCCGGCGGAGTGGTCGGCGGACACCCGGGCCCGGTGCACCGCGCCGACCGGCGGGACCGGCAGCGGGTGGGCGGCCCGGGTGCGGAAGCCGTCCAGCAGCAGGGCGAGGTGGCGGCGCCAGAGGTCGGCGCGCAGGTCGGTGGCGGCGGGCAGGGCGCGGCAGAGCGGGCCGAGCAGGGACAGCAGGTCCCCGGTGACCACGTCGCGCCGCATGCTGCCCTGCTCCTGGGCGCGGGCGACCAGCGCACCGACGGTGGCGGCGTGCCCCCGGCCGATCCCGGTCGTCCCGGCCGTCCCGGCGGTGCCGAGGGTGCTGGCGGTGCCGGCGGTGCCGGCGGTGCCGGGGGTGCCCGGAACGGCCCGGGTGACCAGGTCGTTGATGCCCCGGTCGGCGGCGACGAGTTCGCAGATCCGCTCGCAGTACCGTTCCAGAGCCGCCCAGGCGTCCCCGGCGGCCAGCGCCTCCCGCCCGGCGGCGGCCAGTCCGGCCCCGGCGTCCGCGAAGACCTCGGCGACCAGCGCCGCACGGGTGGGGAAGTGCCGGTAGAGGGTGGCGTTGCCGACCCCGGCCTCCTTGGCGATCCGGTCCAGCGGCACGTCGAGGCCGTACCGGGAGAACAGGTCGCGGGCGGCAGAGACCAGCAGGTCCCGGTTGCGCCGGGCGTCGCGCCGGAGCCGTCCCGCGGGGTTCGCGCTGCTCGGTGCCATGCAACGACCCTAGCAACCGTACGGCCGCCCGGAGTTCACCGGTTCGATGCCCGGGGCCCGGCCTGCCGGAGTGCGCCGACCGGACCGCTCGGACCGGCAACTACCCTACGGGGAAACGGAACAGCGCGGCCCGGTGCGGCCGCAGGGTACGGGGGCGGGGCGGCATGGCCACGGTGACGGAGTTGCGGTACTACCCCGTGAAGGGGTGCGCCGGAGTGCGCGTGGAGCAGGCGGAGTTGACCCGGGCCGGGCTGGCGCACGACCGGGTGTTCATGGTGGTGGACGAGGAGGGCGGCTTCCGCTCCCAGCGGCGGGACCCGCTGCTGGCCACCGTCCGCCCGACGGTGGCGGAGGGGGGCGGACGGCTGCGGCTCGCCGCGCCGGGGGTGGAGCCGGTGGCGCTCGCCGTGGACACCGAGGGCCCGCGTCGCGAGGTGCGGCTGTTCGGCACGCCGTACCGCGCCGTCGACCAGGGCGAGGAGGCCGCCGCGTGGTTCTCCCAGGTGCTCGGCTCGCCCAGCCGGCTGGTCCGGGTGCCGCCGGAGCACGACCGGGTGGCCGACGGGCTGACCCCGGGGACCTCCGGCTTCGCCGACAGCAGTGCGGTGCACCTGCTGTCCCGCGCGACCCTGGACGACTTCCACGCCCGCGCGGCGGGGGCCGGGGCGCCGCTGCCGGTGGAGCGGTTCCGGCCGAACCTGGTGGTGGACGGCTGGTCGGAGCCGCACACCGAGGACCTGCTCCGCCGCTTCACCGTCGGCGGTGCCGGGGCGGACGCCGAACCGCCGGCCGGACCGGGTGCCGACCTGGACCGCGAGCCGGGCGCCGAGCCGGGCGCCGAGTTGGGCTACACCAAGCTGGCGATCCGCTGCTCGGTGACGCTGGTGGACCAGACCACCGGCGCCAAGGCCGGCCCGGAGCCGCTGCGCACCCTGGCCCGCTACCGCCGGGCGACGGCCGGCGGGGTCGCGTTCGGCAGCAAGTTCTCGGTGCTGCGGCCGGGCACCCTGCGGGTCGGGGACGCGCTGACGGTGAGCGCCTGGGGACCGTCCGAGCTGTAGGCCGAGTGGCGCGCGCCGGAACGGCGGTGGCCCCGGCGGGCTTCCCCGCCGGGGCCACGCGCGCGACGGCGGGCGTCAGCAGGTCTGGTCGACCAGGTAGAACGTGGCGTAGTGGTCGCCGGTGTAGTAGTCCTCCTGGGAGGCCTCGCCGGTGATGATCCGGCGGGTGCCGCGGGTCGGCGCGCCCGGGGTGATGACGGTGTACTCGTGGTAGTACCCGTACGACTGGCTGGGCAGGACACCCTCTCTGTTCTGGAACACCACGCCGTCCTGCGAGTACGGGAACGGCCCGTCCGAGGCGATCAGGTTCAGGGTGTCGGCGGCCTGCGACGGCAGCGCGGACAGGCACACGGTTCCGCTCACGTCGGCGTGCGCGTCGGTGGCGACGGCGACGGGGGCGAGGGTCATCAGGGCGACGGCGGTGATGGCGGCAGCGCGAGTCTTCCACGCGCGTAGAGTGCGAGTCATGTCCACCAGTGTGGCGAGCCACCGACAACTCCGGAAGGCCCCGGAACAACTATTAACCGGCGGGTAACTCCCTTGTCCCACCTGCGACTTCATCCAGACGTCACACTCCGTGGACCGATCGTCGAAGCCGTCCACGAACCGCCCGCGGCCCCCTTGGGTCGACCGCCGTCGAACAACCGCGGCCCCCGCTGTCGGGCTCCTCACACCTTCACAGCACTCCCACAGCGGCCGCTCCCCGCCGCATAGAGTCATGGATCGCGACGGGCAGCCGGAACGATCTCCGACGGGCGGACAACGGGGTGGACATGGGTACGGGAACGGACACCGCGCTGACGGCGCACCAGCTGATCGGGCTGCTGGTCGACCCCGGCGGCTTCGACAGCTGGGACGAGCCGCCCGCCGCACCGCCGGCCGACCCGGGCTACCGCGCCTCGCTCGACCGGGCCCGCGAGCGCACCGGCCTGGACGAGGCGGTGCTCACCGGCCGCGGCCTGGTCCACGGGCGGCCGGTCGCCCTGGTCGCCTCCGAGTTCCGCTTCCTCGGCGGGTCGATCGGCGTCGCCACCGCCGAACGGATCACCCGGGCCGTCGAACGCGCCACCGCCGAGCGGCTCCCGCTGCTCGCCCTGCCGGTCTCCGGCGGCACCAGGATGCAGGAGGGCTCGGCGGCCTTCCTCTGCATGCTTCGCATCACCGCGGCCGTCCAGGCCCACCGCGCGGCGGGCCTCCCCTACCTCAGCTACCTGCGCAACCCGACCATGGGCGGGGTCTTCGCCTCCTGGGGCACCCTCGGCCAGCTGGTCCTCGCCGAACCGGGCGCCCGCCTCGGCTTCCTCGGCCCCCGGGTGTACGAGGAACTGCGCGGCGTCGAGCTCCCGCCGGACGTCCAGCGGGCCGAGACGCTGGCCGGGAACGGGCTGGTCGACGCCGTGGTGCCGCCGCAGGAGCTGCGCGAGCTGCTCCGCCGCACGCTCACCGTGCTCGGCACGACCCCTCCCCTTCCTCCTGCCGCTCCCCTTTCCTCCGGCCCCGCCTCCGCTCCGCCGTCCCCCCGGCCCGCGGGACCGGACGCCGCGACACCGGACGCCGCAGCACCGAACGTCACGACACCGGACGCCGCCGCCGCGGACGCCGGGACACCGGACGCCTGGGACTCCGTCCGCCGCACCCGCCGCCCGGACCGCCCCGGCACCCGCGAGCTACTCCGCCGCACCGCCGAGGAGCTGGTGCTGCTCGACGCGCCCGGCGGCCGTGACGGCGCCCTGGTCCGCGCGCTCGCCGTGCTCGGCGGCCATCCCGTCCTGGTCGTCGGCCAGGAGCGGCGGAGCGCGGCGCACGAGCGCCCCTTCACCGCCGCCGACCTGCGGGCCGTCCGGCGCAGCGCCCGGCTGGCCGAGGAGCTGGGCCTGCCGCTGGTCACCGTGGTGGACACCGCCGGGGCCGAGTTGTCCGCCCGGGCCGAACGGGAGGGGATCGCGGTCGAGATCGCGCACTGCCTGACCACCCTGCTCGCCCTGCGCACCCCCGTCCTCGCCGTCCTGCTCGGCCAGGGCTCCGGCGGCGGTGCGCTCGCCCTGCTCCCGGCCGACCGGGTGCTGGCCGCCGGGCACGCCTGGCTGGCGCCGCTGCCGCCGGAGGGCGCCTCGGCGATCGTGCACCGGGACGGCGCCCACGCCGCCGAGCTGGCCCGCTCCCAGGGCATCGACGCCCACCGGCTGGCCGAGGTCGGCCTGGTCGACGAGGTGGTCGACGAGCTGCCGGACGCCGCCGAGGAGCCGGCGGCCTTCTGTGCGCGCCTCGGCGGGGCGGTCGTCCGGGCGCTGGGCGAGCTGTCGGCCACCGGCGGGACGGAGCGGCTCGCCGCCCGGGCACTCCGGCACCGGCGCCTGGGCGACCTCCGCTGAGCCCCGCCCTGCTCCGACGCCCGGCCGGTCCACGGCACTCGTCCGTCCACGGCACTCGCCCGTCCCCGGCGCTCGCCCGTCCCCGATCGCGGCCTTCGCCCCCGAAGGCGGCCTTCGGTGGCCTTGCGCGCCCGGCCCGCCACGGAACGCGACCGATTCCTGTGGCGCCGGGCACAGATCGTCAGTACCCAAAGTGCTGTGACCGGATCGTGCGGTGACGGCGGCCGCCGCTAAACGGTGAGTGCGCTCACAGGCGAAACGTGCCTACGACGGACGGTAGTGGTGCCCCCGGGCCGCTTCGCCCACCCCCGGAGCAGGCCCCGGCGGGACGGCGTCCGCCCAGCTCGGAGCCGGTCCGGACACCTCCCCCGGAGGCCCCTTCGAATCCACGGCCCCCGGCGCGCGTACGACCGTCCGTCGTAACGAGGGGGTCTTGGCGGCGGCCGATCCGGTCTGGCAACAATGGCTCTCGTCGTCAGCCGCACCGGCACCTGTCCCGCCGGTGGACGGCTTTTCGCCGAGTCGCGCCCCACCACCACAACGGCCCCTGTCCGGCCCGTGGAGCTGGGTGGAGCGCGACTCAGCCCAACCTGATTGAGGTCTTGTCCTACATGCCCACTTTCAAGCTCCGTATGCGCACCTCTGCCGCCGTTCTCGCCGGCACCGCCGCCCTCACCGCCCTGGGCGCGGGTGTGCTCCCCGCCACCGCGAACGCCGCGACCGCCTCCCCGCAGACCCTCGCCGCGCAGATCGTCCCGGCGAACCAGCTGGCCTCCTTCAGCCAGATCATCTCCCACGAGTCCGGCTGGAACGTCTCCGCGACCAACGCGAGCTCCGGCGCCTACGGCCTGGGCCAGGCGCTGCCGGGCTCCAAGATGGCCTCCGCCGGCTCCGACTGGAAGACCAACCCGGCCACCCAGATCAAGTGGGCGCTGGACTACATGAACTCCCGCTACGGCAGCCCGAACGCCGCCTGGAACTTCTGGCAGGCCAACCACTGGTACTAAGCCGACCGACCACCGGCGTACCAGCGTCCCACCTGTCTCCTGACCTCATCCCCCTCACCCTTGGGGCCGGACAGGGACCACCGGGGTGACCCGAGAGGGCCCGGGCCCGCGCGATCCGCGTGGCCCGGGCCCTCTCGTGCCTTGTCCGCTGCGGCTTCCCGTCGCGCCTTCCCGGCACACCTTCCCCCGTGGCGTCCCACCGCGCCGGGGCCGTGCCGGGGCCCGTCTCAGAGGTCCCCGGTGAGCCCCAGCAGCTCCCGCATCCGCGCGTACTTGGCGGCCAGCCGCTCGGCGGTCGCCGGATCCAGCGAGGCCAGCCGGGCCGGGTCCGTGTTGTGCGCCAGGTCGGCGCGCTTGACCAGCAGCGCCCCGGGTGTGGCCAGGATCCGCGCGGTGTACGCCTCGACCGGCTCGTCGGGCCGCCGGGTGAGCGCGTCCACGATCGCCTTGGTCTCCGCCGGCAGCGCGGCCCGCGCCAGCCACTCCCGGCTCAGCCGGTCGTCCTCGACGGTGTCGTGCAGCCAGCCCGCCGCGACCTGCGCCTCGCTGCCGCCGCGGGCCGCCGTGCCACGGGCGACCGCCGCGATGTGCTCGCTGTACGGGTGGCCGTTCTTGTCCGTCTGCCCCCGGTGGGCACCGCGCGCGACGGCCTCCACCTCGGACAGGCTCAGGTACTGGTCCTCCACCGGGCCATCGTAGGCCGGACCCGCCGACCGGTGACAACCGCGGCACGGTCCGTCACCTCACCCCGGGCCCGATGATCAACTCCCCGACGGCCACTGGTTTACTGCCTCAGGGGGGTTCTCGGCGGTTCCGATGGTCCTGGACCCCGGGCGGGCGACACCCGCCGTACCCGGCAGGCCCGTCGAGCGATCCGAGGAACCATGCATGCCCTCCATCCGCTGCTGTCCGCCTTCGCCCCGATCTGGGTGCTCACCGCGGTCGGCTACGTCGTCGCCCGCGCCGGACTGCTCGGACCGCAGGCGGAGTTGATCCTGACCCGCTTCGTCTTCCACGTCGCGATGCCGGCCGCGCTCTTCCTGATGATCGCCCGCACCTCGCTGGGGCGCTTCGCCAACCCGTCGATGCTCGCCTTCGTGTCCGGCACCGCCGTCGCGACCGGCCTCGGACTGCTCGTCGGGCGCCTGCTGTTCCGCCGCGAGCGCGGTGAACTCGCGATCGGCGCGATGGCCTCCGGCTACGTCAACTCCGCCAACCTCGGCATCCCGGTGACCATGCAGGTGGTCGGCGACGCCTCCTTCGTCGGACCGGTGATCCTCTTCCAGATCCTGCTGGTCACCCCCGCCGTACTGGCCGTGCTGGACAGCGGCGCGGCCGGTCGGCGGGCCCTGCTCACCCTGCCGCTGCGCAACCCGATCCTGCTCGCCACCGCCCTCGGCGCGGTCGCCTCCGCGACCGGGTTCCACCTGCCCGCCGAGCTCAACCACTCGGCCGACCTGCTCGGCGCCGCCGGTGTGCCCACCGCCCTGGTCGCCCTCGGCATGTCGCTGCACAACCGGCCGCCCGCGGAGGGCCGTTCACGCCGCGCGGAGGTCGGACTGACGGTCGCGATCAAGACCCTGGTCCAGCCGCTGGTCGCACTGGTGGTGGCCGGCCCGGTGCTCCACCTGCCCACCCACCAACTGCTCACCGTGGTGCTGTTCTCCGCCCTGCCGACGGCCCAGAACATCTACACCTACGCCCGCGAGTACGGGCAGGGCACCGAACTCGCCCGGGACACCGTGCTCTGGTCGACGCTGGCCTCGATGGTGACCCTGTCCGTGATCGCCTGGAGCCTGGGCCCCTCCTAGCGCCGGGGGCGCTGGGGCACTGAGGGCGCTGGGTACTGAGGGCGCCGGGCGCTGCCGGACCCGGCCGGCTCCTCCCGGCTACGCCTCGCGGGCGGTGGCGACCACCGAGGTCATCGCCTCCAGGAAGCGCCGGGCGGTCGCCAGCTCCGCCGGCTCGAACCGGCCCATCTCCGCGACCAGGGCCCCGATCAGCCCGCCGAAGAAGCCCTGCCCCAGCTCCATCGCCCGCTCCTCCACCACCAGCAGCACCCTCCGCCGGTCCTGCGGGTCGCGCTCGCGGCGGATCAGCCCGAGCCGCTCCAGCCGGTCCACCAGGCCGGTGGTACCGGCCGAGTTCAGCCGCAACGCCTCCCCGAGCCGTCCCGGGGTGACCACCTCCCCGGCGCGGGCGGCGTCCAGCAGGTGGATCAGGGCCCGCAGATCGGTCGGGTGCAGACCGCTACGGGCTGCGAACTCCGCCCCGAACAGGTCGAGTTCGACCGTCAGACCGCGCAGCAGGTGGACCAGCCGCATCGGCTCCACAACCTCGGACACCCTGTCGCCCTCCCTCGGGCACGCCTGTGCCATTATTCTCTCGTTGAACGAGAGACTCGTTCGACGAGTGAGTTTATGCGTATCCGCACGCGATCACACCACACCCCGCGGAGGCCCATGATGTCCGCCCGCACCACCCCCTCCCCCGTGCCGCGCCTCGCCGCCTTCCTCGCCGCGTACGACCGGCTGCTCGCCCGCTGGCCCGTACCGGTCGAGGCCCTCACCGTCCGCACCGCCCACGGCACCACCCGGATCAACGCCTGCGGCCCGGCCGACGGCCGCCCGCTCGTCCTGCTCCACGGCGGTGGCGCCACCTCCACCATGTGGTTCGCCAACGCCGGCGCCTGGGCCGAAGCCGGCCACCGGGTCCTCGCCGTCGACCTCATCGGCGACCCCGGCCGCAGCATCCACGACGGTGCCCCGCTCGGCGACCTCCCCGGCCTGCTCGGTTGGCTGGACGCCGTGCTGGACCGACTCGGCATCGCCGAAGCCGACTTCTGCGGCCACTCGTACGGCGCCTGGATCGCCCTCCGGTACGCGCTGCACGCGCCCGCCCGGGTCGGCCGGCTCGCCCTCCTCGACCCCACCCAGTGCTTCGTCGGCTTCCGCCCCGGCTACCTCCTGCGCGCCGCCCCGCTCTTCCTGCCCGGCCGCACCCCGCACCGCGCCCGCTCCTACCTCGACTGGGAAGCGACCGGCGGGCCCCGGACGGATCCGGACTGGCGCGAGCTCTACGCCCTCGGCTACGCCGACTTCCCCGCCTCCCCCGTCGTCACCGGTCCCCGCCCCACCCCCGCCCGTCTCCACGCCCTCACCGCGCCCACGCCCGTGCCCGTGCTCGCGCTCTACGCCGACCACTCCCGCACCCACCGCGCCCACCGCGCCGCCGAAGCCACCCGCCGCGCCCTCCCCCACGCCACCGTGGCCACGGTCCCCGGCGCCACCCACCACAACCTGCCAATGGCCGCCGCCCCCGAGGTCAACCGGCACGTCCTCACCTTCCTCACCCCACAGCACCCCTGACCGGGCCTCGGCCACCCCGCCCCCGTCTCGGCCCCTGCTCCGATCCGATGGCCCACGGAGCATCACGTCCGATGGCCTACGGAGCATCACGGCGCCCGGCGTCCGGAAACCGACGCCCGTTCAAGTCTCCTGCCCCGACCGACACTTGGCGCTGGCACACTGTCGCCCCGCAGCAGCACCACTCCCACGTCCCTCCCTTGGAGCAGCCATGGCCGTGTCCCTCCGACGTCTCGCCCCCGCGGCGGTCCTCGCGCTCGCCGCCCTGACCGTGACCCCGGGCGGCGCCTCCGCCGCCGCACCGGCCCGCGCCGTCGACACCTCCCCGGGCGACCACCTGGGGCTGACCTGGTCGGTGCTGGAGCAGCGCGGGACCTCGGTGCACGTCGGGACGGACCGCCTCAGCAACCCCTACCTCGGCGACACCGACGCCGCGACCGAACTGCCCGTGCTCTGCATCCGGCTGGACGGCCGCCCGGCACCGGACGGGATCCCGACCAGCGGCTTCCACAGCTGGGCGGGCGGCGAGGTCGCGGTCACGGACCCGACCGCGGGCTCCGACCTGACCGGCCGCGACGCCGGCGACGAGCTCTGCGCGGACACCTTCGGCGGCGACTGGCGTATGGCGGAGTTCCACGACGGTGAGGGCTGGTCGCTCTGGGCCACCGGCTCGCTCCCGCAGGGCACCCGGTTCTGGACGGCCATCAACGACCAGCCGGCCAACCCCTGGAGCTGACCGCACCGGTCCGTTCCCGCGGCGGTCGTGCCGCCCGGTACGGCTGCCCCGGGAGCGGCGCGCTCCTGGGGAACGCGGGCGCTCGGTCCACGGGGTGCCCGGACCGGCCGCACCGGGTGGGCGGGACCCGTTCCGGCACCGTCGGCGGCCGCCGTCAGTAGATCAGATAGCCCGGGCGGTGCCCCTCGTCGTCGATCTCCCCGGTGGCCTGGGCCCGCAGCTTGCGGGACAGCTCCTCCAGGGCCCGGGAGGCCGCGACCTCCTCGCCGATCCTGGCGAGCGGGCGGTCCTCCGCGCTCTTCTCCGCCTCTCCGTGCGCGCTCAGGCCGGGCGCTCTCGCGCCGGTCAACCTCGCGTCGCACACCGTGTGCACGCCGTCTTCGTCGAAGCTCAGCTCCACGTCCCACTGGTTGTGCATGCCACACCTCCTGGCGCCGGCCCCCGTCGCGCCGGTCCGGGCCGCGCCGGGCGGAGGACCCGTGGCGGCCGCTCACACCAGCGTGCGCCCGCCCCACCCGCAGCGGCAAGCGCGGCAGTTGCGCTGCCGGGAGCAGCGGTGCGGACGGTGGCGATGCGGACGGTGGCCGTCACCGCCGGTGCGGGAGGCCCGCGTCCGATCGGCCCGGGCGCCGCCCCGGCGGTACGCTGACGGAAGCGCGCCGCGACCGCCGATCCTCCCCCGGAACCGCCGGCGCGGCGCGGGGCAGCGACAACCTGGTGGTCCCTCCGTGGCGGTCTTCCTCCTGGCTCTGGGCGCGGCCTGCTGTCTGGGACTCGGCTTCGTCCTCCAGCAGCACGCGGCGCAACGGGCCCCCCGTGCCGACCTGCTGCGCTGGCGCCTGCTGCTGGACCTGATGCGGATGCCCGAGTGGCTGCTCGGCACCGGGTTCATGGTCGGCGGTCTGCTGCTGTCCGCGCTCGCGCTGAACCAGGGCGAGGTCTCCCTGGTCGAGCCGTTGCTGGCAACCAACCTGATCTTCGCCATGGCGCTCTCCCGGGTGCTGACCCGTCAGAGCCTCGGCCGCTCGGGCTGGGCCGGGGTGCTGCTGCTCGGCCTCGGGGTGACGGCGTTCATCGTGGCCGGGCAGCCGACCGGCGGCGGCCCGCCCGCCGGGGAACTGCGCCACTGGCTGGTGGTCGGCACGGTGGTCGGGCTGACCCTGCTGCTGGTGGCACTGGCCCGACGGCTGCCGCTGTTCGAGGAGGCCACCCTGCTGGCCCTCGCCGCCGGACTCCTCTACGGCCTCCAGGACGCGCTCACCCGCACCACCACCCAGCGCCTCGACCAGAGCGGCCTCACCGCGGTGCTGCGCACCTGGCAGCCGTACGCGGTGGTGGTGGCGGGCGTGGTCGGACTGCTGCTGGTGCAGAGCGCCTTCGAAGCCGCCCCGCTGCGGATGTCCCTCCCCGCGCTGACCGCCGCCCAGCCGCTCGCCGGGATCGCCTGCGCGGTCGGCTTCCTGGGCGACCGACTGCGGGTCACCCCGGCCGCGCTGGCCTGGCAGGCGGTCGGGCTGGTGGCGATCGTGGTCGGAGTGATCGTGATCGGCCGACATCCCGCGCTGCCCGGCAGCATCCGCGACACCCTGGAGAGCGTCGGGGCGCCACCGGAAGGGCCGCCCACCGACGGCCGCACGAGCGGCGACGGCGACGAGCCCGGCAACAACGCAGGCGACGGAAACGGGCCTGGCAGAAGCGAGCGCGGCGGCAACGAGCGCGACAACGGGGCCGGCGACGGTGCCGACGGCGGCCGTACCACCGGAGTGGACGGCCCGGGCGAGTAGGCGGAGCGATGTGCTGGAGCGCCCAGGCGGACGCCGTGGTCGGCGGGGCGGTCGCGGCCGTCGGCGTGGCCTGTCTGGTGCGGGCCGCGCGGGCCGGACGACCGCAGCGGCTGCTGCTGGCCGCGCTCCCGCTGGTGCTGGGCGTGCACCAGCTCGTCGAGGCACTGGTCTGGCTGGGCACGGAGGGCGAGTTGCCGTCGGGCCTCGCCCGGGCGGCCCGCACCGCCTGGGCGGTGATCGCCCTGCCGCTGCTGCCGGTGCTGGTCCCCACCGGCGTCCGGTGCGCGGCCGGGGAGCCCGGACACCCGGCCGACGCCGGCCGACGCCGCGCGCTCGGCCTGCTGGCCCTGCTGGGCGCAGCGGTGGCGGTCCCGCTCGCGGTCGCCGTCGCCACCCGCCCGGTGACGGCCTCCCCGCACGGCCACACCCTCGGCTACGCCGTCGGCATCCCGCACTCGGCCCTCCTGCTCGCCGGTTACCTCCTCACCACGGTCGGCTCCCTCCTGCTCAGCGGCGACCGCCTGCTCCGCCGCCTCGGCCTGCTCACCGGAGCGGGCGCTGTGGTCTGCGCCCTGCTCTGGCGGTTCGCGTTCGTCTCCACCTGGTGTGCCCTCGCTGCCCTGGCCAGCCTCCTGCTCCTTCACTGGGCGGGGAGACCGCCCATGGTCCACCTGCTGGGGCAACCGGCCACGGACCGCCGCTGATCCGCCGCGCCCGGCCACCGACCCGGGCTGCCCGCGCCCGTACCCGCGCCCGGTCGGTCGGCTTCCACCGGTCGCCTGCCCGGTTTCTGCCCGGTCTCTGCCCAGCGGCTACGGCCGGGCCGGCTCCTTCGCTCCGTCCTCTGCCAACGCCTGCCCACCCTGTTCACTCAGCCCGCTCTGCCCGCTCTGCCCGCTCTGCCCGCTCTGCCCACCGACGCCGTCGGCCTCGGCCCCGCCGTGCCCCCGTAGGCGGTCCATCTCCCGCCATTCCGGCCGCAGGCCGGTCAGCGTGGTGCTGGCCGCATACAGGAGGCCGGCCACGAGCAGGCTGGGTATCAGACCGACCAGGGCGACCGCCGCACCCGCGAGGATCCCGCCGAGCGGGACGCCTGCCCAGGCCAGGGAGTCCCCGAGGGCGTGGACCCGCCCGAGGAGGCGCCGGGGGATCCGTTCGAAGAAGAGCGCGCCGAGGATCGGGTTGAGGAAGCCCGCGCCCAGACCGCCCACGGCGAAGACCACGACCACCAGCCACATCGGCGCGCCCAGGGCCAGCACCAGGAAGCGCGGGGCACCCGCCGCCAGGTACCCGACGAAGAAGACCGTCCGACGCGGCAGCCGGTGGGCGAGCACCGCCGCGATCAGGCTGCCGGCCACCGCCGTGACGCCCATGACGCTGCCGATCAGGCCGAGCGCGACCGGTCCGTTGCCGGACTCCCGGGCCCAGACCGGGACCAAGACGGTCGCGAACCCGGCGTCGAGCAGATTGGTGACGCCGATCAGGAGCGTCACCGTGAGCAGCAGGGGCTCGGTCCGCAGGAAGGCGAAGCCCTCCCGGAACCTCCGCCAGTACCCGTCGCCGTCCTGCGCGGACGCGCCCGGGCCCGCGTCAGGGTCGGGTTCGGAATCCACGCCCGGCACCACCGGGCGCCCCATGCCCCGCGGCAGCGCCAGCGCGATGACCAGTGACCCGAGGGCGAACGTGCCCGCGTTGACCGCCAGCCCGGCCAGCGGCCCCATCAACGCGACCAGCCCGCCGCCGACCGCCGGGCCGACGGTGGAGGCCAGCCGCTCGGTGACCCCGGCCAGCCCGGTCGCCCGCTCCATCGGCACCCGGGCGTGGTCGGCGGCCTCCGGCACCATGACGGACTTGGCCAAGTCGCCCGGCCCGCGCATCGCGCCGATCACCGCGACCATCACCAGCAGCGCCCAGAACGGCAGCAGCCCCCGGGCCTGCAGCAGCGGGACCAGCCCGGCCGCGACCGCACTCACCGCGTCAGTCGTCCACGACACCAGCCGCGGCCCGAGCCGGTCGACCAGCGGCCCGGTCAGCGCCTTGACCAGCACGTACGGCGCCATCTCGACGAAGGCGACCAGGCCCGTCCGGGTGGCGCTGCCGGTGGTGGCCAGCACGAACCAGGGCAGGGCGATGGCCGAGACCCGGGTGCCGGTCAGGGAGACCGCCATGGCGGTGAGCACTCCGGCCAGGGGCCGGAAGCTGCGCGCGGGCCGATCGGTGATGGTGGCCGTCATTCCGCACTCCCCTCCTCCGGTTCGAACGGCCCCTGCGGATCGGGCAGCACGTGGAACACCACGGAGACCTGTTCGCTGCCCTCCGGCACCGGCCCGTCGGCGCCGACCCTGCGGTAGCGCCGGAGGACCGCGGACAGCTCCCCGGTCAGTTGCTCGGCCTCGGCGGGGGTGAGTTGCAGCAGTGCGTCGCTGAGGTCGACCGCCCTGCGCCACTCCCTGGGCATGGTCTCGAAGGCGTCCAGCGAGCGCTGCGCGATCAGGGTGTGGCCGCCCAGGACGGAGCGCAGGAATTCCGCGGCCGCTCCGGCCTCGTCGTCCGCCATGGACTCCGCCGTCCAGACCGTCGTCCGGTGCACCGCACGCCACCACCGGTCGCGGGCGTTGCCGCGCTCGGTGTCCTCCTCGACGAAGCCCGCGGCCGCGAGCTGGCGCAGGTGGTAGCTGGTGGCCCCGGAGTTGAGCCCCAGCTGTTCGGCGAGCTTGGTCGCCGTGGACGGGCCGTGCTTGCGCAGCAGCCCGATCAGTCGCATCCGCACGGGGTGGGCCATCGCCCTCATGCCCTGGGCAGTGAGGACGACGTGCGGGTCGTCACTGTGCATCCAGCCGCGGTCATCGGTCATGGCGAAGAGCGTAGAACCACAAAGAATCCTTTGCAAAGGGTTTTTTGCGAAGAGTTCTCTGCGGTCGCCGCGCGGGCGTCCGGGGCCGGGCGGCGACCGCACCCCGCCCCGCCGCTCGGCGGACCGCCCACCCGCCGCTCGGCGGGGGCCGCGGCCCGGTTCGGGTCCCGGAGCCGGATTGTCACCCGGACGGCGGAGGCGCAGGCTGGCACCAGGGCCCGGGAAGCGGCCCGCCCCGGTCGGCCGCGGACTCGATGACGGCCGCCGGTCCGGCACGAGGGGCAGGGCGATGGCACGCGGGAAGCTCTGGGGCTACGTCGCGTCGGGTGCCCGGGTACTGGGCGTCCTCGGTGGCGCGCGCGGCGGCGCCCGGCGCAAGGGCGGTCAGGGCGCGGCGGAGGGCCTCGGCCCGTTCCCGCGGGTCGCCATGGCCGGGCCCCGGACGCTGTCCCGGACGGAGCTCGACCAGCTGTGCTGGACCGGTCGGCAGGCCGGCTGCGAGCCGCAGGCGCGGCACGTCCAGCTCGCCGAGGTGGTGCACCGGGTGGTGCGCGGCGGCGGCCGGGCGGCGGCCGTCACGGTCCGCCTGGCCCCGGGGCTGCCGGTGGTGGCCGGGGACGGCCGCCGGTTGGAGGCCGCGATCGCCGGGCTGCTCGACCACGCGATCCGGCGCAGCCCGCTGGGCGGCCGGGTGCTGGTCCGGGCGGACGTCCGGCGCACCGGCCCGGCGGCGCCCCGGACCCCGACCGGACGGACCCCCACCGGACGAACCCCGACCGGACGGACGGCGGGCGGACGGACGGCCTGCGGGCGCAGCAGCGGGAGCGGCCGGGAGCGGGTGGAGCTGCGGATATCCGACCGCGGTAGCTACGAGCCGCCGGGGAGCCGGGAACGGCCGCCGACCGACGCACGGGCCGCCGAACCGGTGGGCCCGGCCCTGCAGGGCCTGGTACTGGCGGCCGGCGGAGGGCTCACGGTCGAACCGACCCCCGGCGGCGGCCTGACCGTGGTGCTGCTGCTCGCGGTCGCCTACGACTGACCGCCGGGCCTCCCGTCCCGGCTCCCCGACCGGACCCGGGCCCGCCCCGGAGCCGCGAACGGCGAGCACCGACGGCGAACGGCGACCGGAGCCCGCCGAACCTAGACTTGCCCCATGCCCCGGCTCAACGACCAGGTCAGGGACCTGCTCCAGGAGTACGCCGACCTGATCAACATCACCGGCGGGGACGCCTTCCGGGCCCGCGCCTACGAGAAGGCCGCCCGGGCCGTCGGCGCGCACCCCGAGGACCTGGCCGACCTGGACGTCAGGGGACTCCAGCAGATCCCCGGCGTCGGCCGGTCCACCGCCGAGAAGATCGCCGAGTACCTCGGCTCCGGAACGATCGCCGCGCTGGACGCCCTGCGCGCCGAGATCCCGCCCGGCGTACGGGAGATGACGGCCGTCCCCGGGGTCGGCCCGAAGCGCGCCCTCGCCCTCCACCGCGACCTCGGCATCGCCTCCGTGGACGAACTCGCCGCCGCGGTCCGCGCCGACCGGCTCTCCGACCTGGCCGGCTTCGGCGAGCGCAGCGGGGAGAAGATCCTGCACGGCATCGAGCTGATGCGGCAGTCCGGCGGCCGGACCCTCCTCGACACCGCGACCGAGCTGGCCGAGCAACTGGTCGAGGCGCTCTCCGCCGTTCCCGGCTGCACCCGCTGCGCGTACGCGGGTTCGCTGCGCCGGATGCGCGAGACGGTCGGCGACATCGACGTGCTGGCGACCGCCGCCGACTCCGCGCCGCTGATGGCCGCGCTCACCGAACTCCCGTACGTGGCCGAGGTGATCGGCAGCGGGCCGACCAAGACCTCGGTGCGCACCACGGAGGGGATCCAGGTGGACCTGCGGGTCGTCCCCGAGGAGGACTGGGGCGCCGCGCTGGTCTACTTCACCGGTTCCAAGGCGCACAACATCAAGTTGCGCACCAGGGCGGTGCGGGCCGGTCTGAAGCTCTCCGAGTACGGGCTGTTCGAGGTCGACGACGAGCCGGACGGCGCGGAGGGCAGGGGCGACAACGGCGGCAAGGGCGACGAGAGGAGCAGGGCGGGCAGGGCGGGCAAGGGCTCGCGGCAGGGCGCCCGGGACGGCGCCAAGGTGGTCTCCGCGACCGAGGAGGAGGTCTACGCGGCGCTCGGCCTGCCCTGGATCCCGCCGCCGTTGCGCGAGGACCGGGGCGAGATCGAGGCCGCGCTGAACGGCGAACTCCCGGACCTGATCCGGGAGTCGGACCTGCGCGGCGACCTGCACACCCACACCGACCTGACCGACGGGCTGGCCACCCTCACCGAGATGGTCGACACGGCGGCGGCCCGCGGCTACTCCTACTACGCCGTCACCGACCACGCGCCGGACCTGGTGATGCAGCGGATGACCGACGAGAAGATGCTCGCCCAGCGCGCGGAACTGCGCCGACTCGCCGACCGCCACCGGAAGTTGCGCCTCCTGCACGGCACCGAGCTGAACATCGGGCCGGACGGCGGGGTGGACTGGCCGCCCGAGTTCCTGGCCGGCTTCGACGTCTGCGTGGCCTCCGTGCACTCGCACTTCACCCTCGACCGCGCCGCCCAGACCCGTCGGCTGATCCGCGCCTGCGAGAACCCGTACGTCCACGTCATCGGGCACCTCACCACCCGCCGGATCGGTCGGCGCGGTCCGATCGACGTCGACCTGGACGCGGTGTTCGCGGCCGCCGCGCGCACCGGCACCGCGATCGAGATCAACAGCTCGCCGCAGCGGCTGGACCTGCGCGACGAGGACGTGCTGCGGGCCAAGCGGCACGGCGTGCGGTTCGCGATCGACAGCGACGCCCACGCCACCGGCCAGCTGGGCTACCCGCGGTTCGGCATCGGTACGGCGCAACGCGGCTGGCTCACCGTCGAGGACGTGGTCAACGCCTGGACGTGGCAGCGGCTGAAGCACTTCCTCCGCAAGGACGCGGTGGCGAAGCAGTAGCGGAGCGGAGCGACGACGACCGGCGTAGTAGACGACACCCGTAGTGACGACACCCGTAGTGAGCGGCCCGCCCGAAACCGGACCGCCCACCCGCCGGAGCAGCCCACCCCCGGACCGCCCACCCGCCGGTGCCCGCTAGCTCCCCCCGACCGAGGCCCCCGGTGAGGCCAGCACCCGGGCCGCGCTGCGGTGCCCTAGCCCGGCCGCCAGGTGCAGGTCCCCGGTGTCCAGGAAGCCGGCCAGGAACCCCGCCGCGAAGGCGTCCCCGGCCCCGGTCAGGTCGCGCACCTCCGCGACCGGCGGCACCGGCACGGTGAACAGCCCCTCGCCCGGCACGTCGACGCTGGTCGCCCCGGCGCCGGACTTGGTGACCACCGTGGTGGTCGGCAGCCGGTCGCGCTCCGGCCCCGGCAGGCCGTCCACCAGCAGGCCGAGGAAGGCCGACTCGGAGCGGTTGGCGAATACGAAGGTCGGCGCCAACTCGGCCAGCAGGCCGAGGAACCGCTCCCGCCCGTACTCCTCCAGCATGCCGGTCGAGGAGGCGTCCACCGAGGTGGTGCCGCCCGCCCGCCGGACCCGGTCGAGCGCGTCCACCGCCGTCCCGCCGACCGGCTCGCCGTCGAAGGAGTAGCCGGGCACGTGCAGGTGGGTCAGGCCGGCCAGCCAGTCCTCCGGGACGCGTTCCAGCAGGGTGGCGGCGCCGCGGTCCGGCAGCATGGTCCGCTCGCCGTCCGGGTCGATCAGCACCACGATGCTGCCGGTCCGGCCGCTCCGCTGCACCCGCACGTCCACGCCGTGGCCGCCGAGTTCGGCGACGATGCCGTCCCCGACCTGGTCCGCGCCCACGCAGCCGAGGAAGCGGGCCGGGTACTGGCCGGCGGCGAAGCAGGCGACGTTGGCGGCGCTGCCACCGCGCCGCCGGAAGACCCGGGCGCCGGAGTCGGTGCCGTGGCGCAGCGGGCCGTCGACCCAGACCACGATGTCCTCGACGAGGTCGCCGAGCACCCCGAGCACGGGTCAGGCCCCGGTGGACGCGGCGGCGGAGCCACCCGTCCCGCCGGTCCGGGCGGCCTCGCCGCCCCGGACCCCCGAAGCGGCCAGCGCGGTGGCGATCTCGCCGCCGAGCCGGACGTTGCCGCGGTAGACCTCGACGTTGACCTCCAGGCTGCGCCCGTGGGTGTCGCGCTGGATGTGGTCGAGCAGGAAGGGGGTGGAGGCGTTGCCGGTGATGCCCTGGCGCTCGGCCTCGGCCCAGGCGCGGGTCAGGATGCCGTCCAGCTCCTCCGGCGGCAACTGCTTGGCCGGGTCGACGGGGTTGGCGATCAGCACGGCCTGCGGCAGGTCGAGCCGGTCGCGGGCGTCGATGACCCCGGCGGCCTCCTCCGCCGACTGCACGGCGAAGTTGATCTCGTGCCCGGAGTCGGTGACGTAGAAGCCGGGGTACCTGGTGGTGCGGTAGCCGATGACCGGGATGTTGAACGTCTCGAAGCGCTCCAGGGTGGCCCGGATGTCGAGGATGGACTTCACCCCGGCGCTGATCACGGTGACCGGGGTGGCGGCCAGGGTGGTCATGTCGGCGGACTCGTCGAAGCTCTCGGAGGCGCCGAAGTGGACGCCGCCGAGGCCGCCGGTGGAGAAGACCCGCACGCCGGCGCGGTGGGCGAGGAAGGCGGTGGCGGCGACGGTGGTGCCGCCGTGCCGGCCGAGCGCGGCGACCACCGGCAGGTCGCGCAGGCTGACCTTGTCCAGGCCGTCGGCGGCGGCGAGTTCGGTGATCTGCTCGGTGCTCAGCCCGACCGTGGGGACGCCCGCGTGCACGCCGATGGTGGCGGGGACGACGCCCGTCCCGCGCAGCTGCCGCTCGGCCTCCAGCGCGACGGCGAGGTTGCGCGGCCGCGGCAGTCCGTGGGTGAAGATCGTCGACTCCAGGGCGACCACGGGACGGCCGTCGGCGACGGCCTGCGCGACCTCCTCGGAGACCTGGATGGCGGGGGTGCTGGCGGGCAGTCCGGTCATGGTGTGGGCTTCCTGTGAGATGCCACTGCGATGGGGCAACGTGCCGTTCAGCGTAGGGACGGTTCGGATCGGAAACCAGAATGAGTCCTGGGGTTTCCGATAGCCGGTCGCCTATCGGTTCGCACTAGGATGACCCCCATGGGCTTCACCTTGCGGCAGCTGGAGGTCTTCCTCACCGTCGCCGAGACGCTGCACTTCGGCCGGGCCGCCGAGCGGCTGCACATCTCGCAGCCGACGGTCAGCCAGGAGGTCGCCCGACTGGAGCGGACCGTCGGCGTCGAGCTGTTCGACCGCAGCCGCCGCTCGGTCGCGCTGACCGAGGCGGGCGAGGTGATGGCGGCCGAGAGCGCCCGGCTGCTCGACCAGGCCGGGGCGATGCTGGCCAGGGTCCGGCTGCACGAGGAGTCCCGGCTCGGCACGGCCCGGATCGTCGCCTCCCCGAGCGTGGTGAACCGGCTGCTGCCCGCCGTGGTCAGCCGGGCCGAACAGGAACTGCCCGTGCTCGACACCGCCGAACTCGCCGTCGACACCGGTCAGGTGTCCGCCACCCTGGCCGGCGAACTCGCCGACATCGGCCTCGGCCGCTTCCTCGAGGACGTCCCCGGCTACCGGCTGGAGCGGATCGCCGACGAGCCGGTCCGGGTCGCCCTCGGCCGGGACCACCCGCTGGCCGGACGGATCAGCCTGCGACTCGCCGAACTGCGCGACCTGCCACTGCTGTTGTGGCCGCGCGAGCAGCACCCCCGGTACTACGACCACGTGCTCGGGCTGTGCGCCGAGCACGGCGTCGACCCGCCGGTCCTGGTCAGCCCGCCGCGGATCGTCGGCTCCCGGCTCTACCTGCTGGCCCGCAACCGCGCCTTCTCCCTGGTTCCCGGCTCGATGACCGGCCACCTCACCGAGGAGGTCGCCACCGTCCGGCTGGAGGGGCGGGCCACCCTGCCGCTGGAGATGCAGTGGCGCACCGACGACCGGCGGCCCCCGCTGGCCACGCTGCGCAACCTGATCCGGCAGGAGGCCGCGGCGCTGGAGGAGTGGTAGCAGCGGCCCCCCACCGGGCCGGTCGGCGCGGCGCGCCACCGCCGCGGCCCACGGGGCCGGGCGGGCCCGCGGCAGCCCCCGACCCCCACTCTTGACGGTCACATGCCAGCGCCGGAAGGATGCCCGGATCACCCACTCGGCCCGTCGCGCGCCGACGGGCCGCCCGACCCCGGGGATCCACCTTGGCCCTGCTCCCCCTGCGCCCCAGCCGCCCTCGCACCCCCCACCGCTCCCGCAGCCCGCTGCTCCGCCGGGCCGCCGGACTGCTCGGCACCGCCGTCCTCACCCTGGCCGGCACCCTGACCGCCGCCGCCCCGGCCCACGCCGACTTCGGCAGCGGCTACCACGACCCGATCACCGCCACCAAGCCGCTCACCCGCCCCGACACCCGCTCCTGCAGCGTCGAGGTCATGCACGACCGCGAGTTCCGCAACGGCTACGGCAACCCGCCCGACACCCCGTACACCACCACCCTCACCCCGCCCGCCGACTGCGCCGGCCCCTGGTCCGCCGTGGTCCTGGACCTCCACGGACAGGTCGCCGGGCGGCAGTTCGACCGCATCTTCAGCGTCCGCATCGGCGGCGTCCAGGTGCTGCTGTCCTCCACCCCGGAGCCCTCCCCGGACGGCATCCGATGGAACGTCGAACGCGATCTCACCCGCTACGCCCCGCTGTTCGCCGCAGGCCCGCAACCGTTCTCGCTCGACCTCGCCAACGTCACCGACGCCACCTACACCGGCGTCTACAAGCTCTCGGCGAGCCTGACCTTCTACACCGCGAACGACCGCTGGCCCGCCGCCCGCGGCGCCGACCAGGTCCTCACCACCGGCCCGTTCGCCCTCACCCAGGCCGCCCCGGGCAGTACCGGGGACGTCACCTTCCCGCGGAACCTGGAGCGGCTGACCGCCGAGGTGTACGCCCGCGGCGGCGGCGCCTGCGAGGAGTTCGCGTACGCCTCCGCGCCGGACGCCTTCACGGCCGCCAACCCGTCGCTGGGCGCCTGCGGCAAGGGCCCGTTCCGCGAGCTGCGGCTCACCGTGGACGGCCGGGTGGCCGGGGCGGTCTGGCCGTACCCGGTGATCTACACCGGCGGCTGGGACCCGCTGCTGTGGCGGCCGGTACCGGGCGTCTTCGCCTTCGACCTGCCCGCCTACCGGCTCGACCTCACCCCGTACGTCGGCCTGCTGCTGGACGGGCGCCCGCACCGCCTCGGCGTCACCGTCAACGCCACCGAGGCGCAGAGCAACGACGTCTGGACCGGCCAGGTCAACCTGTTCGCCGAGGTCGACCACGGCTCCGCCCGCACCACCGGGCAGCTCACCGACTACCGGGTCGCCCCCGAGGCCGCCGGCGCGACGCGGCTCGCCGACCACGGCGGCGGCAGCGGCGACTGGACGGTCACCGCGGCCCGGCACGACCTCGCCCGCGGCTGGGTGCAGACCTCGCACGGCCGGATCACCACCGAGGTCCGCGACGACCTCGCCTTCCGCTCCGCCCAGCAACTGCGCGACAGCGGCAACGACGTGACCCTGCACAACGACGCCGACCTCACCCGCACCACGTCCACCTGGGGCGGCGGACCGCACCGCACCACCACCGTGCACGAGGGCGAACCGCTGGACGTCCGGTACAAGGTGGCCCGTGACGCGGCCGGCAACACCGACCAGAACACCACGATGGACCTCGGCTACCACCGGGTGGCCACCACCGCGACCGGCGGCCACCTCACCGAACGGTCCACGGTGGACCACACCCTGCGGCCGACCGCCACCCGGCACGACGGCGACCGCACCGTCCGCACCGGCAGCAGCACCGAGGACTACCGCAGCACCGGACCGGACGGGCCGTACCACCGGACGCTGAGCTTCGTGGACGGGTGGCCGAAGCCTTAGCCCTCCCCCACGGAGCTCCAACCTGCGAGATCTGCCCGATTTCGGACCATTTGCCCCTGGTGCACCCGCCCCAGGAGGCGCATGATGGGAGGTGGACCTGCGAGGCAGCTGAAGGAAGTTCGACCGCAGGAGGCAGTAGCGACAGATCGAGACGGATCAGGGTCTGCCGCCGGCACTACCTCGGTCGACGATCGAACGACCGGCCGGAGGACGTGACGTCCGGAGGCCGCCCCCGCCTCGTAGGTTCCGCGCGTCCACGGAGCATCCCCTCGACTCCGTGGACGCGCCCGTTCCGGCGGCCGTTCCTCCGGCGGCCGGGCTACCCGACGGCCGCTCCTACCGCGCCCGGTCCACCGACGACCGGCCCACCCGCCGGGCCGCCGCCCACCCGGCACAGCTACGGCACCGGGTACCCCGCCTCCCAGGCGTGCACCGCGATCCCGACCCGGTTCGCCACCCCCAACTTCCGCTGGATGCTGGCCACATGGGTCTTCACCGTGCCCGGGGAGATGAACAGTTCGGCGGCGATGTCCGCATTGGTCCGGCCCGCCGCGACGTGCCCCGCGATCTCCACCTCCCGCTCGGTCAGCGCCACCACCGGCACGGCGGCCGCCCGCGCGGACCGGCGCGGCGCCGTCACGTGCTTCAGCAGCCGGACGGTGACCGACGGGCTGATCAGACTCTCCCCGTCCGCTGCCGCCCGGACCGCCTCGGCCAGCAGGGACGGGCCGGACCGCTTCAGCAGGAAGCCCGACGCGCCGTGCCGCAGCGCCGGGTAGACGTACTCGTCCAGGTCGAAGGTGGTCAGCACCACCACCCGCACCGCACCGGACAGCCGCCTGGTCACCTCCAGCCCGTCCATGCGCGGCATCCGGATGTCCACCAGCGCGACGTCCGGCCGCAGTTCGGCCGCCAGCTCCAGCGCGGCGAGCCCGTCCGCGGCCTCGCCCACCACCTCGATGTCCGGCTGCGCCGCGAGGATCCGCCGCACGCCGCGCCGCACCGCCTCCTGGTCGTCCGCGATCAACACCCGGATCACCCGCGGACGGCCGCCGTTCGCACTCGTCACAGCGGGCAGTCTCCCGCACCACCCGTCCGGCCGGGAACCCCGGCCGACCGCCGGGAAAGTTCACGCCGGCGGTCCGGCGGGGTTCACCTCCGCCCGGTGAGGCTGGCAGCCATGACTGCTTCCCGCCGACGCGCCGCCGCCGGTCCCAGCACCGGACCCGCCGCCTCCCCCGCCGCCCCGTTCGCCGCCGAATCCCCCGTCGACCCCCGGGCCGCCGCCCGTTCCGCCGCCCGTTCCGCCTCCCCCGTCAGCCGGCGCGGACTGCTGGCCGGGGCCACCGGCCTGAGCCTCGGCGGCGCCGTCTCCCTCTCCGGCGTCGCGGCCACCCCCGCCGCCGCCTCCCCGCTGCTCTGGGAACGGCCGGACCGCTCCGGCGCCCCGCGGGTCGGCGGACTGCACCTGCAGTTCGGCTCGGACGCCTCGCGCGAGGTGACGGTCTCCTGGCACACCACCGCGTCCGTCTCCAACCCCCGGGTGATGTACGGGACTTCGCACGGAGGCTTCGGCCGGACGGCACAGGCCGAGACCCGCACCTACCGGGACGCCAACTCCGGCACCGAGGTCCAGGTGCACCACGCCCGGATCGGCAACCTGCGG
Organism: Kitasatospora sp. NPDC089797; assembly: GCF_040684795.1. Classification (NCBI taxonomy): domain Bacteria; kingdom Bacillati; phylum Actinomycetota; class Actinomycetes; order Kitasatosporales; family Streptomycetaceae; genus Kitasatospora; species Kitasatospora sp. NPDC089797. Next base: position 53,932 of record NZ_JBFBGS010000033.1, on the reverse strand, counting down.
CCCGACACCGACTACGTCTACGCCGCCGTGCACGACGGCGCCACCCCCGAACTCGGCACCGTCCGCACCGCCCCGCGCGGCCGGGCCGCCTTCACCTTCACCAGCTTCGGCGACCAGGGCACCCCCACGCTCGGCAAGCAGACCGCCAACGGCTACGTCAACGACAACCTCGGCAGCCCCGCCGCGGGCGACACCACCGCCGGGGTCGAGCGGGTCGCCCCGCTGTTCCACCTCGTCAACGGCGACCTCTGCTACGCCAACCTCTCCACCGACCGGGTCCGCACCTGGTCCGACTGGTTCGAGAACAACACCCGCTCGGCCCGCCACCGCCCCTGGATGCCCGCGGCCGGCAACCACGAGAACGAGAAGGGCAACGGCCCGATCGGCTACGGCGCCTACCAGACCTACTTCGACCTCCCGGACTCCGACGCGGACGACGAACTGCACGGCCTCTGGTACGCGTTCACGGCCGGCGCGGTACGCGTCATCAGCCTCAACAACGACGACGTCGCCTACCAGGACGCCGGCAACAGCTATGTGCACGGCTACTCCGGCGGAGCCCAGCAGCGCTGGCTGGAGCGGGAGTTGATCGCCGCCAACGCGGACCCGGGGATCGACTGGATCGTGGTCTGCATGCACCAGGTGGTCATCTCCACCGCCGACAAGTTCAACGGCGCCGACCTGGGCGTCCGCGAGACCTGGGTGCCGCTGTTCGACAAGTACGGCGTCGACCTGGTGGTCTGCGGCCACGAGCACCACTACGAGCGCTCCCACCCGATCCGCGGCCAGCAGCCCACCGACACCCGCACGCCCATCCCGGTCGCCACCGGCACCGAGACCGTCGACACCACCAAGGGCACCGTGCACATGGTCATCGGCGGCGGCGGCACCTCCGCCCCCTCCAACCACCTCTTCTTCACCCCGCCCAAGGCCCGGGTGATCACCGGCGTCGGCCCGGTCGACGCAGCCACCGGCAAGCGGCCCCCGGTCTACGTGATCGAGGACGCCCCCTGGTCCGCGTTCCGCGACGCCGACAACCCGTACGGCTTCGCCGCCTTCGAGGTCGACCCGGGCGAGCGCGGCGGCGACACCACCATCGCCGTCACGTACTACTCGGTCAGCGGTCCGTACGGGGACCTCGTGCCGGTCGACCGCTTCACCCTCACCCGCCCGCGCGGCACCCGCGGCGGCGGCCGGGGGCACTGAGGCCCACGCCGACCCCCGCCCCACCCCGCGCCGCTACCGCCCCGGCAGCGTGCAGACCACCTCCCAACCGGACCGGCCGGACGGGCCGGACGGGCCGGACGGGCCCGAAGCACCCGATGGGCCCGACGAGCCCGACGGGCCGAGCGGCCCCGCGCTGAGCGCCCCGCCGTGGGCGGCCACGCGGGCCGTGAGGCCCGCCAGCCCGGTGCCGCCCGCGCCGGGGCGACGGCGCAGCCGGGACGGACGGGTGGTCGGGCCGCCGTCGTCGCCGACACGCACCAGGACGCTGTTCCCGTCCGGGCCGACGACCACCCGGACGACCACCGAGGTGGCCTGCGGGGCGTGCCGGCGGATGTTGGTGAGGCTCTCCAGGACGACGGCGTACGCCGTGGCCTCGGCCTCGGCGGTGAGCAGCGCGGCGGCCCCGGGAGCGAGTTCGGCGGTGGCGCGGAGGCCGCCCGTGGCGCCGAAACGGGCGACCAGCTCCGGCAGTTCCGCCTGGCCGGGCCAGCGGGTGGTGCCGACCGCCGGCTCCGGTCCGCCGCGGTCCCCGGGATCCCCCGTCGAACCGGGCACTCCGGACGGCGTATCCCGTGGTCCGGGCGAACCCGGCGACTCCGGCGAACCCGCCCGCAGGGCCCCGACCATCTCGTCCATCGAGTCGAGCGCGCGCAGCCCCGCCTCCTCCAGCCGGCGCAGCAGGGCCGTGGTCTCCGCCGGTTCCTGGCCCGGGAGTTGACCGGCCTGGGCCTCCAGCACGATGCCGGTGATCTCGTGCGCGACGGAGTCGTGCAGCCCGCGGGCGACGTCGAGCCGCTGCTCGCGCCTGGCCCGTGCCACGGCGTGTTCCCGGCGGGCCTCCAGCACCCGCAGGTAGAGCCCCGCCCCGGCGGCGGCGAGCACCGGCAGCAGGGAGAGCAGCACGGCGGCCACCGGGCCGGCCCCACCGCCGTGCGGCATCCGGAGGGCGAACCGCAACGGCAGCACCACGGCCGCCAGCCCGACCGTTGCGCCGACCGGTCCGGCCCAGCGGTCGGGCAGCCCGCGGACGGACCGGAACAGCACGCCGAGCAGCGCGAGCCATTCGAACGGCAGCCAGAACGCGGGCAGCCGGTAGAACCCCGAGTAGCCCAGGTCGAGCAGCAACGAGAGCCCGGCCACCGCTCCGGCCGCGGCGGCGAGCGTGACCCGCCCGAGCGGCCAGGGCAGCAGCGCCACCGCCGCGACGGACCCGGCCGTCAGGGCGAGCAGCAGGGCCGCGCCGTGGTCGCCGGGGTGCGCGAGCCCGACGGGTGCGAGCAGCAACAGGGCTGCGCCGACGGCGAGCCGACGCCGGGGCGGCGTCCGGGTCCGGGTCCGGGTCAGTGTCCGAGTTCGGGTCCGGGTCCGGCCGGGACGGGGCAGGAGGTCGATGGGCACGCCGCGAGCCTACGGGCCGCCCCGCACGCCCGGGCCGCCCCGGCCGTACCGGCGGCAGCCCGCGCGAAGGGCCCGCGCCCGGCTTGTCCAAGGCCGGGCGCGGGCCGCCGATCCCCTCCCGCCGCCGATGCCCTGGCAACGGGTGGAGCCTTCCGGGTCCTGCGGTCGTTCGCCGTACGAGCGCTCACCGCACGGCCGTTCACGGTACGGCCGTTCACGGTACGGCCGTTCACCGCACGGCCGGTCCTCAGACCGCGACCGCCTCCTCCATCTCCTCCTCGGCCTCGGCGGACGCCCCGACCGGGGCCGCAGCCGACGCCGCGGCCCTGCGGCGCCCGCGCCCCTCGTACAGCGCCGCGGCGGCCAGGGCCGCTCCGCCCAGCAGCAGCCAGAGCGCCAGGGTGAGCACGTGCCCACCGAGGCCGGCGCCGCCGTCGAAGTACAGGATGCTGCGCGCGCCCTCCAGGTAGCCGGCGCCGTTCCAGAAGCCGTGCAGGGCGCCGAAGAAGCCGTTCTGCAGCTCGGGGCGGTAGATCCCGCCGGAGGAGGTGAAGTTCAGCATGACGAACAGCACCATGAGCGCGAGCGTGGTCCACTTCTTCAGGAAGCTGTGCAGGCCGATGCCGATCAGCACGATGCCCGCGGAGTAGAGCCAGCCGAGCGCCCAGATCGCGGCGTGATCGTGGTCGACGACGTGGAACAGCGGTCCGGCGGTGGCGATCCCGATCACGCTGACGACCAGCGAGACCGCCACGCCGACCAGGGCCCGGATCCGCAGGGAGAACCCGGCGCCGGCGGCGCCGATCGCCGCGACGCTGGCGTAGGAGCCGATGCTCAGCGCGACCAGCAGGAAGAACAGCCCCTGACCGGTCGGATCGCCGGCGGCGGGGGTGGTGAGGTCGGTGACGTGCAGCGGGACGCCCTGCCGGTCGGTCACGGTGGTGAACACCGCCGTGGCGGCCACCACCGAGGTGTCCGAGTTGCCCTTGGCGACGATCAGCTCGGGGTTCCTGGCGTCGGGGACGAAGGCGCCGACCAGGTCGCGGTCGCGCAACTGCTGTTCGGCGGTGGCGCGGTCGGGGACGGAGCGCACGTCCAGCGCGCTGCCCGCCTTGGCCTGGAGGGTCTCGGCGAGGCCGTGCGCCTGGGCGCCGGTGCCGACGACGGCGACCTCGAGGTGGTGGGGCTCGGGCTGGTGGAAGGCCCCCTGGTAGGCGAGGGCCATGCCGAGGCACATCAGCAGCGGGGTGATCAGGTGGACGGCGAGGTGCTTGAGCGAGTGCCCCGGGGTGGGCGCTGCGGCGGGGTGCTGGGGTGTGCTCATGGCGTGCGTACCGTCCTCCGGCAGACTCTTCGATCAAGGTGGCACATACAACCAATACAGGTGGTAAATGCAACCATCTATGGATGTAGCTTACAACTTTCCGACGGTCGACGAAAGCCGGGCCGCCCGAGGACGACCCGGCGACGGCCCGGCGACGACCGCAGAGCCCACAGAGCCCGCAGCTCAGCCCAGCTCGAACACCCCGTACGAGAAACCGTCCGCCCGCAGCTCACCGTCCGCCACCCGGACGCCCTGCGCCTCCAGCGCGCGCACCGCTCCCCCGCCGGGAACGTCCGCCAGCCGGACCACCCCCGGCTCCCGGCGCGGGTTCACCGCCACCAGGTACCGCCCGGAGCGGGTGTACACCAGCGGGTACCCGGCGTGCCGCATCTCCACCCCGCCCGAGGTGCCCAGCCCCGGGTGGGCCCGGCGCAGCGTGATCAGCCGCCGGACGGTGTGCAGCAGCGAGGTCGGGTCGGCGCGTTGGGAGAGCACGTCCGGGCGGCGCGGATCCGGGTCCACCGGCAGGTAGCACCGCTCGGGCGGGGCGCTGGAGAACCCGGCCGAGGGGCCCGGCGTCCACTGCATCGGGGTCCGCGAACCCGCCCGGTTGAAGCGCGGCCCGAGCACGCTGCCCTCGACGTCCGGCAGCCCGGGCAGGTAGCGCATCCCGATCTCGTCGCCGTAGTACACCGCGGGCAGGGTCGGCCAGGTGAGCAGGAACGCGAAGGCGGGGGCGAGTTGCTCACCGGTGCGCGGACCGGTGGCGAGCCGGGAGAAGTCGTGGTTGGCGGTGGGCAGGACGATCCGGCCGCTGCCCTCGGTGAGTTCGGCGGCCGAGCGCCAGGCGTCCAGGAAGGTCTGCGGGGTACCGCGCCCCTCGGCCTCGAAGTAGCACGGGCCCTGCTGCCAGAACTCCTCCACCGTCCCGCCGTTGTTGTTCCAGAGCGATCGCAGCGGTAGCCCGTGGTCCTCCCCGCCGAAGTGCAGGAAGAAGTCCGCGTGGAAGCCGGCGGCGACGGCGGCGGCCGGCTCGCCCCACTCGGCGAACAGCACGGCCTCGGGGTGGTCGTGGTCCAGCCAGTCGCGAAGTCCGGTCCAGAGCTTGGCGGTCTCGGCCCGGCCCGGGTCGTCCTTGACCAGCGAGTACGCCATGTCCACCCGGAAACCGGCCACGCCGAGGGCCAGCCAGTGCGCCATGATCTCGCGCAGCGCCGCCCGGTTGGCCCGCGGGCCCTCGGCGTCCACCGGCTGGCGCCAGGGCTCCGACGAACTGCTGCGCGCATAACCGAAGTTGAGCGCGGGCTGACAGTCGAAGAAGTTCGGCCGGTACCAGCCCGGGCGACTCCCGGGCGAGGCGACGAAGCCCTCCACCGGCCGGTCGGACCAGATGTAGCGGTGGTCGGCCGGGTCCTCGGCGGCGGCCAGGAACCAGGGGTGGCGGTCCGAGGTGTGCCCGGCGACCAGGTCCAGCAGGATCCGGATGCCCTTGCGGCGGGCGGCCTCGACCAGGGCGACCAGGTCCTCGGTGCGGCCGTAGCGCGGAGCCGGCGTGAGGTAGTCGGTGACGTCGTACCCGGCGTCGCGGAACGGCGAGGCGAAGCAGGGGTTCAGCCAGACGGTGTCCACGCCCAGCCAGGCGAGGTGGTCCAGGTGCTCGGTGATCCCGGCGAAGTCGCCGATGCCGTCGCCGTCGGAGTCCGCGAAGGTCTGCGGGTAGATCTGGTACAGCACGGCGTCGGCCAACCAGTCGGGGCCGGGGCGGGTCGAGGTCATGGGGTGGGTCCTCCTGCCGATTCCGGGGCCGCGCGGGCCGTACGGCCCGCGCGCCGAGGGGTGACCGGGGTTGAGCCGGGTGACGACGATTCTCGTCCGATCCCGGCCGTCCCGACAGTCCGCCCCGCACCTTCACGGAACCACCGCCCGGGCCGCACCGCCCCCGAGACCCCTCAGGCCCCTCGGACACCTCAGGCACCTCAGACACCTGAGGAACCCGGGACCCCTGGGACCCCTCAGGCTCCGGCAGTCCCGGCGGCCCCCTGGGCCCGTGAAGTCCTCGCCGCCCCCGGCGCCTCCGCCGGCCGCCCCGCCCCCGTCCCGCAGGCCAGGGTGAAGGCCCGGGCCCGCCGGGTGATCTCCGCCCAGTCCCCCGCCTCGACTACCGCCGGCGGCACCACGTCCGTCCCCGCGCACACCGCGAGCGCCCCCTGGGCCAGGAACTCCGCCGCGTTGCCCGCGTTGACCCCGCCGGAGGCCACCAGCGGCACGTCCGGGTACGGCCCGCGCAGGTCCTTGAAGTAGCCCGGCCCGAACGACCGGGCCGGGAAGATCTTGACGGCCGCGGCCCCCAGGTCGACGGCCCGGGCCACTTCGGTCGGGGTGAGCGCCCCCAGCACCACCGGCACCCCGCGCGCCCGCCCGACCTCCGCGACCTCGGGCCGGCAACCGGGGGTCACCAGGAAGGACGCCCCGACGTCGATCCCGCGCTCGGCCTGCTCGGCGGTGAGCACCGTACCGACCCCGACCCGCCAGCCGGCCGCGGCCGCCCCGGCCAGATGCTCCGTCACGTTCGGTGTGGTGTAGGTGAATTCGGTGAAACCGATGCCGCCGTCGGCGAGCGCGGCGCACAGCGCGGCGGCATCCGGGATCCGGGGCGCGCGGACCACCGCGATCACCGGGGCGTTCCACAGGTCGGAAAGGTCGGTCATCTGGCCAGAGTCCCTCGGTCGGTGCGGCGCAGGGCGCGCCCTGGACGGGCGCCGGTGGTGCGTCCCTGCCGGACGACGGCGGTGCCGTTGACGTACACGTACTCGATCCCCTCGGCGGGCAGCCGGGGTTGCTCGAAGGTGGCGGCGTCCCGGACCCGTGCGGGGTCGAGGAGCACCAGGTCGGCGTGGTGTCCGGGGGCGATCCGGCCCCGCCGGTGCAACCCCAGCCGGGCGGCCGGGCGGCCGGTCATCCGGGCGATCGTCTCCTCCAGCGTGAGCACGCCCAACTCCCGGCTGTAGTGGCCGAGGTAGCGCGGGAAGGTGCCCCAGGCGCGCGGGTGCGGACGGGCTCCGACCAGCAGCCCGTCACTGCCGACGGTGTGGGCACGGTGGCGCATCACCGCCCGGACGTTCTCCTCGTGCCCGACGTGCTGGAGGATGGTGGTGGCCAACTCGTCCCGGCGCAGCAGGTCGAGGAAGACCTCCGTCCCGCCGCGCCGCTGCTCCGCGGCGAGTTCGGCGACGGTCCGGCCGACCGCCCCCGCGAGCGCCGTCGCGCGGACGCCGGAGATCTGGATGGTGGCCCAGTCGGCGACCACCCCGTGGCAGCCGTCGCTGCCCCGCTCCTCCAGCGCGTACCGGATCCGCTCGCGGTCCGCCGGGTCGGCGAGCCGCGCCAGGGTCGCCGCCGGCCCGCCCTCGGTGGCCCAACTCGGCAGCAGGGCGGCCAGGGTGGTGGAGCCGGGCAGGTAGGGATAGCTGTCCAGGGTGAGGTCGACGCCGTCCTCGAGCGCCCGGTCGAGCAGTTCCAGCAGGTCCCCGGCCCGGCCCCGGTTGACCTCGAAGTTCATCGTGGCGTGGGTCAGGTGCAGCGCGCAGCCGGATCGCCGGGCGATCTCCACCATCTCCGCGTAGCCCTCCAACGCGCCCTGCCCGTAGGAGCGTTGGTGCGGCGCGTGGAAGCCTCCGTAGGCCGCGACCACGGTGCACAGCTCGACCAGCTCGGCGGTGTCGGCGTACATCCCGGGGGTGTAGCTGAGCCCGCTGGACATCCCGACCGCCCCGTCCAGCAGGCTCTGCGCCAGCACCTGGCGCATCCGGTCGAGTTCGGCCGGGCGGGGCGGGCGGTTGTCCCAGCCCATGGCGAGCATCCGCAGCGAGCCGTGCGGGACCAGGTAGCAGGCGTTGACGGCGACCCGGGTGCGGTCGATCCGGTCCAGGTAGCCGGCGACGTCCCGCCAGTCCCAGTCGAAGTCCGCCGGATCGCCGTTCCAGCCCGCCAGTTGGCGGCGCAGGGCGGGCAGGGTGGTGTCGTCCACGGGCGCGTAGGACAGGCCGTCCTGGCCGAGGACCTCACAGGTGACGCCCTGGGTGACCTTGGCGGGATGCTCGGGTTCGAGCAGCAGGGCGAGGTCCGAGTGGGCGTGCATGTCGATGAAGCCGGGGGCGAGCACCAGTCCGTCGGCGTCCACCCGGGTCGCGCCGCCCAGTCCGGTGCCGATCTCGGTGATCAGCCCGTCGTCGATCCGCACGTCCGCGCGGTAACGCTCGGCGCCGGTGCCGTCGACGACCGTCGCCCCCGTGAAGACCGTGGTCCGCCCGCCGAGGGCGCCCCGGTCCGCCGTTCTCGCCACCTCCGTCATCAGAAGAACGTCCTGACCAGTCCGGTGACCTTCGGCTCGGCCGCGTCCGCGGAGTCCAGTACCGGGATCGCCGTCCACTTGTCGAAGGCGGTGCACGGGTGCGAGACGCCGAGCCGCAGCACCGCACCGATCGGTGCCAGGTCGCCGGCGTCCCGCAGGAAGGCGTGCTGGTCGTTGAGGGCGGTGATCCGCGCCGCCGTCCCGGTCAACACGGCTCCGCCGCGCACCAGTTGCGGCTCCGGCAGGCCCTCATCGAAGGGCAGGTCGCGCTTGCCGGCGTCCAGCAGCGCCAGTTGCGGCTCCGGCCGGGAGACCACCCGGGCCCAACCGTGCAGCGCGGAGCGGAAGGGGGTCTCCCCGGCGCCCCGGGCGAGCGGCGAGATGCCCCGGTAGAACCCGTCGTCGTGGGCGATGTACGCCCCCGAACGCAGCACCACCAGGGCCTCCGGCAGCGCGGCCAACTCCTCGGCCACCAGGTCGAAGTAGGCGCTGCCGCCGGCCGAGACCACGGGCGGCACACCGTCCGGGTAGGCGCCGGCCAGTCGCCCGTGCAGCTCGCCGAGGGTCCTGAGGTAGCCGCGCACGGCGGCCAGGCCCTCGGTGCCGGCGTCGTGCGCGAGGGCGCCCTCGTAGCCGCCGACGCCGGCCAGGCGCAGGGTGGGAGCGCGCAGGACGGCGGCGGCGACCTCGACGGCCGCGTCCACGCCGCGCGCGCCGGTCCGCCCGCCGGGGCCGCCGAGTTCGACGAGCACCTCGACCGGCCGCTCGGCACCGGCGGCACGCAGCGCCCGGTCCATCAGCCGCACGCCCTCGACGGAGTCGATCCAGCCGAGGAAGGCGAAGCCCGGGTCGGCGGCGAGTTCGGCGGCGAGCCAGGCCAGTCCGGCCGGGTCGAGCAGGGAGTTGGCGAGCAGGATCCGCTGGACCCCGAAGGCCCGGGCGACCCGCACCTGCGGCAGGTTGGCGAGGGTGATCCCGTGGCTTCCGGCGGCGAGTTGAGCCCGCCAGAGGTCGGGCGCCATGGTGGTCTTGCCGTGCGGGGCGAGCGCGACGCCGGCCTCGGCGCACCACTCGGCCATGGTCCGGACGTTGTGGTCGAGCGCGGTGGCGTCGAGGGTGAGCAGCGGGGTGCCGAGGGAGGCGAGGGTCGGGCCGGCGGCGAGCCAGTCGCGGACGGTGCGCCCCCAGCTCTCGGGCGGGGCGGCCTTGAAGCGCCAGTCGAGGGTCTCCTCGGCCAGGGCGGCCACCGCTCCTTCGGCGATCCCCGGCCCGGCCGTCCGGCTCGCGAAGGCGGCGCCGTCCACCGGGCCACCGCCCGTCGGGCCGCCTCCCACCGAACGACCGTCCGCCGGGCCACCGCCCGTCGCACGATCGTCCATCGAGCCGCCACCCATCGAGCCGTCGCCGTCCGCGAAGGTCCGCTGCACCGTCTTCCTCCATCCGCCATGTTGCAACATGTGCAACGAGGGTTGCACATGCTGGCAACACGGTTCTAGCATCGGCGCCGGATCACGGTCAACGGAGTCGAACCACCGCAAGGGTCGACAGCCGGCCACCGCAGACGAGGAGCCCAGCAGATGCCGCGACAGGACACCCCGGGGCCGACCCGCCCCGGCCCTCCCCCCACGGCCGTGTGCGTGGGCGAGTCGATGGCCGTCCTGCTGCCGGACGCCCCGGGCCCGCTGGAGGCCGTGGAGAACTTCCGGCTCTCCGTCGGCGGCGCCGAGTCCAACGTGGCCGGGGCGCTGGCCGCGCTCGGCGTGCCGACCGCCTGGATCAGCCGGGTCGGCGACGACGGCTTCGGCCGCCGACTGCTGGCCGAGGTCGCCGCCCGCGGCGTGGACGTCTCCGGCGTCGCCGTGGACCCGCACCGCCCGACCGGGCTCTACCTGAAGGAGGTCGGCGGCACCACCGGCCACCCGCACGACCTCGGACCGGGCCGCAGCCGGCTGCACTACCACCGGCGCGGCTCCGCGGCCGCCGCGCTCTCCCCCGCCCTGCTCGCCGACCCGGCCGCCGCCGAACTGCTGGCGGGCGCCCGGCTGCTGCACCTGTCCGGCATCACCGCCGCTCTGTCCGACGACTGCCTGGAGCTGCTCCGCGCCCTGCTCGCCGACCACCGGCCCGGGCGGCTGGTCAGCTTCGACCTCAACTGGCGCCCCGCGCTCTGGCGGGACCGCGACCCGGCGGTGCTGGCGCCGCTGCTGGACGCCGCCGACCTGCTGCTGCTCGGCGCCGACGAGGCCCAGGCCGCTTTCGGCACCGGCGATCCGGCCGAGCTGCGCCGCCGCTTCCCGTCCCCGGCGACGGTGGTGGTCAAGGACGCCGCCCGGGTGGTCACCGCCCTGGAGCGGGACGGCACGGCGTTCTCCGAACCGGCCCTGGTGGTGGACGTGGTCGAGGCCACCGGCGCGGGCGACGCCTTCGCGGCCGGCTACCTGGCCGGCACCCTGCACGGCCTGGACCAGCGGCGCCGGCTGCGGCTCGGCCACCTGGGCGCGGCCTGCGCGCTGACCACGCACGGCGACCAGGCCGAGTTGCCGCCCTCCCCGGTGGTCACCGCCCTGCTCGACGCCTCCCCGGCCGACTGGGCGGCGACCCGGGTCACCGCGCGGGGCATCACCTCCCCGGCCCTGCCCGCCGGCCCGGCCTCCCCTCCACCCCCGCCCGCTCCCGCCGCCCCACCCGCTCCCCCTGCCCCGCCCACCGCCCCGACCCGGGCAGAATGAGCGGCAACCCCAGCCACCTGACCGGAGCCCGAGCCCGATGAGCCAGACCGTCACCCGCGCCCTGCGCATCCTCGCCCAGCTCGGCGAGGGCGAGCGCTCCCTCGACCAGCTGGCCGAAGTCCTCGGCGTGCACAAGACCACCGTGCTCCGGCTGCTCCAGAGCCTGGAGGAGGAACGGTTCGTCTACCGTGACGCGGCCTACCGCTACCACCTCGGCGCGGGCCTGTTCGCCCTCTCCGGCCTGGCCCTGGAGCAGCGCGGCATCCGCCGGATCGCCGCCCCGCACCTCGCCGAGCTGAACTCCGCCACCGGCCAGACCGTGCACCTGGCGGCCTACGAGGGCGGCGAGGTGGTCTACATCGACAAGTTCGACTCCCGCCACCCCGTCCGGATGTACTCCCGGATCGGCCTGCGCGCCGCCCTGCACAGCGCCGCCGTCTCCAAGGTGCTGCTGGCCGACCTCCCGCTGCCCGAGCGGCGCCGGGTGGTCGCCGGGATCGACTTCACCCCGCACACCGAACGCACCCTCACCACGCCCGAGGCGCTGCTCGCCGAGCTGGAGAAGGTCTCGGCCCAGGGCTGGGCACAGGACCACGCCGAGCACGAGGCCTTCATCAACTGCGTCGCGGCCCCGATCCGGGACGCCAGCGGCCGGGTGGTCGCCGCCGCCTCGATCTCGGTGCCCGACGTCCTCCTCCCGTACGAGCAGGTGTTGGACCTCCTCCCGCAGCTGCTCGCCACCACCCGCGCCGTCTCGGCCGACTGCGGTCGCCCCGGCCACAACTGACGATCCGTCAACCCGTAAGGAACACCGATGTCCGACAAGACCGAGATCCGCACCGACGGCGCCCCCGCCCCCGCGTGGATGTTCTCCCAGGGCGTCCGCAAGGGCCCGATCCTCCAGGTCTCCGGCCAGGGCCCGCAGGACCCGGCGACCGGCGAGTACCTCCACCACGGCGACGTGAAGGCCCAGACCCGCCGCACCCTGGAGAACGTCAAGGCCATCGTGGAGGCCGGCGGTGCGACCATCGAGGACGTGGTGATGTTCCGGGTCTACCTCACCAAGCGCGCGGACTTCCCGCTGATGAACGAGGTCTACGCCGAGTTCATCGACGAGAACGTCAAGCCCGGCGGGGTGAAGCCCTGCCGCACCACGATCTTCGTCGAACTCCCCCAGGAGCCGATGCTGGTGGAGATCGACGCCCAGGCCGTCGTCGCCTGACCCGCCGTCGACACACCCGGGGCCCGGACGCCGCCGCGCGTCCGGGCCCTCGTCGCACCCGCCGCCGCCACACCCACCGCCGCCGCACCCCGCGCCCGCCATGCGCCCGCCACGCGCCGCACTCGCCGCACCCCCGCTTGCCACACTCCCGAAGGGACATTAGGTTAGGCTCACCTAACCAACAGGAGGTCCGGCCATGAGCGCACCCAGCGGGCACACGAGCCACCCCACCACCGGCGACCCCGAGGTCCCCGAGCCCACTACGGCCGACCGGGTGCACAGTCTGCTCAGCGCGACCTCCTCGCTCACCGTCCGCGCCCTCGGCGAGCACCACGACCTGGAAACCCCGGTCTCGGTCCACGGCTCCCGACTGCGCCTGTGCGTCCCGCTGGACGCCCCGCTCACCTCGGCCGCCGCCGGCGCCACCGACGGCCTGGCCGTCGTCCTCGACGTCACCGACGTCTCCCCGGTCGCCGTCCGCGACCGCATCCGCGCCCGGCTCACCCTGGCCGGTCGGCTGCACCTGGCCCACCTCGCCGACGACGGACTCAGCGTCCACCTCCGGGTCGACATCGCCCACGCCGTCCTCGCCACCCCGTACGGCACCGGTGCGCTCACCGCCGACGACCTCCTCCTGGCCGTCCCCGACCCGCTGGCCCGGCACGAGGCGGCCCTGCTCACCCACCTCGCCGACGACCACGCCGACGCCCTCGAACTGCTCACCCGGCTGCTCGACCCGGCCCTGCTCGCCGGGCACCCGGACGTCCGCCCGCTCGCCCTGGACCGCCACGGCCTGGTGCTGCGCCTGGACCACCCGACCGGCCACCGCGACGTCCGCCTGGTCTTCCCCGAACCCGCCTGCGACACCGAGGACTTCGGGCACCGGATGCACGCCCTGCTGAGCGCCGCCGAACACGGCCTGCCGGTCCACCGGAGCTGACCGGACCGACCGGACCGACCGGCCTGACCGGGCCGACCGGACCGACCGGCCTGACCGGGCTCACCGCTCCACCGCGTCCTCCAGCACGATCCGCCCCATCCGCGCGTACAGCTCCGGCCGGAGGCGCCGCAGCACCAGCGCCGTCCCGATCCCGCCCAGGAACACCCCGACCACCAGGTACGGGATCAGCCGGAAGACCAGGGTGCCCGCCGCCGCCCCGGCCACCGCGCCCCGGTTCAGCACCAGCAGCACCACCACCGCGCCCATCGCCACCCCGCCGACCAGCGGAGCGAGCAGGGTCCGGCACCAGTGCGCGGTCTCCGGGTGCCGGCCCTGCACGTGGAAGTACCCCACCACCGCGAAGGAGCACAGCGTCTGCACGACCAGGATCGCCAGCGTCCCCAACAGCGCCAGCAGCGTGTACAGATGGACGTACGGATCCATCCCGGCCGCCAGGAACGCCAGCACCAGCCCGGTCGCGACCACCGACTGCACCACCGAGGCGACGTACGGCGAGCCGTGCCGCGGATGGGTCCGCCCGAGCGCCGGGTGCAGCAGCCCCTCCCGCCCGATCGCGTACAAGTACCGTGCCGCGCACTGGTGGAAGGCCATCGCGCAGGCGAACGACCCGGTGACGAGCAGCCAGCGGAACACCGTCACCGCCCAGCCGCCGAGGTGTTCGCCCAGCGGGTCGAGGAACAGGCTGCTGCCGTCCTTGCCCGGCACCTCGCCGCCCGCCACCGCGACGGCGTGCTCGGCGCCGTTGCCGGAGAGGATCATCCAGGACACGAACACGTAGAACAGCCCGATCCCGACCACCGACACCATGGTTGCTCGCGGCACCACCCGCTTCGGGTCGCGCGACTCCTCCCCGTACATCGCCGTCGACTCGAAGCCCACCCAGGAGCAGAAGGCGAAGACCAGCCCCACCCCGGCCGCCGCCGTGCCCGAACTCCCCACGCCCTTCAGCCCGTTCAGCGGATTCACGGCCTCGACTACGACCCCCTCCGGCCCGCCGCCGGAGGCCAGCACGGCCAGGGCGAGCGCGCCCAGCACCGCGATCTCCAGCAGCAGCGCGACCCCGAGCACCCGGGTCGTCAGATGCAGGTCGAACCAGGCCGTCACCCCGATCACGGTCAGCCCGGCCAGGGCGTACCAGCCCCAACCCAGCTCCACCCCGGCCTGGGCCCGGACGAGTCCGCGCAGCGAGTACGCGAAGAAGCCGATGACCGAGGCCTCGAAGACGATGTACGCCAGCAGCGCGAGCAGCCCCGACGCCATCCCGGCCACCCGGCCCAGCCCGTGCGAGACGTAGCCGTAGAACGCTCCGGCGGCCGTGATGTGGCGGGCCATCGCCACGTAGCCGACCGAGAACACCGTCAGCACCACGGTCGCCAGCACGTACGCGGCCGGTGCGCCGACCCCGTTGCCCTGCCCGATGATGATCGGCAGATTGCCGGTCATCGCGGTGATCGGGGCGGCGGTGGCGACCGCCATGAACACCACGCCCACCAGCCCGACCGAACCCGCCTTCAGCCGGTCCACCCCGCCCGACCCGACCCGCCGCTCGGCCGCCTCCCCGCTCCGGACGGTCATCCGGCCTCCTCGTCCACCCGGGCGCACCCGTCCGCCGGACCGGCCGGGCGCTGACTGCGGACAGGATCGCGCGGCGGCGGGCGGCCGACGGAACCGGAGATCATCCCACGAACCACGGGAGTTGACGCGGTGTTCGACCCCTCGCACGGGCCCGGACGGGGAAACGGCAGTGGCCGGCCCCGGCCGCACGGAAGTGTTCCGTGCGGCCGGGGCCGGCCGTGGGCGTGTCCCGCGCCCAGATCCACCGGTGCGGCGATCACCCGGTCGAGCGGTCACCCGACATGACCATCCCGGGCGGTCGATTCGCCCCGCACCGGCGGTGGTTCGGAAACCCCGGAGCGAACCGGAGGAACCCCGCAGCGGACCGGCGGCTCAGAGCGCGACGCCGTGCGCCCGCAGGTAGCCGACCGGGTCGATGTCCGAGCCGTACTCCGGACCGGTACGGATCTCGAAGTGCAGGTGCGGGCCGGTCACGTTGCCGGTCGCACCCGAGTAGCCCAGCTGCTGGCCGGCGGTGACGTTCTGGCCGACCTTCACGCCGATCGAGGAGAGGTGCGCGTACTGCGCGTACTTGCCGTCGGCGAGCTTGATCTCGACCTCGTTGCCGTAGGCGCCGTCGTTGCCGGCCTTCACCACGACACCGTTGGCGACGGCGCGCAGCGGGGTGCCGGTGGAGCAGACGAAGTCCTGGCCGGTGTGGTGGCCGGAGGCCCACATCGAGCCGGCCACGCCGTAGGCCTCGCCCAGCACCGGCTTGGCGAGCGGGGCGACGTAGCCGGAGGTGGCGGCGACCGGGACGGCGGTGACGGCCTGGGCCGGGGCGGCGGTCTGCACCTGGGTCTGCAGCTGGGCGCCCGGCACGGCGGCCTCGGTGCGGACCTGGAGCTGGGTGTCCGCGGCGGCCGCGGCGGCCTGGGTGGCCGGAGCGGCCGGCTTCGCGGGGGCGGCCGGCTTGGCCGGAGCCGCGGGCTTCGCACCGTCAGCGGCACCGGCACCGACACCGACACCAGCGGCGTGGCCGGCGACGGCGAGCTGCTGGCCCGGGAAGATCAGGTCCGGGTTGCCGCCGACCACCGAGCGGTTCTGCTCGTACAGCGCGTGCCAGCCGCCCTGGACGTGCTTGACCTCGGCGATCGTGGACAGGGTGTCGCCGCTGACGACGCGGTAGCTCTCCTGGCCGGCGGCCGGGGCCGAAGCGGCGGCGGGAGCGGCGGAGGTGGTGGCCGGAGCGGCCGGAGCGGTGTGCGCCTGGGCGCCCATCGCGGTCACGAGCGGCAGGACGAACGACACGCCGGTGACGGCGGTGGCGATGCCGATGCGGGCGGCACGGGGCAGGGCGATACGACGAGCCTGTGCAGGCATGGAATTTTCCTCTCCGACGCCTGCGAGGTGAGCTGTCGGGTTCGGGCTGGAGTTGCCCGGCCGCATGCGCGGCTTCACCCCTAGCCGGTCCTGGTGGTCCGCGCTGTGAACAGCGCGAACTCCGGTCCGGCGACTTACCTGTGGGTCCCCCGCTCCTGCCGTACAGAGTTCGTTGCGAGCCACCGGGCAGCGGCAGGACTCGGCGTTCCACCCGGCGGATCCGTCCGGGCTGGCCGGGCGGTCGCTGAACTAAAACTCATCCGTTCGGGTGAAGCAATGTCGATCTCTCCCGACGACGGTCGACCCCGTCCTCGCCGTCACCCTCCGAATGATCCGCTGCACCGTACGTGCACAACCCATTCACCCGGAGCCACTGATCCACGACGCTGCGCGGACCGCCGCAGCACCCGGCAACCACCCGACCACACTGCGTCACCGACCGACACACCGTCCGGTGACCCTTGTCACGCACACCCCGCCGGGCCCAGGATTCGGCCCGTGGCCACCTCTCAAGCCGGCACTCTGCGCCTGGGCACGGCGCAGGGTCGCTGGGTACTCCTCGCAACGGTGCTCGGCTCCAGCATGGCGATGCTCGACGGCACCGTCGTGAACGTCGCCCTCCCCCGGATCGGCGCCGACCTCGGCGCCACCCTCGCGTCCCTGCAGTGGACCCTGAACGCCTATCTGCTCACCCTCGCGGGCCTGATCCTGCTCGGCGGCGCCCTCGGCGACCGGTACGGGCGGCGCCGGATCTTCCTGATCGGCGTGATCTGGTTCGCCGTCGCCTCCGCGGCCTGCGCCGCCGCCCCCACCATCCACGTGCTGATCGCCGCCCGCGCCGTCCAGGGCATCGGCGGGGCCCTGCTCACCCCGGGCTCGCTGGCCATGCTCCAGGCCGTCTTCCACCCGGACGACCGCTCGGCGGCGGTCGGCCTGTGGTCCGGCCTCGGCGGGGTGTCGGCGGCCGTCGGCCCCTTCCTCGGCGGCTGGCTGGTGGACGGGCCCGGCTGGCGCTGGATCTTCCTGCTGAACCTGCCGCTGGCCGCCGCCGTGATCGCGGTGACCTCCCGTTACGTCCCGGAGAGCCGCGACGAGTCCGCGAGCGGCCGCTTCGACGCGCCCGGCGCCCTGCTCGCCGCGCTCGCCCTCGGCACCCTCACCTACGCGCTCACCGCGGCCGGCGAGGGCCTGTCCCCCGCGGTCTGGGTCACCGGCGCGCTCGGCCTGCTGCTGAGCGCCGCGTTCGTGGCCGTCGAGCGGCGCGCCCCCGACCCGATGCTGCCGCTCGGGCTGTTCTCCTCCCGGCTGTTCACCGCGGTGAACCTGGTCACCCTGTGCGTCTACGCGGCCTTCAGCGGGGTGTTCTTCCTGCTGGTGGTGCAGTTGCAGATCGTCTCCGGCTTCTCCCCGCTGGTCTCCGGCTTCGCCCTGGTGCCGATCACCATCCTGATGCTGACCCTGTCCGCGCGCGCCGGGCGCCTCGGCAAGCGGATCGGCCCGCGCATCCCGCTCACCGTCGGCCCGCTGCTGTGCGCCGCCGGGGTGCTGCTGATGCTGCGCACCGGCCCCGACTCCTCCTACTGGGCGGACGTGCTGCCCGCCGTGGCGGTGATGGGCTCCGGGATGACGCTGCTGGTCGCCCCGCTGACCGCGACCGTGCTGGCCGCCGTCGAGGTGCGGCACGCGGGCATCGCCAGCGGGGTCAACAACGCCGCCGCCCGCGCGGCCGGCCTGCTGGCGGTGGCCGCCCTCCCGGCGCTGGCCGGGCTGAGCGGCGACGCCTACCGGGTGCCGGCCTCGGTGGACTCCGCCTTCCACACCGCGATGCTGATCTGCGCGGGCCTGCTGGTCGCCGGCGGGCTGACCGCCTTCGCCACCATCCGGGGCAACGTGCTGGCGCCGGAGGAGGAGCACCCGACGGCCGAGCCGAACTGCGACTGGCCCTGCGCCACCACCACCCCGCCGCTCGACCCGGGCCGCCCCCGGACGCCCGAGGGCCCCGCCACCGGAACGGCGACGGGGCCCTCGTCGGACGGCTGACGCTGCGTCAGAGGATGTCGGCCGGCGCGTACTTCGCGGCCGCCGGGTAGGCCGCCGCGACGGCCTCCACCTGGCGGACCACCTCGGCGACCTGCGCGCCGGCCGCCCCGGTGAAGGACAGCCGGTCGGCCAGCAGCGCGTCCAGCGCGGCCCGGTCCAGCGGGATCCGCTCGTCGGCGGCGAGCCGGTCCAGCAGCTCGTTCTCCCGGGCACCGGCGCGCATCGCCAGCGCGGAGGCGACGGCGTGCTCCTTGATGACCTCGTGGCCGGTCTCCCGGCCGACGCCCGCCCGCACCGCGCCCATCAGCACCTTGGTGGTGGCCAGGAACGGCAGGTAGCGGTCCAGCTCGGCCTCGATCACGGCCGGGAAGGCGCCGAACTCGTCCAGGACGGTCAGGAAGGTCTCCAGCAGGCCGTCGAAGGCGAAGAAGGCGTCCGGCAGCGCGACCCGGCGCACCACCGAGCAGGAGACGTCGCCCTCGTTCCACTGGTCACCGGCCAGCTCGCCGGTCATCGAGGCGTAGCCGCGCAGGATGACGGCCAGGCCGTTGACGCGCTCGCAGGAGCGGGTGTTCATCTTGTGCGGCATCGCGGAGGAGCCGACCTGGCCCTCCTTGAAGCCCTCCGTCACCAGCTCGTGGCCGGCCATCAGACGGATGGTCTTGGCCAGGCTGGACGGCGCGGCGGCCAGTTGGACGAGGGCGGTGAGCACCTCGAAGTCCAGCGAGCGCGGGTAGACCTGGCCGACGCTGGTCAGCACGTGCTCGAAGCCGAGGTGGCCGGCGACCCGGCGCTCCAGCTCGGCCAGCTTCCCGGTGTCGCCGCCGAGCAGGTCCAGCATGTCCTGCGCGGTACCGACCGGGCCCTTGATCCCGCGCAGCGGGTAGCGGGCGATCAGCTCCTCCAGGCGGCGGAAGGCGACCAGCAGCTCGTCGGCGATCGACGCGAAGCGCTTGCCCAGGGTGGTGGCCTGCGCGGCCACGTTGTGCGAGCGACCGGCCATGACCAGCTCGGAGTGCTGGGCGGCCAAGTCGGCCAGACGCACCAGCACCGCGACCGTACGGTCCCGGACGTGCTCCAGCGACTGGCGGATCTGCAGCTGCTCGACGTTCTCGGTCAGGTCCCGGGAGGTCATGCCCTTGTGGATCTGCTCGTGGCCGGCGAGGTCGCTGAACTCCTCGATCCGGGCCTTCACGTCGTGGCGGGTGATCCGCTCACGGGCCGCGATCGAGCCGAGGTCGACCTGGTCGATCACCCGCTCGTAGTCGGCCACCGCGGTCGCCGGAACCTCGACACCGAGGTCCTGCTGGGCCTTCAGGACGGCGAGCCACAGGTGGCGCTCGAGGACCACCTTGTGCTCGGGGGACCACAGCTGGGCCAGGGTCGCCGAGGCGTACCGGGAGGCCAGGACATTGGGGATCTGGGGCTTCGCGCTCACGCTTCGCAAGGGTAACAGCCGAGGTCACACCGAACGTCGGCGGCCTGTGGCCCCGGGCGGCCGCCCGCTACTGCGCGCCGCCCGCCCGACCGGCCAGCACCGGCAGCACCTGCCCGCAGATCGAGTGCAGCGCGATCCGCTGCTCGTCGGTCATCGCCCCGAACGCCTGGTGGGTGCGGGCCATCTCGCCGCGGATGCGGTTCAGGATCTCCCGGCCCTCGTCCGTGATCACCACGATCTTCACCCGGCGGTCACCGGCCGCGGCCTCCCGGTTGGCCAGGCCGAGCGACTCCAGCCGGTCCACGATCCCGGTCACGTTCGACGCGTCGCAGCCCAGTCGCCCGGCCAGCGCCCGCATCGGTACCGGCTCCTGGACCGAGCCCAGCGCCTTGGCCTGCGAGGAGGACAGCCCGTGCCGGGCCGCGGCCGCCGCGAAGTCCTGGAAGTACGCGGCACCGACGGCGGCCAACGCCTCCATCAGCTCGGCGTTGGTCGGTACGGTCGTCGTCGAGGTCGAACCCATGGGGCCAGCGTACGGCCGAGTGCTTCAGTAACTCAAGATTTGACCACAGCAACCGTCCGCGAGCCGCCTCACACGTCCGCCGATCGGCCCAGGGTTCACAGCACCAACTGGTCGAACAGCCGGCGCAGCTCGGTCTCCGGGTCCGCGGTCAGCCCGGTGTGCACCGGCCCCGGCTGGACGATCGCACTGCGCGGCGCGGTCAGCCAGCGGAACCGCCGCCCGGGGCTGTCCGAAGCCGCCGGACCGGCCTGCGGGCCGCCCAGGCAGACCGCCTCGATGCCCTGCAGCGCCCGCCGCACCCCCTGCACGTCCGCCACCGGGTCCAGCGCCAGCAACCGGGCCTGGTCCAGGTGGGTCCGCGCCGCCAGGTGCGCGTTCTGCCGGCAGTACAGCAGCACCCCGACGTTCACGCACTCGCCCCGCTCGACCCGCGGCACCGCCCGGATCACGGCGTACTCGTAGTCGTGCAGTTCCACGACGGCCGGCAGCGCGGCCGACAGCGGCCCGGTCATCCCGACACCTCCGGCAGCCAGTCCCGCGGACCGGCCAGTCGCTCGGTCAGCTGGGCACGGTACGCGGCGCGCACGTCCTCGGGCGAGTCGAAGCCGAACTCGTCCGCCAGCCACACCTCGGGGATCTGCGCCACCGCCGCCTCGACCGCCGCCTCCGCGAGCGGTGCGAGCGCCTTGTCCGCCGCCGCGAGGTCCGGCTCGGCCCGCAGCAGCGCGTGGTCGGACGCGTCGTACGGGCGGCGCACCCAGGCCGCGGCACCGGCCCAGTTGTGGTGGAAGATCAGGCTCGCGCCGTGGTCGATCAGCCGCAGCCCGCCGGTCGCCACCAGCAGGTTGGGGTTGCGCCAGGAGCGGTCGACGTTGCCGATCAGCGCGTCGAACCAGAGCACCTGCCCGGCGAGTTCGGGATCCACCTCGAAGCAGAGCGGGTCGAAGTTCAGCGCGCCGCTGACGAAGGCCATCCCGAGGTTGGTCCCGCCGCTGGCCCGCATCTGCTCCTGGACCTGCTGGTCCGGCTCGCTGCGCGCGAGCACCGGGTCCAGGTCGACCGTCACCAGCTCCGGCACCGGCAGCCCGAGCCGCCGCCCCAGTTCCCCGGCCAGCACCTCCGCGACCAACGCCTTCCGGCCCTGCGCCGCGCCGACCCATTTCAGCGCGTACAGCCGCCGGTCGTCGGCCTCGACCAGGCCCGGCATCGAGCCGCCTTCTCGCAGTGGCGTCACGTACCGGATCGCCGTCACCTCGGGGAGCACGCCCGACAGCTTATCGGTGCACCACCCACCCCCGCAGGCACCGGGCCCCGCACGTCGACACCCGCTCCCGCGCCCCCGCCCCGCACCCCACCCGCACCCCTTCTCCCCTCCTCCCCCCACCGCCCCACCCCGGTGGCAGCCCCCGCTGCTCCGTGCGAGTGTGGCGGACAGTAATGGGGACCTTCCGGTACGACCGCACGACAAAGGGATGAGCGATGGAACGACCTCGGATCCTGATCGTGGGCGGCGGCTTCGCGGGCCTGGAGTGCGCCCGCCGCCTCGAACACAAGCTCTCGCCCTCGGAGGCCGAGATCACGCTGGTCACGCCGTTCAGCTACCAGCTCTACCTCCCGCTCCTCCCGCACGTCGCGGCCGGCGTCCTCACCCCCCAGTCCGTGGCGGTCTCCCTGCGCCGGAGCCTGCGCCGCACCCACATCGTCCCCGGCGGCGCCATCGGCGTGGACCCGGCCGCCAAGGTGTGCGTGGTCCGCAAGATCACCGACGAGGTGATCGCGCAGAAGTACGACGTCCTGGTGCTCGCCCCCGGCAGCGTCACCCGCACCTTCGACATCCCGGGCCTGACCGACTACGCCCGCGGCATGAAGACGCTCGCCGAGGCGGCCTACGTCCGCGACCACGTGATCGCCCAACTCGACCTCGCCTCGGCCACCCTGGACCAGCGGGAGCGCGAGTCCCGGCTGCAGTTCGTGGTGGTCGGCGGCGGCTACGCGGGCACCGAGACGGCCGCCTGCCTGCAACGCCTGACCACCGCCGCCGCCCGCCGCTACCCGCGGCTGGACGCCCGGCAGATCAAGTGGCACCTGATCGACATCGCCCCCAAGCTGATGCCCGAGCTCGGCGACGCCCTCGGCACCGCCGCCCTGGAGGTGCTGCGCGCCCGCGGCATCGAGGTGTCGCTGGGCGTCTCGGTGGCCGAAGTCGGCGCCGAGAACGTCAAGTTCACCGACGGCCGGGTGATCCCCTGCCGGACCCTGATCTGGACCGCCGGCGTGGCCGCGAGCCCGCTGATCGGCACCCTGGACGCCGAGACGGTCCGCGGCCGGGTCGCGGTGACGGCGGAGATGCGGGTGCCCCAGCTGGAGGGCGTGTTCGCGCTCGGTGACGCGGCCGCCGTCCCCGACCTGGCCAAGGGCGACGGCGCGGTCTGTCCGCCGACCGCCCAGCACTCGGCCCGCCAGGGCCGCGCGGTGGCGGACAACGTGATCGCCTCGCTCCGCAGCCAGCCCCTGGAGCCCTATTACCACAAGGACCTGGGCCTGGTGGTCGACCTCGGTGGCAAGGACGCGGTCTCCAAGCCGCTGGGCATCGAACTGCGCGGTGTGCCCGCCCAGTTGGTGGCCCGCGGCTACCACCTGATGGCGATGCGGACCAATGCGGCGAAGTTCCGGGTGGGTGCGAACTGGCTGCTCAACGCGACCGCCGGCGACGACTTCGTGCGCACCGGGTTCCTCGCCCGCCAGCCCGCCCGCCTCCAGGACTTCGAGTACACCGACGCCTATCTGACGAAGGATCAGGTCCGGGCGCACGCCCAGTCCCTGCTCGCCAAGGGCTGACCCCGCACGCCCCGACCCCTCGACGCCCCGCCCGCACGGGCCCGCCGGCACCCCTCGCCCGTACCGACACACCGCCGTCCCCGGCCCGCGCGGGCCGGGGACGGCGGCACGTCCGGGTCACTCCGCGGTCAGGTACATCCCGCTCGCGTCCTGTCCGGCCGTGTTGTCGCAGGCGTAGTTGCCGGTAGGCCGGGCCCACAGCTGGTTCAGGCAGCTGCCCAGCGCCGCCTGGCCGTAGTAGTTGGGGTGCATCGACTCCTGCAGCACGCCCTGGGTGCTGTTGAGCCCGCCGTCCAGGAACCGCGCCCACTCGCTGGTGGTCGCGGACGGCGCGGAGCCGGCGGACGGCTGCTGGGTGGCCGTGGAGCAGACCTCGCGCCCCTGGAGCATGTCGGACAGGTCCAGGAACTGCGCGCCCTTGGCGGCCGCGACCCCGGCCAGCGCCTTGGAGACCTGCGGCACCATGGAGTCCCGGGCCCAGTCGGCGTCCGCGTTCCAGAACGGGCAGCCGCCGGTGTCCGACCGGGTCCAGCCGCTCTCCGGGTAGCGCATCTCGGCGCTGCGCGGGATCGGGGACGGGTACGACTGCAGGACCAGCCGGTAGTCCGCCTGCGCGTAGCCGGCGTCGGCCATCACCGCGCGGATCTCGTCGACCGCCTTGCCGACCCCGGCCATCGCGGTCGGCAGCTGGGCGTCGATCCGGGACTGCGCCGAGTCGTGGCAGTACGAGTTCCAGATCAGGTAGTCCTGCACGCAGTCGGAGATGATCCCGGAGAAGCCGAGGTCGTTGCCGCCGATCGACAGCGTGATCAGCTTGACGTCGTTCTGCCGTGCCACGGTGGCGAGTTGGTCGGCCTGCGGGGCCTCGCCCTTGAGCGACTGGCCGCCGTCGGCGGCCCGGAAGACGTTCGCGGCGACGGCCCCGGAACAGGCCAGGTTGATCCGGTTCTGCGCGACGGTCGAGGCGCCCAGCACCTCGGCGACGTCGGAGCGGTCGCAGCCGCTCGCTGCGGTGGCGCCGTACACCAGCGAGGGGTCGGCCGAACTCCCGCTCCAGGCCCGGTCGGTGCCGTTGCGGTCGCCGCTGCCGCCGGCGGAGTTGCCCTGCCAGCGGCCGGCCTCGCCGGAGATGTAGCTGTCGCCGAGCGCGACACTGGCGGTCGGCCCGGCCGGAACCGCCGCCGGGGCCGCGGAGGCGGGCGCGGCGACCGCCAGCCCGGCCGCGGCCAGCGGCAGGGCGAGGGCCGCGGCGAGCAGCCGCCGACCGGGGCGCGCGGCACTGCGGGCATCGCGGGTCCTACGGGCACTGCGGGTACTACGGGCACTGCGGGCTCTGCTCGAACCGTTTTCGGGCACGCGGAAACTCCTGCGGCTCGGTCTCCCCGCGGTATGGGGGCGGGGAGACGCCTGGGTGAGGGTGGGCCGCCGGCCGGTGGCGCAAGGAAGATGGCATGGCCGCGCCCGTCACCGCTAGGGACCTGCACCAGGTTTCCCGCTTTGTTACCGGTGGGTTCAGACCAGCCGGCTGTCGACACCGTCCGTTCCCAGAACCGCGGCCAGATCGTTGGCCAGCGCCGTTGCGTCCGCCGGGTCGAGGCGTGCGACGGTGAACCTCAGCCCGGGCGGCGACTGGATCCGGTACCGCGCCCCGGGAGCCGCCACCCAGCCCCGCTGCACCAGCGCCGCCAGCGCCGAGGTCTCATCCGGCACCGGCACCCAGACGTTCAGTCCGCTCGCCCCGTGCGCCTCGATGCCGCGCGCCGCCAGCGCCGTCAACAACGCGTCCCGGCGCGTCCGGTAGACGGCGGCCAGGCTCGCGGCCGGCGCCGCGTCGGCGCGCCAGAGCTCGACGACGGTGCGCTGCAGCAGGTGGCTGACCCAGCCCGCGCCGAGCCGCTGGCGCCCGGCCACCCGCCCGACCGTCTCCTCGTCACCGACCATCACCGACACCCGCAGGTCCGGCCCGTACGCCTTGGCCGCCGAGCGCACCACCGCCCAGTGCCGCGACCCGGCGCCGACCAGCGGCCGGTACGGCTGGTCGACCATGCCGTGCCCGTGGTCGTCCTCGATCAGCAGGACCCCGGGGTGCCCGGCCAGGACGGCCCGCAGCGCCGCCGCCCGCTCCGCGGTGAGCGCCGCGCCGGTCGGGTTCTGCGCCCGGCTGGTGACCACCACCGCGCGGGCGCCCTCCGCCAGCGCCGTGGCCAGCGCGTCCGGCAGCGGTCCCGCGCCGTCCAGCCGGACCGGCACCGGCCGCAGCCCCATCGCGGGCAGCAGGTCGAGCAGGCTGCCCCAGCCCGGATCCTCGACCGCGACCGCGTCGCCGGGGCGCAGCCAGGCCCCGAGGGTGCGCTCGACGGCGTCCAGCGCGCCGGAGGCGACGGTGATCGGGCCGCCGGGCAGCCCGTCGGCCTCGAAGGTGGTGCGGGCGAGTTCGTGCAGCCCGGGCTCGATCCGCGGGTGTCCGTAGAGCACCGGCTCGGCCCGGGCGGCCCCGGCGGCGGCCGCGAGGGCCGGGCCGAGGTCGGGCAGCAGCGCCGGGTCGGGGTTCCCGCTGGCCAGGTCGCGGGCCTGCGCGGGGACGGGGATGCGGATCTGGTCGCGCGGGGTGAGCGCGGGCCGGGGCAGGATCCGGCTGCCCTTGCGGCCGGCCGTCTCGATCACGCCGCGGTCGCGCAGCAGCCGGTAGGCGGCGGCCACGGTGTTGGGGTTGACGCCGAGTTCGACGGCGAGGTCGCGCAGCGGGGGGAGCGCGGTTCCGGGTGCGAGCTGTCCGCCGCTCACGCCCTGCTCGATGTGGGCCGCGATTTCGCTGGCGCGTCGCCCTTTCAGCGGATAGTCTCCTAGCACAAACACCATTATGCACTAGTACATAGAGGTTGTCATGTCGGCGAGCCCAGAAGACACCACCGCCCCCAGCTACGCCCGGACGGCGCGCACCACCCCGACCCGCTACAAGGACCGCGCCACCTGGGAACAGGAAGCGATCCACGCCATCCTCGACGAGGCCTTCGTCTGCCACCTCGGCTTCGTCGCCGACGGCGCCCCGGTCGTCCTGCCCACGGTCTTCGCCCGGGTCGGCGACCGGCTCTACCTGCACGGCTCCACCGGCAGCCGCCCGCTGCGCGGCGCCGCCGACGAGCAGGGCCTCCAGGTCTGCGTCACCGTCACCCACGTCGACGCCCTGGTGCTGACCAAGTCCGCGTTCAACCACTCGGTGAACTTCCGCTCGGTGGTCGCCCACGGCACCGCCTACCAGGTCACCGACCCCGAGGAGCTGGACGTCGCGCTGGCCGCCCTGGTCGACCAGGTCGTCCCCGGCCGCTCCGGCGAGATACGCCCGGCCAACCCCAAGGAGCTCGCCGCCACCGCCGTGATCCGGCTGGAGCTGGACGAGGTCTCGGCCAAGTCCCGCGCGGACGGCGCCGCCGACGACCCGGCCGACGCCGATCTGCCGTACTGGTCCGGCACCGTCCCGGTCGCCACCGTGTACGGCGCCCCCGAGCCGCACGACCGGACCGTCCCGCTCCCCGCGCACCTGCACCGCTTCCCGAGCTGACCGGGCCGCCCGATGCTCATCCGATCCTGGGACCGCGGCGACGAGGCCGAGTGGCGCGCCTGGCTCGCCGAGGGCCGCGACTTCGGCCTGCTCGCCGCCAACGGCCGCCCCGACGAGGGCCCGGTGCTCGTCCCGACGCACTTCCTGCTGGACGAGGGGCGCGGCGAGATCCTGCTCCACCTCGCCGCACCCAATCCGCTGCTGGCCGCCGTCCGGGCCGACCCGAACGTCACCCTGGCGGTCACCGACGGCTACGCGTTCGCCCCCGGCCACTGGCGCGGCGAGCCGGGCACACCGACCAGCTACTACGCCTCGGTGCACTTCCACTGCACCGCGGAGGTGGTGGAGTCCGCCGCCGGCAAGGCCGAGATCCTCAACCGCCAGCTGGCGCACTTCCAGCCGGAGACCCCGGACTTCCGGGTGGTCCCCGGCCCGAACGAGCTCGCCCGGCTGCTGCCCGGCCTGCGCGGGCTCCGGCTGACGGTCCGCGAGGTGCGCGCCAAGTTCAAGTACGACGACAAGAAGCCGGCCGAGGAGCAGCGGGCGATCGCCGGGCGGCTCGCCGACCGCGCGAACGCCCCGGCGCTCCGCCGCGACCAGGACGCCGCCGCCCGTACCGAACTGCTGCGGCGCCATCAGCGGCGCACGTCCACCGCACGCGCCGTCGACTGACCCCGTTTCACCCGATCGGTCCCCACCCCGGGCAGGTCGGCCGCCGCGCTGCTCGAATGTGAGACGAGCCCTGCCCAGCCGTCAGGGCGGGTCCGTCCACCCCGGGGAGCGCGCGTGTCCACAGTCCACAGCCCACGGGCATCCGGTGAGGCCCACCTCGGGCACGTCATCTTCATCTCGGCGGCCGCCGCGATGGGCGGGTTCCTGTTCGGTTACGACAGCGCCGTGATCAACGGCGCGGTGACCGGCATCCAGAAGCACTTCGAGGTCGGCAACGGCACCACCGCCTTCGTGGTGGCCATCGCCCTGCTGGGTTCGGCGGTCGGCGCGGTGGCCGCCGGCCGCCTCGCCGACCACTTCGGCCGGGTCCGCACGATGCTGCTGGCCGCCGTGCTGTTCGCGGCGAGCGGCGTCGGCTCGATGTTCCCGCCGAACATCGAGGCGCTGGCCAGCTGGCGCGTGGTCGGCGGCATCGCGATCGGCATCGCCTCGGTGATCGCCCCGACCTACATCGCCGAGGTCGCCCCCACCGCCTACCGGGGCCGGCTGGCGTCCTTCCAGCAGATGGCGATCGTGCTCGGCATCACCGTCTCCCAGCTCGCCAACTGGGCGCTCAACCAGGCCGCCGGCGGCGAGTCCACCGGCCACCTCGGCGGCATCCAGGCCTGGCAGTGGATGCTCGGCGTCGAGACCATTCCGGCCCTGGTGTACGGCCTGATGGCGCTGGCCATCCCGGAGTCGCCGCGCTACCTGATCGCCGACCACCGCGAGGCGCAGGCCCGCAAGGTACTGGTCGAGGTGGAGGGCGAGGACGTCGACCTGGACGCCCGGGTCGCCGAGATCCGCGGCGTGCTGGAGTCCGCCCACAAGCCCCGGCTCAAGGACCTGCTCGGCGGCCGCTTCGGCCTGCTGCCGATCGTCTGGGTCGGCATCGGCGCCTCGGTGTTCCAGCAGTTCGTCGGCATCAACGTGATCTTCTACTACTCCTCCTTCCTCTGGCAGTCGGTCGGCATCAACGAGTCCAACTCGCTGCTCATCAGCCTCTCCACCTCGATCATCAACGTGATCGGCACCGTGATCGCGATGGTCCTGGTGGACCGCATCGGCCGCAAGCCGCTGGCCCTGGCCGGCTCCATCGGCATGGCCCTCGCCCTGGGCACGGCCGCCTGGGCGTTCTCCTACCGCAACGGCACCGGCGACACCGCCACCCTCGACAACACCCACGCCACCGTCGCCCTGATCGCCGCGCACGTCTTCGTGCTCTGCTTCGCCTTCTCCTGGGGCGTGGTGGTCTGGGTGCTGCTCGGCGAGATGTTCCCCAACCGGATCCGCGCGCTGGCGCTGTCGGTCGCCGCCTCGGCCCAGTGGATCGCCAACTGGGCGATCACCGTCAGCTTCCCGGACCTCGCCGACTGGAACCTCTCCGCGACGTACATCATCTACGCGGCCTTCGCGCTGCTCTCCATCCCGTTCGTGGCCTTCTGCATCAGGGAGACCAAGGGGCGTGCCCTGGAGGAGATGGGCTGAGCCCGCGCCAGCGCCCGCACCTCCGCCGCACACGGCCCGACCCACCGAGAGGAAGCCATGCCTGACCAGGGCGGCTCCCGGCAGAACGTCACCTTCCCGAGCAACGGCCGCACCGCGCACGGGTACCTGGCCCGTCCTCCGCAGGGGGTCGGGCCGGGCCTGGTGGTGGTGCAGGAGTGGTGGGGGCTCACCTCGCAGGTCGCGGACACGGCCGACCGCTTCGCCGCGGAGGGGTTCACCGTCCTCGCCCCCGACCTGTTCGGGGGCGCCACCACCCACGACCCCGCCGAGGCGGCCCGGCTCAAGCGCGAACTCCCGGTCGAGCAGGCCGTCGAGGACCTCTCCGGCGCCGTCGGCTTCCTGCTCTCGCTGGACGGCGTGGTCGGCGACGCGGTCGGCGCGGTCGGCTTCTGCATGGGCGGGGGCTTCGCCCTGATGCTGGCCGCCCGCGCCGGCGACGCGGTGGCCGCCGTGGTCCCGTTCTACGGCCTCCCGCCCGACCCGGACTTCGACTACCGCGGCCTGACCGCCCACGTCCTCGGCCACTTCGGCGAACTCGACGGCTCCATCCCGATGGCCGCCGTGGACGAGGCCGCGATCCGGATCGGCGAGGCCACCGACGTCCGCCCCGAGATCCACTTCTACCCGGCCGGCCACGCCTTCATGAACGACGAGAACCTGCTCGGCGGCTACGACGCCCTCCAGGCCCGGACGGCCTGGCGGCGCACCCTCACCTTCCTCTGGGGCCACCTCGGCTGAGCCTCCGGCACCGGCCGTCCGAGGCCTGCGGACACCCCGTCCGACGTCGTCGGCCGGGTGCGAAAACCCGTTGGACACCTGTCCAAACTCCGACCATAGTCACCCGGGTGCCCACCCCCCACCCTCCGCGTGCCCGCCGCCTCGCCTGGGCGAGCCGCAACTTCCGGATCCAGACCGCCGCCACCGTGATCAGCGGCCTCGGCAACGCCGGTGCCCCCATCGCCACCGCCTTCGCCGTCCTCGGCAACGGCGGCAGCACCGCCGAGGTCGGCTACGTCACCGCGGCCCGCCTGCTGCCCACCGTCCTGTTCCTGGTGCTCGGCGGCACCCTCGCCGACCGGCTGCCGCGCCACCACATCATGGTCGCCGCCAACCTGTTCAGCGCCGCCGCCCAGGCCGTCCTGGCCGCCCTGGTGCTGGCCGGGACGGTCCAGCTGTGGCAACTGCTGCTGCTCTCCGCCGCCGGCGGCGCCGGCTACGCCCTCTACTCCCCCGCGGCCGGCGGGATGATCATGCAGGCCGCCCCGCAGGAGCACGCGGCCCGCGCCTTCTCGGTCTTCCGGATGAGCCAGAACGCCGCCCAGATCGGCGGCGCCGCCCTCGGCGGCCTGCTCACCACCGCCGTCGGCCCCGGCTGGGTGCTCGCCCTGGACGCCCTCTGCTTCCTGGCGGCCGCCGCCCTGCGCTTCCTGCTGGAGGCCGAGACCGCACCGGCCCCCACCGGCGGCGGCATGCTGCGCGACCTGCGCGAGGGCTGGCAGGAGTTCGCCTCCCGCCGCTGGCTCTGGGTGATCGTGCTGCAGTTCGCCGTCCTGGTGGCCTGCGTCAACGCGGTCGAGGCGGTGTACGGGCCGGCGTACGCCAACGCGTACCTGGGCGGCGCCGCCGACTGGGGCCTGGCGATGTCCGCCTACGGGGTCGGACTGGTCGTCACCGGCCTGCTGATGGTCCGCTGGCGCCCCCGCCGGATCCTGCTGGTCGGCAACTGGGGCGTGTTCCTCTTCGGGGTGCCCGCCCTCGCCCTGGCCGTCCACGCACCGCTCCCGCTGCTGGTCGCCGCGATGTTCCTGTCCGGCGTCGGCGTCACCGTCTTCGGCGTCAACTGGATGGTCGCGCTCCAGCAGGAGGTCCCCGAGGAGATGTTCTCCCGGGTCTCCGCCTACGACGAGCTCGGCTCCTACTCGCTGGCCCCGATCGGCACCGCCCTGGCCGGCCCCGCCGCCGTCGCGCTCGGCCTGTCCGGAGCGCTCTGGGCCTGCGCCGGCCTCTGCCTGCTGCTCAGCGTCGCGGTCCTGATCGACCCCCAGGTCCGCCGGCTCTCCCGCCGGGAGCCGCGGCGAAGCACTGCGGACGCACCGGTGCCCGCCGACGAGCCCGCCCCCGCGCCGTGAGCGCCCTGTGCGCCCCGCGTGCGCCCGTCGGCGAGCAACCACCGGTCCCCGTGGATCGTCCGACCAGGTAGCAGAGACCATTCCACTTGGGGGGCCCACCGGTGCCGAAGCCACTGCTGTTCCTGGACGTCGACGGGGTGCTGAACCCGGTCTGTCCGCATCCCGACGCCGGTTTCGACTCCCACACCCTGCTCGGCTACGCCGTCCTGCTCGCCGCCAAGCACGGCAGCTGGCTGCGCGAACTCTCCGGAACGTACGAACTGGTCTGGGCCACCACCTGGGAGGAGCACGCCAACACCCACATCGCCCCGGCGATCGGCCTGGACCCGCTCCCCTTCGTCCGCTTCACCGGCTACGTCCCCCAGCCCGGCGACCCGTGCGTCCCGCTGATGGAGCTGTTCTCCGCCCGCAAGTGGGCCCCGCTGCTGCGCCACGCCGAGGGACGCCCGTTCGCCTGGGTGGACGACGTCATCCCGCCCCGGCTGCTCCGCCGTTCGCTCCTGCGCCGGGACCGGCTGCTGCTGTCGATCGACCCCGGCCAGGGCCTGGAGCGCCGGCACGTCGACCGGCTGCTCAGCCGGCCGCCGCGCGCCCTGTCGCTGTCGGCCGGCGGGGCGGCGGTCAGGGGGTCGGCAGCCAACTGACGTGCCCGGCGAGCAGCGCGTACCCGACGAAGGCCACCGTGTCGATCAGCGCGTGCGCCGCCACCAGCGGCATCACCCGCCCCCAGCGCCGGTACAGCAGGCAGAACACCGCCCCCATCACCATGTTGCCGACCAGCCCGCCGACCCCCTGGTACAGGTGGTACGAACCGCGCAGCACCGAACTGGCCACCACCACGGCCGGCCAGGACCACCCCTGCTGCCCCAGCCGGCGCAGCAGGTAGCCGAGGACGACGACCTCCTCCAGGATCGCGTTCTGCCAGGCCGACAGCACCAGCACCGGCACCCGCCACCAGACGTCCGGCAGTCCCGAGGGCGCCACCGTCAGATTGAACCCGGCCGCCTGGGAGACCAGGTACAGCACCAGGCCGGAGCCGCCGATCGCCGCCGCGACGCCCGCGCCCCGGCCGAGGTCGCGCAGCTTCTCCCGCAGGTCGAAGCCCAGCACCCGCAGCGTGACGCCCTCGCGCACCAGCAGGTAGCCGACCAGCACCACCGGCATCAGTCCGCGGGCGATGGAGTAGAGCTGCCAGACCAGGTCCAGCCAGGGCCGCCCGGGCGCGCGCGAGCCGTTCAGCGTGGCGACCTGCTGGCCGAGCCGGACCGGCTCGGTGAGCGAGCCGGCGAAGCTGATCAGCGCGCTGATCCCGCTGGCCCCGAGCGAGAGGCCGAGGACGATCAGCAGCTCCACCCCGAGCAGGCGGCGGTCGGGGCGCCCGGTCTCCGGCACGGTCGGGCGGGTCGTCACGGGCGCTCCAGCGGACGGACCTGCGTCGAACAGGCGATGGCTCCGGCGGTCGGCCGACGACCGGAGCGATCATCCTGACACAGCGGGCGGGCGGCTCAGCCGACCGGCCAGGTGTGCACCGGCTCGCCGGCCCGCATGTGCTCGGCGTAGCGCCTGGTCATCGCGGCGAGCGCGGCCGGGCGGTCCATCCCGTACCGCTCGCGCAGCCGGTGGAAGGTGGCGCTCTGCCAGGCGGCGCCGTTGGTGCGGCGCAGGCAGCGCTGCTCGATGATCCCCAGGTAGCGGTCCCGGTCGGCGGGCTCCACGCCCCACTCGTCCAGCCCCTGGTGGGCCATCGGCAGCAGCTCGTTGAGGACGAGGTCGACCGCCGACACCGTCTGCAACCCGCCGCCGCGGCCGGCCCGGCCGGGGCGCGGCCACTGGAACACCGCGTCGATGCCGTACCGGGCGCCCTGCCGGAAGTTCTCGTCCGCCCGGTCGAACGGCAGCCTGGTCCAGACCGGCCGGGGCTGCTCGGCGAGCACCCGCACCAGCCCGTAGTAGAAGGCCGCGTTGGCCAGGGTGTCGGCGACCGTCGGCCCGGCCGGCAGCGCCCGGTTCTCCACCCGCAGGTGCGCGACCCCGCCGGAGACGTCGTACACCGGCCGGTTCCAGCGGTAGATGGTGCCGTTGTGCAGCCGCATCTCGGCGAGCCGGGGCGCACCGCCGGAGGCCAGCACCTTCAGCGGGTCCTCGTCGTCGCAGATCGGCAGCAGTGCCGGGAAGTAGCGCAGGTTCTCCTCGAACAGGTCGTACGCCGAGTCCACCCAGCGCTCGCCGAACCAGGTGATCGGGCGCACTCCCTGCGCCTTGAGCTCCGCCGAACGGGTGTCACAGGCCTGCTGGAAGAGCACCGGACGGGTCTCCCGCCACAGCTCCCGGCCGAACAGGAACGGGGAGTTGGCGCCGAGCGCGAGCTGCGGCCCGCAGATCGCCTGGGCCGCGTTCCACACCGAGGAGAACCGCTCCGGGGTCACCTGGAGGTGCAGTTGCAACGAGGTCGCGGCGGCCTCGGCGACCATCGTGACCGACTCCAGCCGGAGGTGCTCGACGCCCTCGATGTCCAGCGCGATGTCCTCCCCCCGGGCGGCCAGGATCTGATCGCTGAGCAGGCTGTACCGCTGGTTGCGGCTCATCGCCTCCAGCCCGGTGTGGTCGTTCTCCAGGGTCGGCAGGATGCCCACCATCAGGATCCGGGCGCCCGCCTCGGCGGCCTGCCGGTCGGCGTAGCGCAGCCCGGTGTCGATCTCCTCGCGCAGTTCCTCGAAGACGTGCCCGCACAGCCGGTGCGGGACGATGTTGACCTCGATGTTGAACTGGCCCAGCTCGGTCTGGAAGTCGCTGGAGCCGATGGCGCTCAGCACCTGGGCGTTGCGCATCACCGGCAGGCCCTGCTCGTCGGCCAGGTTGAGCTCGATCTCCAGCCCCATGACCGCTCGCGGCCGGTCGAAGCGGTCCTCCCGGAGCATCCGCCCGAGCGCGTCCAGGCAGGCCTGGAGCTTGAGCCGGTACTGCTGCCGGTCCGCCAGATCCGCCCGAGTCGCCACGACCTTCTCGCCCACGGTCCCCTCCTCCTGAGACACCCGGCCGGTCGACCGTGCCAGCAATATGCCCACCTCGAAGATCGATACCCGAACACGCGTACTGGCTTGCAATGCAAGGCAACTGACGGATATTCAGACCATCTGTGGACTTGCCCGCCACCACCGCCTGTGATAAACAGATCACCCTGCGCATTTGTTCGATGAACTTCGCTGAGTTCGCACTGCGTTCCGGCCGGTCCGTTCCCGCCCCGAGTCCCTCGTCGACGGCGGCGACCGCGCCGGCACCGCGATCCTGCACAACCGGACAAGGCCGGGGCCCCCGTCACCGAAGACGCACCCCGCCGCGCCGGTATGCCGCACTCGCACGCCGATCTCGCTAGGAGAGGCGGACCCCGCCATGACCCTGCAGACCCCTCAGCCCCCGCCGAGCGCCCTGCGCGCGGTCCTGGGCGCGCTCGACTCGGAGACCGCGCTGCGCCAGCCCGCCGCCGCGGCGCTGCGCCATCCGAGCGGTCCACTGCTCCCGGCACACCCGCTCGCGGTGCACGTCCTGGACGGCCCGCGCCCCGAACTCCCCGCCGCCCGCCGGACCGGCTGGCGCTTCCTGATCAAGGACGGCCAGGAGGTGGCCGCCGCCGCCGAGGTCGTCCAGAGCGCCGAGGGACACACCTTCTCCCACTTCACCGCCGGCCCCTACCTCTCCTCCACGGTCCGGGCCCTGCGGGAGGCCTGGCAGCTCGCCCAGAGCTCCCGCTCCCGCCGCCAGCCCCGGCTGCTCACCTTCCCGGGCCAGTACGCCACCGCGCTCTGGCTGCACAGCCCGGACGCCGGCCCGTCCGCCGACCTGCTGATCCCGCTGGCCCCGGCCCCGCTCGGGGTCACCGCGTACCGCGCCTATCCGGCCGCCGAGTTGCTCCCCCTGCTCACCCGCACCCCGCTGGCCGGGCCCCTGCTGCTCGGCTCCGCCTGAGGCACCACCGGCACCCCGCCGCGCTCCACCGTTCCCCGCCGCACCGAGCCGCACCGAGCCGCATCACCACCACCGCCGCACCGGCCGCCGGGCAGTCCACCCGGCGGCCCTTCGTCGCGCCCGGGCCGGGTCGCCGCCGCGCCGTCCGCCCCGCCTGACGCCCTCGCCCGAACGGTTACCACCCGAGGGGGCCACCCGCCATGGCTCCACCGGGCCATGTCCGGGCTGACCCGTCCGTGCGTCTTTTCCCCCGGGCCCCACCTGAACGGGTGATCTCTGGCCGGGAGTTGTGGCGCATGTCACGAAATCCCTGCGCGCGCGCCCGCGGATGCCGACACTGGGAACCAGCGTGGAAGGACCACCTGTCCTACCCACTTGAGCGCCGGTCCACACCTGGTCGGCGCCCGGACAGGATCCGACCACCGCGGCGGCTCCGGACGGCTCGACCGACGGGGACCGCACCACGGGGAGGATCGCAGAGCGAAGCGAGGGTACGCGTATGTGCCAGCACCGTCCTGAGTGCCCGTCGGCCGAGTCCGAGGACCGCGAGGCCGCCGAACCGGTGGCCTGCCACCCGGAGCAGGGCTGGAGCCTGCTCTGCAACGGTGTCGTCCTGTTCGAGGACACCGGGGAACTGCTGCCCGACGGCCGGGTGATCGCCCCGCGCCGCCCGGTCGCCCACGCGGCCTGAGCCCCGCCCGGGCCCGCACACCGTACGGCCGGAACCGTACGGCCCCGGGCCGCCTCGAAGGCACGGCCGCCGACCCGACGACGCGCAGCGCGACACCACGGAGCATGGCCCCGGGGAAACGTTTCCCCGGGGCCCTGCCGTTTTTCGCGTGCTCAGCCGGTCAGACGCCGTACTCGTCCAGCGGCGGGCAGGAGCAGACCAGGTTGCGGTCGCCGTACGCGCCGTCGATCCGGCTCACCGGCGGCCAGTACTTGTCCGCCGGGTTCACGCCCGCCGGGAAGACCGCCTCCTGCCGCGAGTAGCCGTGCGCCCAGTCGCCCGCCAGGGTGGCGGCGGTGTGCGGGGCGTTGCGCAGCGGGTTGTCGTCGGCCGCCCACTCGCCCGAGCCGACCTTGTCGATCTCGGCCCGGATCTCGATCATCGCGTCGCAGAAGCGGTCGATCTCGTACAGGTCCTCGGACTCGGTCGGCTCGATCATCAGCGTGCCGGCCACCGGGAAGGACATCGTCGGCGCGTGGAAGCCGTAGTCGATCAGGCGCTTGGCGATGTCGTCCACCGTCACGCCCGTCTCCTTGGTCAGCGGGCGCAGGTCGATGATGCACTCGTGCGCGACCAGCCCGCCCGGGCCGGTGTAGAGCACCGGGAAGTGCGGCGCCAGGCGCTTGGCGATGTAGTTGGCGTTCAGCACCGCGACCTGGGTCGCGTGCTTGAGGCCCTCCCCGCCCATCAGCCGGACGTACGCCCAGGAGATCGGCAGGATCGCCGCCGAGCCCCACGGCGCGGCCGAGATCGGGCCGACACCGGTGGCCGGACCGGCCTCCTCCTGGAGCGGGTGGTTCGGCAGGTACGGCGCCAGGTGGGCGCGCACCGCGACCGGGCCGACGCCCGGACCGCCACCGCCGTGCGGGATGCAGAAGGTCTTGTGCAGGTTGAGGTGCGAGACGTCGGCACCGAACTTGCCCGGCTTGGCCAGGCCGACCAGGGCGTTCAGGTTGGCGCCGTCCACGTAGACCTGGCCGCCGGCCTCGTGCACCAGGGCGCAGATGTCGGTGATCTGGGTCTCGTACACGCCGTGGGTCGACGGGTAGGTGACCATCAGCACCGAGAGGCTGTCGCGGTGCTGCTCGATCTTGGCCTTCAGGTCCTCGACGTCCACGTCGCCGTCGACCAGGGTCTTCACCACGACCACGCGCATGCCGGCCATCACCGCGGAGGCGGCGTTGGTGCCGTGCGCCGAGGACGGGATCAGGCAGACGTCGCGCTGGGCGTCGCCGTTGGCGTGGTGGTAGGCGCGGACGGCCAGCAGGCCGGCCAGCTCGCCCTGCGAGCCCGCGTTCGGCTGGATCGACACGGCGTCGTAGCCGGTGACCTCGACCAGCTGCTGCTCCAGCTGGCGGATCAGGGTCAGGTAGCCCGCGGCCTGGTCGACCGGCGCGAAGGGGTGCAGCTGGCCGAACTCCGGCCAGGTCACCGCCTCCATCTCGGTGGTCGCGTTGAGCTTCATGGTGCAGGAGCCCAGCGGGATCATGCCGCGGTCCAGCGCGTAGTCCCGGTCCGACAGGCGGCGCAGGTAGCGCAGCATGGCGGTCTCCGAGCGGTGGCTGTGGAAGACCGGGTGGGTCAGGTACTCGTCCTCGCGCAGCAGCGCGGCCGGCAGCGCGTCGGCGGCCTCGGCGACCTCGACCGCGGGGACGCCGAACGCGGCCCAGACGCCGGCCAGGTGCTCGCGGGTGGTGGTCTCGTCGGTGGAGACCGAGATCCGGTCCGCGCCGTCCTGGTAGACGTTGACGCCGTTGGCGCGGGCGGCGGCGGCGATCTCGGCGGCGCGGCCCGGGACGACGGCGGTCACGGTGTCGAAGAACTCGCCGTGCAGCAGCTCCACGCCGCCGGCCCGCAGGCCCTCGGCGAGGGCGGCCGCGTAGCGGTGGGTGCGGCGGGCGATGTCGGCCAGGCCGTCCGGGCCGTGGTAGACGGCGTACATCGAGGCCATCACGGCGAGCAGCACCTGGGCGGTGCAGATGTTGCTGGTGGCCTTCTCGCGGCGGATGTGCTGCTCGCGGGTCTGCAGCGCCAACCGGTAGGCGCGGTTGCCGTCGGCGTCGACGGAGACGCCGACCAGGCGGCCGGGCAGCGAGCGGGCGTACTCGGCGCGCACCGAGAGGTAGCCGGCGTGCGGGCCGCCGAAGCCCATCGGCACGCCGAAGCGCTGCGAGGTGCCGCAGGCGATGTCGGCGCCCAGCGCGCCCGGCGACTTGAGCAGGGTCAGCGCCAGCAGGTCGGCGGCGACGGCGACGATCGCGCCCAGCCCGTGCGCCTGCTCGATCAGCGGGGCGAGGTCGCGGACCACACCGGTGGCGCCCGGGTACTGCAGCAGCACGCCGAAGACGCCGCGCTCGGCGATCTCGGCCGGGATGCCCTCGGACAGGTCGGCGACGACCACCTCGACACCGGTCGGCAGGGCACGGGTGTTGATCACCGCGACGGTCTGCGGCAGGGTCTCCGCATCGACCAGGAAGACACCGCCCTTGACCTTGGTGACGCGGCGGGCCAGCGCCATCGCCTCGGCGGCGGCGGTGCCCTCGTCCAGCAGCGAGGAGCCGGAGGTCGGCAGGCCGGTCAGGTCGGAGACCAGGGTCTGGAAGTTCAGCAGCGCCTCCAGGCGGCCCTGCGAGATCTC
This sequence comes from Kitasatospora sp. NPDC089797, assembly GCF_040684795.1. Classification (NCBI taxonomy): domain Bacteria; kingdom Bacillati; phylum Actinomycetota; class Actinomycetes; order Kitasatosporales; family Streptomycetaceae; genus Kitasatospora; species Kitasatospora sp. NPDC089797. The sequence goes on along the minus strand of NZ_JBFBGS010000033.1, from coordinate 15,705 downwards.
CGGCTGGTACGGGGTGTAGGCGGTGTACCAGGCCGGGTTCTCCATGACGTTGCGCAGGATCACCGGCGGGGTGAAGGTGCCGTAGTAGCCCAGACCGATCATCGGCTGGAGCACCTGGTTGCGGCCGGCCAGCTCGCGCAGCTCGGCGAGGACCTGCGCCTCGCTGCGGCCGGCGGGCAGGTCCAGGGCGGTGATGGAACGGATCGCCTCGGGAACGGCGGTGGCGGCGAGCTCGTCCAGCGAGCCGTAGCCGACGGAGGCCAGCATCTTCTCCTGCGCGGCGGCGTCGGGGCCGATGTGGCGGTTCTCGAAGGGGCTGGCCAGCTCAAGCTCGGTGAGGGTCGAGGCGCCGGTGGGGCGTCCCGCGTTCGGCTGGGCGTTCATGGTGGTCGAGGCCTCCTGGTCACGGACCGGCAGGGGTGCGCACGCCGGCCGGCCAACGCCGCTGCGGACAGCGGACCAGCCTGGGCGGGCGACCCGAAAGGCCTCCCCCTCTGTCATCGGTACCTGAGAGCTTCGCCCGCACCTCGCGCCGGGACGCTCGGTCGGCTTGCACCGTCGGTGAGGGTGGTGATCGCCGACTCCCGCGCCGGCGGTCCTGCCCTGCTTTCCAGAGTGACCTATCCCGCACGGTACGGATGCCTGAGAGATTCCGGGGAGGAGTTGCTCCTTCGGCGCCCCGACCAGCGGTTTTCACTGTCGGGGACTCTCCCGAGCGGGCTCGGCGGTCGCCGCCCAGGGTACCAGCGGGAAGCCTTCCGATCACGGGTGTGTCGGGTCACTCCGGGTCTACGCGCGTCCCCCGGACGGCCCAGCGCGGACCCGTCCGGCCGCACCCCGCTCGCGCCCGTCCGATTCATGCCTTTTGGTGTGAAGTGGCGGACGGAACGGGTGCTCCGGCCGCCTTACCTGCGGGAGTTCCGCAGGCGCAGCGCTTGGAGGAAAGAGTGCAGACCGACATCGACCCCCGGGACCTCATCGGCCACAAGGCGGTCGACCGCAACGGAGACAAGATCGGCACGGTCGACGAGGTGTACCTGGACGACGCCACCGGGCAACCGGAGTGGGCGGCCGTCCGGACCGGCATCTTCGGCCGGGACGCCTTCGTCCCGCTCACCACGAGCGAGTTCTCCGGCGACGAGCTCCGGGTGCCCTACGACAAGTCGCTGGTCAAGGACTCGCCGGACTTCGGCGTGGGCCAACACCTGTCGCCCGCCCAGGAGCTCCAGCTCTACCGCTACTACGGCCTGGACACCCCGGTGGACGGCCGCCCGTCCGCGGACGGGACGGGCCGGGCGGCCCAGCCCGACCTCGACTTCGGCACCACCTCGGCCGCCGCGGCCGCCCGGCCGCTCGCCTTCCACTCCCCCGACCCCGGCCCGACGATGACCACCACCACCCCGGACACCAGCACCGACACCGCCACGGAGGCCCACGTGCGGACCCTCAGCACCCCCGCACCGACCACCAACGGCACGGCGCCCGCCCCGGCCGCCGCCCCCGTCGTCGAGTCCAAGCCGCAGCCCGCGCCGAGCGCGGCCGCCCCCGCACCGAACGGCACGGCCGCCGCCTCGGCCCCCAACGGCCCGGTCGAGATCACCTGCCGCGAGGAGCGCCTGGACATCACCACCGAGTGGCACGTCCTGGGCACCGCGAAGCTGCGCAAGTACGTGACCAGCGAGCAGGTCGAGCGCCGCGTCCCGGTGGTCCGCGAGCGGGTCCGGGTGGAGCGGATGCCGGTCAGCGACGCCGAGCGCGCCTCGCTCAGCGAGAAGGAGATCGCCGAGGCGGTCGAGGAGGTCACCCTCCGTGAGGAGCGGCCGGTGGTCCGCAAGTACCTCGCCCCGATCGAGCGGGTCCGCCTGGTGGTCGAGCGCTACACGGAGGAGGAGGTGGTCCGGGACGAACTGCGCCGCGAGCACGTCGAGGTCCACGACAACACCGCCGCCACCACCGCGCCCGGCTCGCCGGCCGAGCCCACCGCCGCGACCCCGGCCGCCGACGGCTCCCGCCCCGCCGCACTGCGCCCGCTGGTCTGATCACCCCCGCGATCCCGAGGGCCCCGGACTCCGGTCCGGGGCCCTCGGCGTTCCCGACCCTCCGTCACCCCCGGTGTACCGCAGGCCAACCCTTCCACTTTGCCAAATCTTAACCACTCGATATTTGACACTCTGAAGTATCTCCCGGCAAAGTTACTTCAGTTCATTCACTATGTACGGGAGGAAGCAACCGTGAGTGAGGCACCACAGCCCACCACCGCGGCCGAGAAGCAGAGCAACGCCCGGGTCCTGCCGGCCCTCATCCTGGCGATGCTGTCGTTCAGCGTGGTGCAGACCGCGGTCGTCCCGATCCTGCCGTCGCTGGCCAAGGAACTGGACGTCTCCGGCTCCAACATCACCTGGCTGATGACCGCCAACCTGCTGTCCGCCGCCGTGCTGACTCCCCTGCTGGGCCGCTTCGGCGACCTCCGGGGCCGCAAGCCCATGCTGCTGATCTCGCTGGCCGGCCTGGTCGCCGGTTCGGCGCTGGCGGTCTGCACCCACTCCTTCACCTGGCTGATCGTCGCTCGCGTCCTCCAGGGCGCCGGCGGTGGCGTGATGCCGCTGGCGATCAGCATCGTCCGCGACGAGCTGCCCAAGCAGAAGGTGACCGGCGGCGTCGCCGCCATCAGCGCCTCGATGGGCGTCGGCTCCGGCCTGGGCCTGGTCGCCACCGGCCTGCTGCTGGAGCACTGGAACTACAAGTCGATCTTCTGGATGGGCCTGGCCTTCGGCCTGCTCGCGGTGGCCCTGGTCGCCTTCCGGGTCCCGTCCGACCCGGTCGTCGACAAGGAGGGCGGCGCCGACCCGCTGGGCGCCCTCGCCCTGGCCGCCTGGCTCTCCGCCCTGCTGGTCGCGGTCAGCCAGGGCAACCACTGGGGCTGGACCTCCACCAAGACCCTCGGCCTGTTCGCCGTCGCCGCCGTGGTCGCCCTGATCTGGGGCGTCATCGAGACCAAGGTCGCGCACCCGCTGGTCGACCTGAAGATGATGGGCCGCCCGGCCGTCGCCTTCACCAACCTGGCCGGTCTGCTCATCGGCTTCGGCATGTACGGCTCGTTCATGGTCATCAGCAACTTCGCCCAGACCCCGGAGCAGCTGGCCCACTACGGCTTCACCGCGACCGTCCTGCACGCCGGCGTGATGCTGCTGCCGTCCGCGATCGGCTCGATGGTCGCCGCCCCGGTCGGCGCGCTGCTGATCGCCCGCCGCGGCCCCCGCCTGCCGCTGGTCCTCGGCGGCGTCCTCGGTGCGATCGCGATGGCCTACCTGGCCCTGCGGCACAGCCACGAGGGCGACATCTACACCGCCTCCGCCATCTTCGGCCTCGGCATCGGCCTCGCCTTCGCCGCGATGCCCGCCTACATCAACGGCGCCGTCCCGGTCGAGCAGAGCGGCATCGCCAACGGCATGAACTCCGTGCTCCGCACCGTCGGCGGCGCGATCGGCACCGCCGTGATGACCGCCATCCTGACCGGTGACACCATCAAGCTGCCGATCAAGATCCCGGTCCAGCTGCCCACCCTGGACGCCTACAAGCACGCGTTCTGGACCACGGCCGTCGTCTGCATCATCGCCGGCGTCGTCCCCTTCCTGATCCGCAACGTCAAGCCCGCCGTCACCGCCGTCACCGGCGGCCCGGCCCAGCAGGACTCCAGCCCCGCGCTGGCCAAGACCGACGCCTGACGAGGCGTCCGGCCCGCGCGCTCAGGGACAGGACGCGCGGGCCCGGCCTCCGCTCGGTCGCGAGGGCATCACGACCGTCCGGGGTCCGGCACGGTATGCGGCCCCACCCGGTGCTTCCCACCGGGTGGGGCCGTTCCGCGTTCCCCGCCCCGTGCCCCTCCCCGGTCGGGCCCGCTCACGCCCCCTCCCCCGCCGGGTCCCCGGCCTCCCGCAGCGGCAGCGGCCGGGCCGGTTCCAGCTCCGGGTCGTCCACCGCGAAGGTGCGCACCCGCCCCGGCCCGCTCCACGGCGTCTCGAACCGCACGGTCACCCGCCCCACCCCGCTGCCCTGCACCCAGCCCGGCCCCCACTCGGCGTGCCGGACGTCCTGCCCGGGCATCCAGCGCCGCACCACCGGCTCCTCCGGCTCCTCCTCGGCCACCGCCGCCTCGACCGCCTCGACGTGCTCCGCCGCCTCCTCCCGCAGGGCCTGCGCGAACAGGTCCTCCTGGGTGTAGTCGGCCAGTTGGGCCACGCCCACCCCGAGCAGCCGGACCCCGCCGGTGATGTCCACCTGCTCCGCGAGCCGCCGCGCCGTCGCGGTGATCACCGCCTCGTCGTCGGTCGGCCCGCCCAGGGTCTCCGAACGGGTCAGCGTCGAGAAGTCGAACCGCCGCACCTTGAGCACCACCGTCCGCCCCGAGCGCCCCGCCGCGCGCAACCGCCGCACACAGCGGCCGGCCAGCGCCTCGACCTCGCGCAGCACCCGGTCCCGGTCGGCCAGGTCCACCTCGTAGGTGTCCTCCACCGAGACCGACTTGGCGTCCTGGTCGGCCACCACCGGCCGCTCGTCCAGGCCCGTCGACATCTGGAAGACCCCGGCGCCGTGCGCCCGGCCGAGCAGCTGGACCAGCTCGGCCTCCCCCGCCTCCGCCAGGTCGGCCACCGTGCTCAGCCCGGCCCGCCGCAGCACCTGCTCGGTGGCCGGCCCGATCCCGGGCAGCGCCCGGACCGGCATCGGGCCGAGCACGGCCCGCTCCTGCCCCGGCTCGATCAGCACCAGCCCGTCCGGCTTGGCCTGCTCGGAGGCGATCTTCGCCATCAGCTTGGAGCCCGCCGCCCCCACCGAGCCGGTCAGCCCGGTGAACCGGTGGATGTCCGCCCGCAGGTCCTCCGCCAGCGCGAGCACCAGCCGCTCCCCGGTCGCGTGGTCCGCCGCTGCCAGCGCCGGACCGTACGGACCGGCCTCCAGGTCGACGAAGGCCTCGTCCAGGCTCAGCGGCTGCACCAGCGGCGACAGCCCGCGCAGCAGCCCCATCACGATCTCGCTGTTCTGCCGGTACGCCTCGAACCGCCCCGACAGGAACGCCGCGTTGGGGCAGAGCCGCCGCGCCTGCGCCATCGGCATCGCCGAGTGCACCCCGAACCGGCGCGCCTCGTACGAGGCCGTCGAGACCACCCCGCGCCCGCCGAGCCCGCCGACGATCACCGGCTTGCCGCGCAGGCTCGGCTTGGCCGCCTGCTCCACCGCGGCGAAGAAGGCGTCCATGTCGAGGTGGATGATGCTCGGCAGAGATCGCACCCGCCGATCATCGCGCACGGGTCCGACAGTGCGTACGAACCCGGCCGACGCCCCGGGGCCGCCCGACCGCCGCTACTCCTCCGCGGCCTCCGCGAGCGCCTTCGGGATGCCGTCCTCCCGGGGCCCGAGGAACACCGGGTCCGGCCGCAGCCAGGCGTTGACCGCCGCCTTGCCCGCCCCGGCCACCTCCCGCAGCCCGCCGTACAGCCAGGTGGAGTCGTGCAGCTCCGGCACCCCGACCGCGTACGAGCGGATGCCCGCCGCCTCGCACAGCGCCAGCGCCCGCCGGACGTGGAAGTCCTGGCTGACCAGCACCGCGCGGTCCACCCCGAAGATCCGGTGCGCCCGGGTGCAGGAGTTCCAGGTGTCGAAGCCCGCGTAGTCCCGGACCACCCGGTCCCCCGGCACCCCGTGCCCGGTCAGGTACCGGTACATCGCGTCCGGCTCGTCGTACGCGACCCGCCCGTTGTCCCCGGTCACCAGGATCGCCTTCACCTTGCCCGCCCGGTACAGGTCCAGCGCCGCCACCAGCCGGTGCTCCAGGTACGGCGAGGGCCTGCCCTGGTCCAGCCCGGCACCGAAGACCACCGCCACCGGCGCCGACGGCGCGCTCTCCACCGTGCCCACCCGGTCCCCCGCCGCGCACCACAGCCAGGCACTGGGCGCCAGCGCGAGCGAGCACAGCAGCGTCGCCGCCTGGAAGACCCGGCGCTGCGTCCTGCGCTCCCGCAGCCGCGCCCGGATCCCCCCGGCCCGGCGCCGCAGCAGCCCCGGTATCCCGGTGCCCACGTCCACGTGCCCCTCCCCTGATCGCTTCACCAGGCACCACGACGAAGCCGTGGACCGGAACGGTTCCCCGTCCCGGCCCACGGCTCCCGGGGCCCCGAAACGACGAGCGGGTCAGACCGCCCGGTTGCGCCGCTGCGCCAGCTCGTCCGCCGGGTCGTTGCCGACCAGCGTCTCGCCGGTGTCGGTCCGCTCCGCGTGCAGCCGACCGAGGGTCAGCTCCAGCTCCTGCCAGACCGCTCCCACCGCGATGCCGAACACCCCCTGACCGCTCTTCAGCAGATCGACCACCTGCTGCGGCGTGGTGCACTCGTACACCGTCGCACCGTCGGACATCAGCGTCAGCCCGGTCAGGTCGGCCTGCTCGGCGGCCTGCAGATGGGCGACCGCCACCCGGATGTTCTGCAACGAGACGCCCGCGTCGAGCAGCCGCTTCACGATCTTGAGCAGCAGGACGTCACGGAAGCTGTAGAGCCGCTGACTGGTCGCCGGGTAGGCGGTCCGGACGCTGGGCTCCAGCAGTCCGGTGCGGGCCCAGTAGTCCAACTGGCGGTAGGTGATGCCGGCCGCCGCACAGGCCGTCGGACCGCGGAACCCGACCAGTTCGGACGTCGGGGCCACCCGCTCGATCGCGGGCTGGCCCGGCTGTACGGCCGGGAACCTGCCCATTCTGGGCAGCTCGGACACGCCGTGTGCGGTGCGCGGCATGTGCATGGCGCACAGGCCTCCCACGGCCGTGTCATCGCCGGTGCTGCTCATGCCTACCTCCGTCCACTCGTGCTGCGGGCGACCCGACTGCGGGCATCGGCCACCCGGACAGCCACTCCTGACGGTAGGCAGTCCCCTATGACCCGTCAACGATCGCCACGCCGGGCCGGACAAACCACATCACTCAGGAGAGTGGTTTTTCGTGCCCCTAGTGTGGGTAGATGGACGGTTTTTGGCAAAACGCCACGCGCGGGGGCAGACCAGCCCCTTCCGCGCTACTGCGGGCCGCCGCCCCCGAAGTCCTCGGGCGACACCTGGTCGAGGAACTCGCGGAACTTCTCGACCTCGTCCTCCTGCTCGTCCGGGATCGCGATGCCCGCCTCCGCGAGCACCTCCTCGCTCCCGTAGATCGGCGTACCGGTGCGCAGTGCGAGCGCTATCGCGTCGGACGGCCGGGCACTCACCTCGACCCCGCCGGCGAACACCAGCTCGGCGTAGAACACGCCCTCCCGCAGGTCGGTGATCCGGACCTCGGTGAGCTGTTGGCCGAGCGCTTCCAGGACGTCCTTGAACAGGTCGTGCGTCAGCGGGCGCACCGGAGTCATGCCCTGCTGGGCGAAGGCGATCGCGGTCGCCTCGCCGGGGCCGATCCAGATCGGCAGGTAACGATCTCCCCCGACCTCCCGCAGCAGCACGATCGGCTGGTTGGAAGGCATCTCCACTCGGACACCCACGACGTCGAGCTCATTCACACAGGCAACCCTATGGCTCCGACCCCGGATATGAAAGCGCAGGGCCGACGCCGCTGGTCAGCGCGGTGCACCGGTGCGCCGGAGGGCGCTTCGGGGACTATCCACGGGCCCGCAGTCCGGCCTGGACCATGGCCGCGTGCAGCCGCACCGACAGCGTCGCCAGCTCCCGTGCGGTGGCCTCCGCGTGCGCCCGGGTCTGCGGGTTCCGGTGCCGCCGCAACGGCGCCACCACCTGGTCCACCAACGCGATCTCGCGGTCCGCCGCCGCCTTCATCGCCCTCAGGTGCCGCGGCTCCAGGCCGTACCGGCCGAGCTCGGCGACCAGCCGGGCCACCTGCAGCGCCTCCCCGTCGTACCCGCCGTCCGGGCCCGGCGCGACCAGCCCGTACGACTCCCACTCCGCCAGCTCCGGCTCGCCGGCCTCGGCCGCGGCCAGCAGCTCGGCCCGCCCCAGCCGGACCCCGGACGGGACCTCGGCCGAGGCCACCAGTTCGCGGTCGGCCTCCTCCAGCGGCCCGGGCCGGGTGTCGGCCGCGGACGGCAGCGCGGGCGGGGCCTCGCCGCGCTCGATCGCGTCCAGGTGCTCCCGGATCACCCGCAGCGGCAGGTAGTGGTCGCGCTGCATCCGCAGCACGTACGCCAGCCGCTCCACGTCGGACGGGCTGAACTTGCGGTACCCCGAGGGGGTGCGCTGCGGCTCGACCAGTCCCTCCGCCTCCAGGAAGCGGATCTTCGAGATGGTCACCTCGGGGAAGTCGTCGCGCAGGAAGGCCAGCACCGCGCCGATGCTCAACAGCTCGTCACCGCCGCGCCGCCGCCCGGCGGGCCGGTCCGACCGGACCGGCTGCCTGGGGCCCGCGACCACCCCGCGTCCGCCCCGGTCCGCCTGCGGACCGGACGACGACGCAGGGTTGGCCGCCCCGAGAGAAGAGGAAGGGGTATTCGTATTCACTCGGGCTCCCGCCGACGTTGGTTTCAGTACCCCCGGTTGTGGCCGGCGAAGAACACCAGCCGGTACTTCCCGATCTGCACCTCGTCGCCGTTGTTCAGCGCCACCTCGTCGATCCGTTCCCGGTTGACGTAGGTGCCGTTCAGGCTGCCCACGTCCGCGACGCTGAAGCCGGCCGGGGTGCGGCGGAACTCCACGTGGCGCCGGGAGACCGTGACGTCGTCCAGGAAGATGTCACCCTGCGGGTGACGTCCGGCCGTGGTGACGTCCGAGTCCAGCAGGAACCGGCTGCCGGAGTTCGGGCCGCGCTGGACGATCAGCAGGGCCGAGCCCGGCGGCAGCGCGTCGATCGCCGACAGCACCTCGGCCGACAGCGCCGGCGTGGTACCGGTCCCGGTCGTCGCGGAGGGGTCGTAGGACTCCAGACCGGAGATCGAGATCGTCGAGGTGGTCTCCACCGCCCCTTCCGGCAGCAGGCCGCCGCGCAGCGCGGTGCCACAGTTGGAACAGAAGCGGGCCGCGGCCGGGTTCTGGTTGCCGCACCTGGGGCACGGAGTGGGGCCAGCCATGTTCACAGCCTCCTGGCGCGGCACACCCGACGGGTTGTGCCCGGCGTACGGGTCCGGAGCAAACCCTCCACCAGAGGTTGAGGGTCCCGACGGGAAACCTATGCGCGGGTCGCCGGAGGGGTCAACCGACGCGCCGTAGCCCGCCGGATTCCCCGCGTACTGGGCGGCACCGTCCCGGTACGCCTGCTGTCCGGCGTACGGCGCGGCCTCGGGGGCGGGTCGCATGCCCGGCACGGCGGGCTCGTCATCCGAGCGGCGGTGGCGCGCGGTGGGCGCCTCCACGGCGGCCGCGTCGCGGCCCTTGTTGCGACCGAACAACTTCGAGAAGAAACTCACGGGCGAATCCCCTTGCGTGTGACAGACCCGCCCGCGGGGCAGGGTGAGAACCTCGGACAGGCGGCGGGCCCGGTTGCGGCCCGGAGCTGCTGGAGTGGTACTCCGACTGTTGGTGCGGCGTTCACTGCTACGGAGCGTACTGGTGCGAACCAGTCTCCCCCACGCGACGACGACACCCCGCACCGGGTGCCGCCCGCCCGTGACGGACCGTTCGTCGAGCGCCCCGTCACTTCGCCGCCGGCTTGGCGTACTGCGGCGTCTTCAGGTCGACGAGGGCGTCGACGACCACCTTCTGCTGCTGGGCGATCGTCGCCCGCGCCTGGTGGCTCTCCAGGGTGCGGACGACGCCCCCCGGGATGTTCAGCGCAGGCGTCAGGTCCTGCGGGTTCCCCACGACGGTGAACCGATAGGGCTGCGAGACCTTCTTCCCGTCGATCTGCACCCCACCGCCCGAGAGGTCGGTGAAGTAGGTGTTGACCACCACGCGCACATCGTTGATCTGAATCGCCTCCGCCCCCGCCGCTCGAAGTTCCTGCAGGGTGTCCAGCAGCATATCTGCCTTCACCTGCCCTTGGGGATCGTCGACCGTGAGGACGATGCCCGGACCAGTGGCTTTGACCGTACCGGCCAGCACACCCAGTTCCGTCATCTTCTTCCTGGTCTGCTCCTGGGCCTCCTTGGCCTGGTTGGAGCTGTTCTCCAACTTGCCCAGGGACTGCTCCAGCTCCGCCTTCTCCTGCTGGAGACGCTGCTGACGGCTGTCCAGTTCGTCGAGGATCCGGACCAGGTCCTCCTGCCGCGCCCCGCGCAGCTGGTTGTGGTGGTCGTTCGTCGAACGCACCTGGATCGCCAGCCCCAGGCCGAGCGAGAACAGCAGCAGCGCCACCACCAGCTGACCGCGTGACAACCGCGGCGGCCACAGCGCCGCCTTCAGCCGCCGCCGACCGGCGGCGCGGTCCGCGTCCTGCGGCTCCTCGACGGCCTCCGGCCCGGCCGGCTCTTCCGGCCCGCCGTGCGCATCACCTTCGGCCACGGCAGGCTCGGGCTCGGCCGGCTTCGTCAGCCGCACCGGCGTCACCGACCGCGGCTCCGCCGCCCCGGTCTCACGCTCAGCCCGAGCGTGAGAGTCGTCAGGGTCGGTCGGCTCCTCGGCGCTCTGGACTCCCTCGGCCGCCTCCCCGGGCCGCCCGGACTCCTCCGCCGCGGGAGCCGGAGCCGGTGCCGGCTCCGCAGCGGTCTCCTCGACCGCCGGCGCCTCCGTCCGCTCCTCCGCCCGCTCTTCCTCGCGCTCCTCCGCCGCCGCCTCGCGGCCCGGCTCAGGCCCGGAAGACATGACGCCGGATCGCGGCCGCATTGGAGAAGATGCGGATGCCGAGGACGACGACCACGCCGGTGGACAGCTGGGAACCGACGCCCAGCTGGTCGCCCAGGAAGACGATCAGCGCCGCGACCACCACGTTCGACAGGAACGAGACGATGAAGACCTTGTCGTCGAAGATCCCGTCCAGCATCGCCCGGACGCCACCGAACACCGCGTCCAGCGCCGCCACCACCGCGATCGGCAGGTAGGGCACCACGGCGTCGGGCACCTCGGGTTGGACGAAGAGGCCGACGACCACCCCGATCACGAGACCCAGTACGGCAATCACGGTCTAGCTGCTCCTGTCGTGGTCTTGGCGGATCCGCCGGTCGGTCGCCGCTTGGCGGGCGGCTCGCTGGTCGCGGACGGTGAAACGGACGCGCTGGGGCTCTCCGGGGTTCCCGGACCGGCCGACTGGCTCCCGCTCGGGGCGGCCGACGGACTCGCCGGGGGCGAGGGCTCGGGCGTGACCGGCTGGGCGGTCCGCAACGTCACGCCCACCGCCGCCGGCAGGGTCAGGCTCTTCTGCGCGGAGAGCGTCGACTTGATGCCGTACTTCTCCTCCAGCAGCCGCAGGTACTGCCCGGCCATGTCGTTCTCGAACGCGGTGAGGAGCTTCGGCCCGTCCCCGATCGCCTGGATGTTGTACGGCGGGACCAGCGGCCGGTTGTCCACCAGCACCGCCTCACCGGCGGCCCGGATCGCGGAGAGCGCGGTCAGCCGCTGCCCGTTGATCGAGACGGCCTCCGCGCCGGATCCCCACAGACCGTTCACCACCAGTTGCAGGTCCCGGTCCCGCAGCCGGCCGCTGTTCGAGAAGCCCTGCCCGGCCCGCGGGTCGACGTTGCCCCCGGCACCGGTGCCGGCCGCGTCCTCCAGGACCAGCTTCACCCCGGGTCCGGTGACCTCTCCCAACCCCACCTCGCCGGTCAGCGCGCCCGCGCCGCCGTCCCCCGAGGCCAGCGCCTGCTGCTGGGTGTCGTCGACCTTGCGCCGCAGGTCCTGGACGTCCTTCTGGAGGCGGTCCGCCGCGCCGTTGCTGTCGTTGATCCGGTGGATCAGCGCGTCCCGCTCCTTGGCCAGCGTCGGCTCGGCCTTGTGCGCGTTCACCGCGCCCACCGTCACCACCGCCCCGACCAACGCCAGTCCGGCGCCCAGCGTCAGCAGGCCCTTCAGCGTCCGGGGCATCCGACTGTCCTGCGCGCCGCCCCGGGCCGCGGCCGCCTCGGCGTAGCCCTCGTCCAGGCTGTGGTCCATCACGTTGGTCAGCAGGGACATCGAGGCGTCCGGGCGGTTGTACCGTCCGTTCGGGGCACTCGGCGTCGGCGTCGCTGGCATGCGGACCATCGTCCCACGGCGCCGGAGGCCCCCCGCGCACGGCCCCTGAGCTGCACACACGCCGCACACATCGACGGAAGGCGACGGACCGCTCCGAATGAGGCGAAAACGGACGGCGGGGCGCACGGATCGAACCGCACGCCCCGCCGTCCGGGGACTTCTCCGATCAGCGGACCGGCCCGCTCAGAGCGTCACCGCCCCGCGCCCTCGACCACGGCAGCCCACTCGTCCAGCAGCGCGTCGGTGGCCTCGTCGTCCGGGCCCTCGGCCCACAGGTGGGTGACCGCCTCGGCCGGGTCCGGCAGCACGAGGGTCCAGCGACCGTCCGCCTCGACCACCCGGACACCGTCGGTGGTGTCCAGCCGCCGGCTGCCGGCCGCCTCCACCACCGAGCGCATGACCATGCCCTTCGCCGCCCACGGCGTCGCGATGTCCCGGCGCCGGATGTGCGCCTGCGGGATCCGCGCGTCGATCTGGCTCAGCGTGAGCTGGGTCCGGGCCACCAGGCCGACCAGCCGGACGAAGGCCGCGGCACCGTCCAGCACCCCGCTGAACTCGGGCACCACGAAGCCGCCGCGCCCGTCCCCGCCGAACACCGTGCCCTCGGCGGAGGCCGCCTTCGCGAGGTCGTCCGGCGTCGTCGTGGTCCAGATGACCTGGGTGCCGTGGTAGGCCGCGACCTGCTCGGCGATCCGGGTCGTGGTCACCGGCAGGGCCACCTGACCGCTCCGCCGCTCCGCCGCGACCAGGTCGAGCAGCACCAGCAGCGCCCGGTCGTCGTCGATCACCCGGCCCAGCTCGTCCACGAACGCGACCCGCTCCCCGACGGGGTCGAACCGCACTCCGAAGGCCGCCCGCGAAGAGGCCACCAGCTCGCCGAGCCGGGCCAGCCCGGCCCGCCGGGTCTCCGCGTCCTCGGTCGGCCGGGCCTCGTCCAGCCCGCTGGAGACGGTGAGCGCCTCCACCCCGAGCCGCCCGAGGATGCTGGGCAGGACGAGACCGGCACTGCCGTGCGCGGTGTCCACCACGACCTTCAGCCCGGCCTCCCGGACCCCGGTGGTGTCCACCGCCCGGAGCAGGTTGCCCGCGTAGGAGTCGAAGACGCTGGACGGGAAGGTCAGGTCCCCGATCTCACCCGGGAAGGCCCGCCGGTACTCCTGCCGCGCGTAGACCCGGTCCAGCTTGCGCTGCCCGGCCTGCGAGAGGTCCGCCCCGCGCTCGTCGAAGAAGAGGATGTCCAGCGAGTCCGGCACGCCCGGGGTGGTGCGCAGGAAGATCCCGCCCGCACTCCCGCGTGCCGTGTGCTGCCGCGCCACCGGCATCGGCACGTTCTCCAGGTCCCGGACGTCGATCGCGGAGGTCTGCAGGGCCGAGATCATCGCCCGTTTGAGCGCACGGGCACCACGCGAGTGGTCACGCGCGATGGTGACGGTGGCACCCTTCTTCAGCGTCGTCGCGTACGCGCCCGCCAGCCGCACGGCCAGCTCCGGGGTGATCTCGACGTTCAGGATGCCCGAGACCCCGCGGACGCCGAAGAGGTGCTCCTGGCCGCGCGACTCCCAGATCACCGAGGTGTTGACGACCGCGCCGGCCTCGATGGTCTTGAACGGGTACACCCGGACGTTCGCCCCGATGATCGACTCCTCGCCGACCAGGCACTCGTCCCCGATCACCGCGCCGTCCTCGATCCGCGCGGCCCGCATCACGTCGGTGTTCTTGCCCACCACACAACCGCGGAGGTTGCTCTGCGGCCCGACGTACACGTTGTCGTGCACGATCGCCTTGTGCAGGAACGCACCGCGCTTGACCACGACGTTGCTGCCGAGCACGGTGTGCTCGCGGATCTCGACGCCGGCCTCGACCTTGGCGTAGTCCCCGATGTACAGCGGCCCGCGCAGCACCGCCTCCGGGTCCACCTCCGCCCCCTCGGCGACCCAGACGCCCGGCGAGATCTCGAAACCGTCGAGCTCGACCTCGACCTTGCCCTCCAGGACGTCCGCCTGGGCCTTGCCGTAACTCTCGTGGGTGCCCACGTCCTCCCAGTAGCCCTCGGCGACGTATCCGTAGACCCGCTTGCCCTCCTTCAGGAGCTGGGGGAAGACATCGCTCGACCAGTCGACGGACTCCCCCGCAGCGACGTAGTCGAAGACCTCCGGCTCCATCACGTAGATACCGGTGTTCACCGTGTCGGAGAAGACCTGGCCCCAGGTCGGCTTCTCCAGGAAGCGCTCGACCCGCCCGTCGTCGTCCGTGATCGTGATCCCGAACTCCAGCGGATTCGGCACCCTGGTGAGACAGACAGTGACCAGTGCGTTCTTACTGCGGTGAAAGTCGATCAATTCGGAGAGATTGAAGTCGGTCAGGGCGTCACCGGAGATCACCAGAAAGGAATCGTCCTTGAGTGCGTCCTCGGCGTTCTTGACACTCCCCGCAGTGCCGAGCGGCGTCTCCTCATGGGCATACGTGAGGTGCATGCCCAGTTCCTCGCCGTCACCGAAGTAGTTCTTGACGAGTGACGCCAGGAACTGCACGGTGACGACGGTGTCGGAGAGGCCGTGCCGCTTCAGCAGCCGAAGCACGTGCTCCATGATCGGCATATTGGCGACCGGAAGCAGCGGCTTCGGCATGCTGGAGGTCATCGGGCGGAGTCGGGTGCCCTCGCCCCCTGCCATTACAACGGCTTTCATTACGGGTGCGTCCTCCTTCGCGGTGGTGGACCTTCGGGTCCATCAAACCGTTCCAGAGGGTTCTCTACCCGGAAGGTATCGTCCGACGCACCGGGGCGACGTGGGACTTCTCTCAGATCGCGTCTCAGGCTGTGGACGCCGGGCCCGCGGAGCCCGCCTTGATGATCTGCCGCGCCTGGACCGCGTAAAGAATCGCGGACCACCAGTACAACGTGGTCCCCCACCAGATGAAGGCCCAGCTCACGACCTCGGCCGGCCGCGCGATCCAGCTGTCGATGCCGCCGAGCAGCAGAAGCGGGAACGCGTACATCAGATTGAAGGTCGCGGCTTTCCCGAGGAAACTCGTCTGCAGCGGCCCGTAACCGTGCCGGTTCAGCATCGGCAGCAGCGAAGCGATAAAGAGTTCCCGAGCGATCAGAATCGCCGTCACCCACCACGGCAGGAACTCACGCCACGTCAATCCGACGAGCGTGGACAGCACATAGAGCCGGTCGGCCAGCGGGTCCAGCAGCTGTCCCACCCGACTGATCTGCCCCCACCGCCTGGCGAGCTTTCCGTCCAGGTAGTCGCTGATCCCGCTGAGCATCAGGATCAGCAGCGCCCAGCCGTCGTTCTTCGGCCCACCGAAGGCCGGCCACAGGATGAGCCAGAGAAAGAGCGGAACGCCGACCAACCGACCCATGCTCAGCAGGTTGGGGATGGTGAGGACCCGATCGGTCTGGACCCGCGTCTCCTGGACCTCCACCCGGGGCCTCCTGTCCTGTGTTACGACAATGCACGTTGACCTTACAACAGAAAAGCCCCCGCCCGGTTCACCCGGCGGGGGCTTCTCTCGAAAAATTGTTCGGCGGCGTCCTACTCTCCCACAGGGTCCCCCCTGCAGTACCATCGGCGCTGTGAGGCTTAGCTTCCGGGTTCGGAATGTAACCGGGCG
>NZ_JBFBGS010000032.1:0-105560 GCF_040684795.1 Kitasatospora sp. NPDC089797 | reverse complement strand
GACCAGCAGCAGCGGATGATCCTCAACCACCCCGACCAGGTCGGCAACCTGGACGGCATCCCCGCCACCGACCGCAACCAGGCCAACCGGATCAATCTGACGAACCTGATCCAGGACTACGACCGTCGGCTCGCCGGTCTCGGCCCCGAGCCGAAGAAGATGCTGAGCGTGGCCGAGACCAACGGCGGGCCGGTGGAGAACCCCGACTACACGGCGTGGAAGCGCAAGCACGACGATCTGACGCAGAAACTCGCCGGCTTCCAGTCCATCCAGGACCGGCTCGACGGCAAGGTGGACGGTGGTGTCGGCGGGCCGGGCTCCAACCCGCCGCTGCTGTTGCTGGGGATCGGCGACCAGGGGCAGGGCCGCGCGATCATCTCCTGGGGTGACCCGGACAAGGCCAAGAACGTCTCGTCGCTGGTGCCCGGGCTGAACAGCACCCTCGCAGGCGTCGGAGGCGGTGACGCCAGGACGGCGAAGCGCATCTACGATTCCGCGGAGAACAGCGCCAGGGCCAACGGTGACGTGCCGTCGAGTGTCGCGTCCGTGTTCTGGCTCGGGTACGACGCCCCGCAGTTGGAGGGCACCGGCTCCTCGGTGCTCGGGCAGGACCGGGCGGAGAAGGGCGGGGCCGCGTACAACGAGTTCCTCAACGGACTCCGGGCCAGCCACGACGGCGCGCCGGCGCACATGACCGCGCAGGGGCACAGCTACGGCTCCCTGGTGGTCGGGAAGGCGACCCAGCAACCCGGAGGCCTGCCCGTCGACGACATCGTCCTGGTGGGCAGCCCGGGCGTCGGGGTGGACAAGGCGTCGCAGCTCGGGATCGGTGCGGATCACGTGTACGTCGGCACGGCCAGGTACGACCCCGTCGCGATGGCACCGGCGCCCGGGATGCTCGTTCCCGGGCTGGCCGCCTACGAGGCGATCGCGAACCCCGACGGGTTGTGGCACGGCACCGATCCGGCGAGCCAGCACTTCGGCGCTCAGCGCTTCTCGGTGGCGGACGGGACCATCACCGACTCCCATGACGACTACTTCGGGAAGGACGGCAAGGGCGGCGATTCGCTCGCGAACATCGGGAAGATCGTGAGCGGCCACGGGAACACGATCACCAGGGAGGATCCGAGATGAGGGCCGCGGTATGGCGCACGGCCGTGCCGGGGGCACTGTTGGCGCTCCTGGTCGGTTGGTACGCCTGGCCGGAGCCGGCGGAACCCGCCGTGCCGGTCGGGCAGGCGCAGCACCGGATCGAGGCCGAGCTCGCCGATGTCGCGGGGGCCTTCCATCCGGGGCTCCAGTGGGGCGAGGCGAGGTACGACAGCGACCCCGATCTGAAGGGACTCTGCGGTACCTCCGGGTGCGAGAAGACGGGTCGGTCGGAGATGCAGGCCCGTCAGGCGGCCCGGGTCAGGATCGCCTCCGGGCGGGAGGCCGAGCCGCTCGACACCGTCCAGGCACTGTGGGCGGCCAAGGGGTACCCGGTCCGTCGTGAAGGGCGGTCCCTGGAGGTGAAGGACTCGGGGTTCGGGCTCTGGTTCGTCTCGGACGCGAACGGCTGTGCTGAGGTGCAGGTCTCCGTGTTCAACGTCACCGACATCAGTGGTGAGAACGGGAAGGGCGGGTTCGGCCAGGGCCCGCTCGACTACGCCGCCCAGTGCGCGACGGTCGACGACCCCTACTGGTCGCACTGAACCGGTGCCGGTCGCAGCCGTCGTGGAACGGCGGGGGCCGGCGCCGGGGCGCCACCGCCCGACCCGACACGGTCCGTGCCCCGGCGGGCGGTGGTGCGACCCTCGGCCAATTCGCTTGGTAACGAGGACTGTTACCCGACAGTGACGTTTTGTGCACAATCAATGGCGCTGGGTGGGGAATTCACTTAGGTGACAGCGTCCGTGCGGCACCGACCGTGCCCTCGGGCCGAACGACCACCCTCCCCTGAAAGGGGTGCACCCGTGATCGTCTCCAAGCGGAACTCCCTGCGCCTGGCCGCCGTCGCCACCCTCGGTGTGCTCTTCCTCGGGGCGGCCGGCCCCGCGTTGGCGGCGGCCGACCCCGCGCCGGTCGCCGCCGCCTCGGCCGCCGCGTCCGTCGCTGCCTCGATCACCGCCAAGCCGTCGGCCGCGTCCGTCCAGGCCTGGCAACTGTTCCGGGTCACCGGCACCACCACCGGTCTCAAGGCCGGGAGCACCGTGACGCTGGAGCAGAAGCAGCACGGATCCTGGGTCGCACTGCCGGCCTCCGTGCAGACGAACCGCAACGGCTCCTACTCCCTGGGCGTGAAGCTCGGCCTCAAGGGCGTGAACGAACTGCGCGTCGTCAGTGGCAGCACCGCCTCGCCGGTGTTCACCGTGACCGTGCGCTGACGTCGCGTCCGGTCCTGGCCGGGGCGGCGCCGAGGGCTGACCCGGTGCTCCGCTCCGGCTCGGTCCGGGGCAGCCCGGCTCGGTTCGGCTTTGCTTCGGTTCAGGTCTGGTTCGACGGTCCGTCGTGCGCAACCACGTTGCGTGCGGCGGGCCGTTGTCGTTCCGGGAGTGCTCCCGGCCCGGTCAATCGGCGCGGACGGCGTAGGAGCCCAGGGCGCCCTCCAATCGGTCGAAGGCCCGGACGGCGGCGGGGTGCACCGCGGCGGCGACGGTGCTGTGGTCCTCCCCGGCCAGGATGCGGCGGAAGACCTCCGCGAGCACGGCCCGGTCGACGGCGGCGAGCAGGGCGGCGGCGACCCGGCTCTCGAAGTCGACGCCCTCGCCCCTCCCGTCGGACCCGTCGGGTCCGTCGGGGTGGCCGGATTCGGCGGCGGGGTCGGCGGCGGGTGGGCCGGCGGCTGCGGCGAGTGCTTCGGCGAGCGCGGCCTCGCCCTGCTCGTGCAGTTCGCGGAGCCAGCTGCCGAGGGCCGGGCTCTCGGCGATGGTGCGGGCGAAGTCCGCTCCGGAGAAGCCCAGCCGGGGATCGTGTCGGCCCAGCCCGGCCAGGCAGTCGCGACGCAGGGCGGCGAGGGCGGACTCGCCGACGGCGCGACCGGCGACGGCGCGGGCGAGCCGGTCGACGAGCTCCTCGTGCAGGTCGAAGAAGAGGTCCTCCTTGCGCGGGAAGTGGTTGGTGACGGTCATCTTGGCGACCCCGGCGGCCGCTGCGACCTCGGCGATGGTCGTGCGGTCGAAGCCGTGCTCGATGAAGAGCCTGGTCGCGGCGTGCGAGATCGCCTCGCGGGTGCGGCGCTTGTTGAGCTCGCGAAGGTTCGGAACGGCTCCGGTGTCGGTCATGGCGGTGAGCCTAGCGCACTTCACTGGGTCGGGCACAGTAATTATGCTTGACCTAGTGAGTGGGTCCGTCCTAAGTTCTCCTCGGGCGGTCGGAGCGGCCGCCGGAGGAGCGTGCGGGCCGGGGCGGAGCGGCCTTCGCCACGGTCCTCGGGTGGCCGCTCCGACCGCTCCGGGAGCCGTCCCGGTCTCCCGTCCACGATCCCGACCTCCTGGAGGCACCCGTGTTCACCAAGCACCCCGACGGCCTGCGTCTGCTCACCGTGCACGCCCACCCCGACGACGAGTCCAGCAAGGGAGCGGCGACCCTCGCCCGCTACGCGGCGGAGGGCGTGGACGTCCTGGTCGCGACCTGCACCGGCGGCGAGCGCGGGTCGGTGCTCAACCCGGCGCTGGACCGGCCCGAGGTCCGTGCGGACCTCACCCGGATCCGACGCGCGGAGATGGCGGCCGCGCGGGAGATCCTCGGCGTACGGCAGCACTTCCTCGGCTTCGTCGACTCCGGGATGCCGGGCCCGGGCGAACCGCTGCCGGAGGACTGCTTCGCCGCCCTGCCGGTGGAGGTCGCGGCGGCGCCGCTGGTCGCGTTGATCCGGGAGTTCCGTCCACACGTCGTCATCACCTACGACGAGACGGGCGGGTACCCGCACCCGGACCACGTGATGACCCACCGGGTGGCCGTCGAGGCCTTCGAGGCCGCGGCCGACCCGGGGCGCCATCCGGGGCGCGGCGAGCCCTGGCAGGTGGCGAAGCTCTACTACCACCTGGCCCTCTCCCTGGCCTGGTTCCGGACCTTGCACGACGCCATGACGGAGCGCGGAGTCCCCTCGGGGATGGACGGAATCCTCGCCGGGTGGCCCGACACCCCGCCGGCGCTCGCGACCACCACCCGGATCGCCTGCGCCGAGCAGTTCGCCGTACGGGACGCCGCACTGCTGGCGCACGCCACCCAAGTCCAGCCCGGTGTCGCGTTCATGGCCCACCCCCGGGACATCGAGCGGGAGGTCTGGCCGACGGAGGACTACCACTTGGCGCGCACTGTCCTGCCGAGTCCAGGCGGCCCGGCAGGTCGGGCAGGTCCGGCAGACCCGGCGGATTCGGTGGACCCGACCGGGGCGACCGGTGGGGCGGGCGGGGTCGAGACCGACCTGTTCGCCGGGCTGCGGTTCGGCGGCGGCTTGAGTCGGCCGTCCGGAGGGGGCAGGTTGATCCCATGACGAATCCTCAGCCCGCCTCCGCTGGACCGCAGCCCCCGACCGGCCGGGAACCGCGCACCCGCACCCACACCTGGACGCCCGCTCCGCCGATCTCCGAGTACGCCCACCTCTCCGGTGAGGAGATCCTCTTGGAGTGGATCGCGGGGCGGATCCCGGAGCCTTCCATCTGCAGCACCATGGGATTCCACCTGACCGAGGCCAAGCCGGGAACGGCGGTGTTCGAGGGGGAGTTGGGGGACCACCTCTTCAACCCGATGAACACCGTGCACGGCGGGTACCTGGCCACCCTGCTCGACTCGGCGCTCGGCTGTGCCGTGCTGAGCAAGCTGCCGGCCGGGATCGGCTACACCACCACCCAGCTGAACATCCACCTGCTGCGCCCACTGTTCGGCGATTCGGAACTGCTGCGCTGCGAGGGCGTGGTGTTGCATCTCGGCCGGACGATGGCGACGGCGGAGGCGAAGGTGGTGGGTACGGAGAGCGGCAAGCTCTACGCGCACGCGACCACCACCTGCGCCATTCTGACGCCGCGCCCGGCCGCCTGACGCACGGCGCTGGCCTGCCGACGCCGATTCGAACACCCGTGAAGAGCGGAGGAGTGGGGGAGAGGAACGGACGGACAGAGGAACAGGAGAGCCGAGAATCCGGACAACCAGGAGGTGGGGCTCAGAGCACCGCCAGCACCCCGCAGAGCGCAAGGAGGCCGCAGATCCCGAAGTTGATCAGCTTGTGCGAGAGGAAGACCGCCGCGAACTCGCGGATGGTCGCGCTCGGCCAGTAGTACCGGGCGGTGGGCGAACCGAAGACGTGCCCGTTGACACCGGTCTTGCGGGCGATCAGGGCCGCCCGGAAGGCGTGGAAGTTGTTGGTCACCACGACGCAGTGGTAGTCCGGCTTGGCCTGCTCCATGATGGCCCGGCTGAACAGCAGGTTCTCCTCGGTGGTGCGCGAGCGGTCCTCCCGCGTGAGGTGCTCGTCCGGGAAACCGCGTTCGACCAGGTAGTCGGCCATGGCGTGGGACTCCGGCAGCTTCTCGTCCGGCCCCTGGCCGCCCGAGGTGATCAGCACCGGAGGGTTGCCGCGGGCGGCCTGGGCCTCGTACACCTCGCAGCCCCGGTTGAGCCGGCTGGCCAGCAGTGGCGGAACGCGCTCGCCGCCGATCAGCCCGGATCCGAGGACCACCACGAAGTCCACGTCCCGGCGCGGCCGGTGGCGGCCGTACAGGAAGGCGTAACCGACGAAGCAGACGAAGAGGAAGGAGACATAGCCCACCACCAGGACGGCGGTGCCCGCGAGGATGCCGAGCTTCGGCGAGCGGGTGGCGATGGCGGCGAAGAGCAGGGCGATCACGGCGATGATGCCCAGTCCGGCGAGCAGGGACAGCAGGTTGGCCGGCCGCCGGCCCTCCTTGCGGATCATCGTCAGGCCGTTGGCGAGGAGGAACCAGACCAGGGCCACCGTGCCGACGGTCGGCAACAGGATGATCGCCACCGCCGCGAGCTCCGCCACCAGTGTGGGCGCCTTGCGGAGTTCGGCGAGCAGGGCGAGTGCGAAGAGGGACACGGCGATGCCGAGCAGGACGGCATTGCTGAATTGCCGACGGTCGCGGAGTACCCCGATTCCGAACAGGAGGAAGAACAGGGCGGCTGGGGCATAGGCGAGCATGGTTCGTATCGTAGGGGGAGCGGATGGGTCGATCAGCTGTGCGAACGGCCGGGGTGCCCCAGGGGCCCTACCGTCGCGGGCGGCGCCTCGCGCGCGGCGCCTCCTGTGCGACGTCTCCTGTGCGGCGCCGCACAGGAGACGGCTCAGGCGAAGCGTTCGACGGCGGCCAGCAGGGCCTCGGCCATCTTCGGACTGCCGGTGTGCCCGGCCTCGTCGATCACCGTCAGCCTCGCCTCCGGCCAGGCCTTGGCCAACTGCCAGGCGGTGTCGAGCGGTCCGCCGAGGTCGAGCCGTCCGTGGATCAGCTCGCCCGGGATCCCGGCCAGCCGTCCGGCGTCGCGCAGCAGTTGGCCGTCCGCCAGGAACGCCCGGTTCGAGAAGTAGTGCGCGGTGATCCGGGTGAAGGCCATCAGGGCATCGGCGGGGCGGTCGGAGTAGGCGTTCGGCTTGCCGAGCACCTCGTGCGAGATGACTGCGTCCTCCCAAGCAGCCCAGGCCCGGGCGGCGGCCCGACGGACCTCCTCCTCGGGGCTGTTGAGCTGTCGGCTGTAGGCGGCGAGCAACTCGAACACGTCGCCGTCCCGGTCGGCGGCGGGCAGGAAGTCGCGGAACTCCTCCCACGGGCCCGGCAGGAAGCGGCCGACGCCCTGGTAGAGCCACTCGGTCTCCTCGGGGCGGGTCATGGTCACCGCGCAGAGCACGATTCCGGAGACCCGCTCAGGGTGGGCCTGCGCGTAGGCGAGGGCCAGCGTGGAGCCCCAGGAACCGCCGTGCAGCAGCCACTTGTCGATGCCCAGGTGTTCGCGCAGTCGCTCCAGGTCGGCGACCAGGTGCGCGGTGGTGTTGTGTTCGAGCCCGGTCGACGGGTCGGCGGCGTGCGGCAGGCTGCGCCCGCAGCCGCGCTGGTCGTACTGGACGACGCGGAACCGTTGCGGGTCGAAGTGCTGCCGGGTGCCCGGCCGGTGGCCGGAGCCGGGTCCGCCGTGCACGGTGACGGCGGGTCGGCCCGCCGGGTTGCCGGAGCAGTTCCAGTGGATCCGCTGCCCGTCGCCGACGTCCAACAGCCCCTGGGCGTAGGGCTCGTCGTGGTGGTAGGGCTCGGGCACGGTGGACTCCTCTGCGGACGCGCGGTCGAGTGGCCGGGGCACCGGTTCGCCGGGCGAGCCTACCCGCCGTCGGCGGCGACGGCCGCTCGGTTCCGATGGCGGCCGGGTTCCGACGGCCGCTCGGTTCCGATGGCGGCCCGGTTCCGACGTCCGCTCGGTTCCGATGGCGGCGCGGTTCCGACGGCGCGCGGGGCGGCCGGAACCCGGAGTCGTCAGAACCCGGAGCTCAGATCGAGGACGTCGCCGAAGGAGGCGTACCCGACGCAGAGGATCAGCCAGACGCCGAGTCCGCCCGTGACACGGGCCGTGATCCGCCCGGGTCGGCTGCGCCGCTCGGCCGGCCGGCGATGGTGGCGGATGCCGTGGAGGAGTCCGAGCAGGCCCAGTGCAGCCAGTGCGTACGCACCCGCCGGGCTGGCCCGGTGCACCGTTATGGCGAGGACGAGGACCGCTGCCAGCGATGCCGTGGTCAGGACGGCGAGGACGGCGCCGCCGACGAGTTCGAGTCCCAGCTCGCCGAGACAGCCCAGCGACGTACGGGCGGCGCCGACCAGCAGTCCGGTCTGGCCGCCGGGGACGGGGGTCGGGTCCCCGGGCTGGTGCCCGACCTCAGGCCGCCCGTCCCCCTGTCCGTCCGCCCGCCCGTCCCCCGGCCCGTCCCCCCGTCCGTCCCGTTCGTCCTGCGTCACCGGCTCCCCGCCCATGCCCCACCACTCCTTTGCTCAGCCTTTACCGAGGGGCATGGTAGCCGAGCGTCGGGGCGACGCCGCAGGTCAGCGCCGGTCCGCCGGTAGCAGGGTGGCCAGTCCGTCGAGGACGCGCTGGACGCAGAACTCGAAGCGGGCGTCCATGTCCGGCCCGGTGAGGTGGTCGGCCAGCTCCGCGAGGTTGGGGTACTGGGTGGTGGGCAGTCCGCGGAAGAGGTCCCCGGCGGCGTCGGCGATGTCCCTTCGGCTGGTCCCGAGCACTTCGGCGGACGAGATCGGCGACTGCTCCTGGAGCACGAAGCCCTGGACGAAGGCACCCAGCAGGTAGCTGGCCATGGCCGTGTCGGCGTCGGAGAAGCCGGCCGCGCGGAGTCGGTCGAGCTGGTCCTCCATCACGTTGAGCAGGCACGGCCCCGGTGCGAGCCGCCCGGCCACGACCTTCGCGGCGTCGCGGTTGTCGAGCAGCAGTCGGCGGTAGCGGAAGCAGTACTCGTGCAGCTCGGCCCGCCAGTCCTCCTGGCGGGGCGGGGGCTCGGCCAGCGCGAGGATCGCGTCGCTGAGCAGGTCGAGCAGTTCCTGCTTGTTGCGGACGTGCCAGTACAGCGAGGCGGCCTTGACGCCGACCTCGGCGGCGACCTTGCGCATCGACAGTCCGTCCAGGCCGTCCCGCTCCAGTACGCGCAGTGCGGCCTGGGTGAGGGCTTCGCGGGTGAGGGCGGGGGTCGCGTCGTCGTTCTCCGGCATGGCTGTGCGGACGTCTCCAGTGGTCGGGCAGCGGGCGGGGGGTGGTCGGACGGCGGTGGATCGACGGTGTGGCGGGGTCAACAGTGCCACGACCGCTCGGCCGGCGAGTCCGCAGGCCGGGAATACGACTTGCGCTCTAACGGTGTTAGGGGCAATCTGTGCGTGTCGTACCGAGCCCTAACACTGTTAGGGGATAGCAAGTGGGAGGGATTTCCATGGGGGAGCCGAGCACGCGCCGCAGACAACAGCTGGCGCTGCTGACGCTCTGCGTAGCCATGTTCATGGCCATGCTGGACAACGTCGTCGTCAACGTCGCCCTGCCCCGGATCGGGCAGGACCTGGACGCCGGGGTCAGCGGCCTCCAGTGGGTGGCCGAGGGCTACAGCCTGGTCTACGCCGCACTCGTGCTCACCGGCGGCGCCCTCGGTGACCGCCACGGCCGCACCCGGATGTTCGTCCTCGGACTGGGCCTGTTCACGGTCGGCTCCGCGGTCGCCGCACTCGCCGGGACGATCGGCGTGCTGGTGGGCGGCCGGATGGTGCAGGGTGTCGGGGCCGCACTGCTCACCCCGGGCAGCCTGACCCTGCTGAGCCATGTGTTCACCGGGGAGCGCGAGCGCGCCAGGGCCATCGGCCTGTGGTCCGGGGTGTCCGCCCTGGGTCTGTCGATCGGCCCGGTGATCGGTGGGCCGATGGTCGAACACCTCGGCTGGGCCAGCGTGTTCTGGATCAACGTGCCGATCGGCGTGGCCGGGGTGGTGCTCGCCGCCAAGGTCCTCCCGGGGATCCCGCCGCGCGCCCGGCGGATCGACTTCGGCGGCTTCGTGCTCTCGGCGGCGGGCCTCGGCCTGCTGGTCTACGCCCTGATCGAGGGCCCGTCGCGCGGCTGGACCGATGTCCGGGTGGCCGGCAGCGGGGTCCTCGCGGTGGTCCTGCTCGCGGCCTTCCTACTGCTCGAACTGCGCCTGGCCGAACCGATGCTGGAGCTGCGGCTGTTCCGGGACGGCGGGCTCAGTGCCGGGCTGCTGAGCGGGTTCATGGTCAGCTTCGGGATGTTCGGGGCGCTGTTCTTCCTGCCGCTGCTGATGCAGAGTGTGCTCGGCTGGTCCCCGTCCGGTGCGGCCTACGGCGGGCTGCCGATGACGGCGATGCTGGTGGTCGCGGGGCCGCTGTCCGGCCGTCTCGCCGCCCGGTACGGCCCCCGGCCGCCGATGGTGCTGGGCCTGGCGCTCTGCGCGGTGGGTCTCGGCGGGCTGTCGCTGTACGGTGACCACGCCCGCTATCCGGAATACCTCTGGACGCTGTTCGTCCTGGGCTTCGGCATGGGACTGACCTTCACCCCGGTCTCGATCGCGGTGCTCCAACGGGTCGCCCCCGCGCAGACCGGCATGGCCTCGGCGACGGTCAACACCCTGCGCGAACTCGGCGGGGTACTGGGGATCGCCGTGCTCGGCGCCGTCCTGACCAACCGGATGTCGGACCGGCTGACCGCGGCCCTGCACCGGCTCGGCGTCCCGGCGGACGCGGTCGGCCCGGTCGCGGACGCGCCCACCGGCGCGGCGCACGGCGGCGGCGGAACGACCGGCACGCTGCCCGAGCCGGTCCGGCACGCGGTGGACGGCGCCTTCATCGACGGCATCCACCTCGCGCTGCGGTGCGGCTCGGTCGTGCTCGCCGTCACCGCCGTCCTGGTCGCCGTACTGCTCGGCCGGGCCCGCCCGCTCGCCCCGGCCGCCCCGGCCGGTGAGCCGCGG
Source organism: Kitasatospora sp. NPDC089797 (assembly GCF_040684795.1). Lineage (NCBI taxonomy): Bacteria > Bacillati > Actinomycetota > Actinomycetes > Kitasatosporales > Streptomycetaceae > Kitasatospora > Kitasatospora sp. NPDC089797. The sequence goes on along the minus strand of NZ_JBFBGS010000032.1, from coordinate 95,107 downwards.
GCGGAGGAACTGGCCGAGGCCCGTTCCTCCTGAGGGACGAGCCTCCCGGGGGCACGCTTCCTGAGGGACAGGCCTCCCGAGGGACGCGGCACCAGGCCGCCACCGTTCGCTGCGACCGTTCGCCGTCCGCCGCCGCCGTCACCAGCGCGGTCGCGGCCGGCGGTCGCGCCTCAGCGGATCCCTTCCACCGCCGCCTGGGCCGCCCGGGCCAGCTCCCGCCGGGCCCCCGCCCGGGTGGGCTGCGGTCCGGGCGGCGGGATCGGCGGCAGGAAGGTGACGTCGGCGACCAGCCCGCGCACCGCGACCACCCGGGCGAGCGAGGTGAGCAGCCCCTCGTCGCCGATGAAGGCCGGGGCGCTGGTCGGGCGCCCGTCCGCCAGCCGGTAGCGGATCGTCACCGGCTGGACGAAGGCGCCCGCCTCGACCGCGGCCTGGAACAGCGCGGGCCGGAACCGTCCGCTCTCCCGTCCGCACCAGGTCGACCCCTCCGGGAAGACGATCACCGGGTGTCCGGAGCGCAGCACCTCGGCCACCGCCGCCACGGTGTCCGGGAGGGTGCGCAGCCGGTCGCGGTCCAGGAACACCGTTCCGCCCCAGGCGACCAGCGGCCCGAGCACCGGCCACTTCCGGACCTCGGTCTTGGCCAGCGACCGGCCCGGCCGGCCGGCCGCCAGCAGCGGGATGTCCAGCCAGGACACGTGGTTGGCCACCACCAGCGCGCCGTCGGCGCCGACCGCCCGGCCGCCGGCCGCCCCGGCCGAGCCGGGCGCTCCCGGTCGCCAGGGCGCCCGGGGCGTCCCGAGGTGGACGGTCACCCCGAGGGTGCGCAGCAGCACCCGTGCCCAGAGCCGGATCAGCCGGTCGCGGGTGCCGTACGGCAGCAGCCGCACCGGCAGGCTGAGCAGCACCCCGGTCAGCACCGTCAGCAGGCAGGCGGTCAGTCGCAGCACCCGCCGGGGGAGCGAGACCTCCGGCGCGCGCTCGCCCAGGCAGGTCTCCGGCCGGCAGGTCGCGGTCGGCAGCCAGACGCTCATGACGAGGCACCCGGGGCGGTCGCTCCGGACAGGAAGTGCCGCAGGTAGCGCGGGTCGGTGCGCTCCAGGGACAGCAGCACGTACAGGTCGGCGCAGTTGAAGTCCGGGTCGTACGCGGGCTCCCCGCAGACCCAGGCGCCGAGCCGCAGGTAGCCGCGGAGCAGGGCGGGCAGGGCGCCGCGGTCGGCGCGCGGCACTCCGGTGGCGTCCCAGCGGCGGTGCGGGGTGACCCGGTACTCCTCGGGGGCCAGGTACTTGGCGCTCACGGCGTCCCAGACCCGGGCGGCGGTGGCGCCGCCGTCCGCCAGGTCGATCGAGCAGCAGCCGCCGACCCAGGTGTTGCCGGTGTCGGCGAGGTAGCGGGCGATGCCGCCCCACATCAGGTTGATGACGGCCCCGTTGCCCCGGTGGTCGGGGTGGATGCAGGAGCGGCCGAGCTCGACCAGGCCGGGCCGGACGGGTGCCAGTGCGGAGAGGTCGAACTCGCCCTCGGAGTAGAGCCGTCCGGCCCGGCGGGCGGCCTCGGGGCGGAGCAGCCGGTAGGTGCCGACGACGGGGCCGTCCTCGCCCTCGCGGACCAGCAGGTGGTCGCAGTGGTCGTCGAAGGGGTCGACGTCGAGCCCGGCGACCGGGCTGTGCAGGACGGCGCCGAGTTCGGCGCCGAAGACCTGGTGGCGCAGCCGCTGGGCGGCGCGCACGTCGTCCTCGTCGCGGGCGAGGGAGACGGTGTAGCCGACCGGGGCGGTGGCCGGGGTGCGGGGCGCGGGGACCGCCGGGGCGTCGTGGGTGGGGGCGACTGCGGACGGAGCGTACGTGGGGACGGTGGTCATGGCGGACCCTCCAGGGCAGCACGATCGGCGGTGCCGTGGATCACCAGGGCACCGTCCCGGCCCGCCGGGGTTGGGCTTTGACGCGGACCGGTCCCCGTATGTGTCTCCAAGCCGGTTGGCATCCACGTTGCGACCCGGCGGATCGCAGATGTGCACCTGTTGAATGGGACCACCCGTCGCGGCCCGTGGTCTGCCGGTCACCTGCGCGGCACCGGGCGGTCGGTTGCACGGGGTGGACAACGGGGGCGTGCACCTGCCGTGCACGCTCCCGCCGTCCCGGCCGCACGGTCGGCGGCGAGGACGTTCCCACCCGCACCGCCCCGCTGCCGACGCCCGCAGCCACCGACGCGCCGTCGCCGCCTCGCCGCTACCGCCCCGTGGCCCGCGGTGGGCTCAGAAGGCCCGCCAGCCCTCCGGGTCGACCCCGCCCGGGACGGCGCCCGCCGGCCCGTACGGTTCGCGGGTGTAGACGAAGGAACCGATGTCCAGGTGGCTGACCGTGCCGTCGGGGTGCCGCACCACCCGGAGGGTCTCGCCCGTGTAGTAGTTGTCCAGGCCGAGCCAGCTGCCGTCCGCGCAGGGCCGGAACCGCGACCCCCGGCGGCCGCCCGCGAGTTGGGCCAGTTCCAGCACTCCGTCGGCGCGCAGGCTCAGGACGTTGGGCGCGGCGCCCCAGTACCAGGGGCCGGTGAGCGCCAGCAGTTCCTCGTCCACCTCGGTCAGCGGGCGCCAGGGTTCGGGCAGCCGGGGCTCGTGCGCGGCCGTGATGCCGATCAGCTCGGCGGCCAGCTGCGGGGTGGAGGGGCCGCTGGTGGCGTTGGAGAGGGCGAAGGCGGCCAGGCCGTCGGCCGCGCTGACCCACAGTCCGGCCGTGAAGCCGGGCATCGAGCCGGTGTGGCCGTACAGCACCCGGCCCTCGTGGCGGCGCAGTTGGAGGCCGAGGCCGTAGCCGGAGGTCCAGTCGGCGTCGTCCGGTCCGACGGCGGGCCGGCGCATCTCGGCGAGGGTGTCCGCGCTCAGCACCGCGTCGTCACCGGCGGCGAGGAAGGCCGCCCAGCGGCCCAGGTCGGCGCCGGTGGACCAGAGTTGGCCGGCCGGGCCCATCCGGCCGGTGTCGGTGAGGGGTTCGGGGAGCATGACGTTGGCCCACGGGTGGACGGCGAAGCCCCCGGCGTGCGGGTGCTCGGGCAGCAGGGTGGTGCGGTCCATGCCGAGCGGGACCAGCACCTCGCGGCGCAGCACCTCGCCCCAGGACGCACCGCGCAGCCGCTCGACCAGCGCGCCGAGCAGCGCGTAGCCGGGGTTGGAGTAGTGGTGGAGGCGTCCGGCCGGGTGCTTGAGCGGGCTCTCCTGCTCCAGCAGGTCGTCGAGCCCGGGCCGCAGCGCGCCGTCGGTCCGCTCCCACCAGGGCGCCGGCGTCTCGGCGGCCAGCCCGCCGGAGTGGGCGAGCAGTTGGGCGACGGTGACGTCGTCGGCGGGGGTGCCGGGCAGGTGGCGGCCCAGTGGGTCGGCCAGGTCGAGCAGGCCCTCGTCGCGCAGTCGCAGGACCAGCACCGCGACGAAGGTCTTGGTGATCGAGCCGATCCGGTACTGCACGTCCGGGTCCGGCGCGTGGCCGTCGACCATGCTGCGGGCGCCGGTCCACACCAGCAGGCCGTCCCGTACCACCCCGGCGACCAGTGAGGGGGTGCGGCCCTCGGACTGGGCGACGGCGACCCGGTGCAGCAGGGCGCGGCGGGTGGTGGGCAGCAACCGGTCGGACCGGCCGGTGATCCGATCGTCTTCGGTCATCTGATCGTCTGAGCTCTTCGACATGCTCGGACACTAGCCCAACCGGGCCCGGTACCAGGGCGGACGGTCGTCAACGGGACCGGTGCCGACGGCCGTCAGCGGGAGCAGGCTGGACGGCCGTCAGCAGGACCGGTGCGGACGGCCGTCAGCGGAACCAGCCGAGCCGGCCGAGCACCCCGGACCGGCCCGACGGCTCGTCACCCGGCAGCGCCGGCAGTTCCGGCAGCGGCGGCAACTCCGGCTGCTCCAACCACGCCTCGAACAGCGGGCCGAGCGGCGCCGTGGTGTACCGGGACGCGTGCGCCAGCAGGTCGGCGGTGGCGACCACGCCGTGCCGGTTGACGCCGGCCCAGTCCCGCAGCATCGCGAAGAACGCGTCGTCGCCGAGGGCCCGCCGCAGCGCATGCACCACCAGGCCGCCGCGCTGGTACAGCCGGTCGTCGAACATCAGCCGGCGCCCCGGGTCGCCGAGCCGGAGGTCCTGCGGCAGCCCGGCCAGCAGCCGGTGCGCGGCGGCCGCGTGCACGGCCGCGGCCGGACCGCCGGTGTGCTCGGACCAGAGCCACTCCGCGTACTTGGCGAAGCCCTCGTTGAGCCAGATGTGCCGCCAGTCGGCGATCGAGACGCTGTTGCCGAACCACTGGTGGGCCAGCTCGTGGGCGATCAGCCGCTCGCGCTCCCAGCCGCCGCCCAGGTGGTTGGTGCCGAAGGTGGCCACGCCCTGCGCCTCCACCGGGACGTCCAACTCCTCGTCCGCGACCACCACCGCGTACTCGCCGAACGGGTACGGACCGAACACCTCGGAGAAGTAGGTCATCATCGCGGGCTGCCGGGCGAAGTCCCGGGCGAAGTCGCCGACCAGCCGCTCCGGCACGTACCCGGTCTGCGGCACCGCCGGTCGGTCGGCCAGCGGCACCGGCCGGTAGTTCCCGATCGAGACCGTCACCAGGTACGGCGAGGTCGGCGCGCTCTGCTCGTACACCCAGGTGGTGCTGGACGCCCGGGTGGTCCGGGTGAGCAGCCGCCCGCCGGAGAGCACCGTGAACGGGGACGGCGTGGTGATCGCCACCTGGTAGGTCGCCTTGTCCGCGGGCCGGTCGTTGCACGGGAACCAGGACGGCGCGCCGACCGGCTGGCTGGCCACCAGCGCGCCCTCGGTCAGCTCCTCCCAGCCCAGGCCGCCCCACGGGCTGCGCACCGGCCGGGGGTTGCCGGTGTAGTGCACCTCGGCGGTGAAGGCCGCCCCCGCGGTGAGCGCCTTCGCCGGACGGATCCGCAGCTTGCCGCCGCGGTGGGTGTAGCGGGCGGCCTTGCCGTCGACCAGCACCCGCCCGATCCGGAACTCGGCCAGGTCGAGCGCGAACTCGCTCAGGGCCGTGTCCGCCACCGCGCTCAGCCGGGCCGAGGCGGCCAGCCGGTTGGGCCCGGGCCGGTAGTCCAGCGCGATCTCGTAGCGGTGCACCCGGTAGCGGTGGTCGCCGCTGTTCGGGAAGTACGGGTCCGGGCCGGGGGCGGCGGGCTGGGCGTGCTTGGGCTTCACGGGGTCGGGCGCTTCCTGCGGGCCGGGACGGGGGGTCGTACCCGGGGGAGGGGTGGTCACGGCGTGGTCTGCCACGCCTCGATGGGGTTGCCCAGCCACCGCGTGTCGGCGGGGACGGACTCGGCGCGCATCACCAGCGAGGCCGGGCCCAGCGTGCTGCGCGCGCCCACCGTGCTGCCGGGCAGCACGATCCCGCCCGGGCCCAGGGTGGCGCCCTCGCGGAGGACCACAGTATCCATCCGCATGATCCGGTCGTGGAAGAGGTGGGTCTGCACCACACAGCCCCGGTTCACGCTGACCCCGTCCCCGAGGGTGACCAGGTCGGCCTCCGGCAGCCAGTAGCTCTCGCACCAGACGCCGTGCCCGACCTTGGCGCCGAGCGCCCGCAGCCACAGGTTGAGCACCGGGGTGCCCGGCACCGCGCCGACCAGCCAGGGCACCGCCAGCACCTCCACGAAGGTGTCGGCGAGCTCGTTGCGCCACACGAACCCGCTCCACAGCGGGTGCTCCACCGCCCGGAACCGCCCGACCAGCAGCCACTTCGCGGCCACGGCGACCAGGCAGGCCACCGCGCCCGCCGCCAGCAGCACCAGCCCGGAGAGCAGCGCGGCCAGCAGGGGGGAGACCGCCGCCAGCCGGGCCAGCGCGGCCACCGTCAGCAGGCCCAGCGCCCCCGAGGCCAGCACCGGCAGCAGCCGGGCCAGCTCGACCAGCCCGCGCGCCCAGCGCAGCCGGGCCGGCGGCTCGTAGGTCAGGCTCTGGTCCGCCCGGTCCGCCGCGCGCGGCAGCCGCACCGGCGGCATGCCCAGGTACGAGCGGCCCTTCTTGGCCTTCGCCGGCGTCGCCGACAGCACGCCCACCAGGCCGCGCTTGGGCACCGAACGGCCCGGCGCGGTCATCCCGGAGTTGCCGAGGAAGGCCCGCTCGCCGATCTTCGCCTCGCCCAGGCGCATCCAGCCGCCGCCCAGCTCGTACGGGGCGATCAGGGTGTCGTCGGCCAGGAAGGCGCCGTCCCCGACCGTGGTCAGACTGGGCAGCGCCAGCACCGTGGACACCTCGGCGCCCCGGCCGACCCGCATCCCCAGCGCCCGCAGCCACAGCGGGGTGACCAGCCCCGCGTACAGCGGGAACAGCACCTCACGGGCCCGGTCCATCAGCTGGCTGACCGTCCAGGCCTGCCAGCTGACCCGGCCGTGCAACGGGTGCATCCCGGGCACCAGGCCGAGGCTGAGCAGCCGGACCAGCACCACCAGCTGCGCCGCGTACACCGCGCCGTACGCCAGGGTGGCGGGCAGCAGGCCGAGCAGGGCGCCGCCGAGGGCCGGACCGAGCTCCGCCCCCTGGTCGACGAAGCGGGAGAGCACGGCGAGGGCGGCCGCGGCCGGCAGCACCGGCAGCAGGCCGAGCAGGGCGTCGCCGACGCCGTACAGCGCGGCCCAGAGCGGCCGGCGGACCGGGTCCTGCTCCGGGAAGGACCACTCGGCCCGGCCCAGCTTGACGGCGGGGGCGCCGCCCCAGCGCTGGTTGGTCGGCACCTGGCCGGTGACGCTGGAGCCGGGCAGCACCTGGGCGTTCTTGCCGATCCGGGCACCGGGCAGCAGGGTCGAACGGGTGCCGACCACCGCGCCGGCACCGACCTTGACCTGGCCGACCTCCAGCCGGTCGCCGTCCAGCCAGTAGCCGGACAGGTCGACCTCGGCCTCGACGGCGCAGCCCCGGCCCAGCTTGAGCATCCCGGTGACCGGGGGCAGCGAGTGGAGGTCCACCTCGGGGGAGACCTTGGCGCCCAGCACGCGGGCGTAGGGGATCAGCCAGGCGCCGGACAGCCCGGTCGCACCGCTCAGCTCGGTGAGCCGCTCGGCGGCCCAGAGCCGCAGGTGCACCGAGCCGCCGCGCGGGTAGCTGCCGGGCCGCAGGCCGCGCAGCAGCAGGCGGGCGCCGCCGGCCCCGATCGCCAGCCGGCCCGGCGCGCTGAACAGCGCGAGCGCGCCCGCGCCGACCGCCCACCAGGAGGCGGTGGGCGCCCACGGGTAGTCGCCGAGGTGCGAGAGCAGGTTCCCGGCCGCCAGCAGGGCGACCGTCCAGCGCAGGCCGACCACGGTGAACAGCGGGATCAGCAGCAGCAGCTGGAGCAGCTTGGCCCGGGTCGGCACCAGGGCGATCGTGCGGGCCTCGCCGCTCTCGGCCCCGGTCCGCTCCAGGTGGCGGGCGAGCTTGCGCAGGGTCGGGTGCTGGTAGATGTCCAGCACGGCGGCGCTCGGGTACCGGGTGCGCAGCAGGGTGGTCAGCCGGGCGGCGGCCAGGCTGCCACCGCCGATCGCGAAGAAGTCGTCCCGGGCCCCGCTCACCTGCACGCCGAGGATCTCGGACCACTGCTCGGCGAGCCAGGCCTCGGTGCCGTACAGCTGCTCGCCGGGCCCGGCGGCCTCCAGCTCGGGCAGCGGCCAGGGCAGGGCGTTGCGGTCGACCTTGCCCGAGGTGCGGGTGGGCAGGGTGTCGACCGGGGCGAGCAGCGGCACCAGGGCGGCGGGCAGCTCGGCGCGCAGCCGTTCGACGGCCTGCTCGCGGTCGAAGCCGTCCTGGACCACCAGGTAGCCGACCAGCAGCTGGTTGCCGCCGCGCGCGGTGCGCACGGCCGCGGCCGCGCCCGCCACGCCGGGCAGCGCCTGGAGGGCGGCGTCCACCTCGCCCAGCTCGATCCGGCGGCCGCCGAGCTTGATCTGCTCGTCGGTGCGGCCGAGGAACAGCAGCCCGGCCGGGTCGGCCTGGACCAGGTCGCCGCTGCGGTAGGCGCGCTCCCAGCCGAGCGAGGGCAGCGGCGCGTACTTCTCGGCGTCCTTCTCCGGGTCGAGGTAGCGGGCCAGGCCGACCCCGCCGATCACCAGCTGGCCGGTGCCGCCCGGGGCGACCGGCTGCCCGGCCTCGTCCACCACGACGAGGTCCCAGCCGTCCAGCGGCAGGCCGATCCGGACCGGGCCGTCGCCGGTGAGCAGGGCGGCGCAGGCGACCACGGTGGCCTCGGTCGGGCCGTAGGTGTTCCACACCTCGCGGCCCTCGGTGACCAGGCGCTGCACCAGCTCGGGCGGGCAGGCCTCGCCGCCGAAGATCAGCAGCCGGACCTCGTTGAGCGCCTCGGCCGGCCAGAGCGCGGCCAGGGTGGGGACGGTGGAGACCACGGTGATCTCCTGCTCGGCCAGCCAGGGGCCCAGGTCGGCGCCGCTGCGCACCTGGGAGCGGGGCACCGGCACCAGGCAGGCGCCGTGCCGCCAGGCCAGCCACATCTCCTCGCAGGAGGCGTCGAAGGCGACCGACAGACCGGCCATCACCCGGTCGCCGGGGCCGATCGGCTCCTCCTGGAGGAAGAGCGCGGCCTCGGCGTCGACGAAGGCGGCGGCGTTGCGGTGGGTGACGGCGACGCCCTTGGGCTTGCCGGTGGAGCCGGAGGTGAAGATGATCCAGGCGTCGTCGGCCGGGGTGGGGCGGCGTTCCAGCGCGGGCGCGCGCTCCGTGGTGGTGCTCAGGGCGCGTCCGGCACCGAGCACGGCGGCCACGGCGGCCTCGCCGAAGACCAGCTGGGCGCGCTCGTCCGGGTCCTCGGCGTCCACCGGGACGTAGGCGGCACCGGCGGCGAGCACGGCCAGGATCGAGACGTAGAGGTCATTGGTGCCGGAGGGGACCCGGACGCCGACCCGGTCGCCGGGGCCGATCCCGGCGGTGGCCAGGCGGCGGCGGAGCTGCTCGACCTCGGCGGCCAGGGCGCGGTAGCTGAGCACGGTGTGGCCGTCGTCCAGCGCCGGCTCGTCGGGGTGGGCGTGCACGGTGGCGGCCAGCACGTCGACCAGGGTGCGCGGGGTGGCGGCCGGGCGGCCGGGGAACAGGGCGCGCGGCTCGGCGTGCGGCGTTCCGGCATCCGGCGTTCCGGTGGGCGGGGTCCCGGGGTGCGGGCCTCCGGCGTGCGGCGGTTCCGTGCGCGGGCTTCCGGCGTGCGGCGGTGCGCCCTGCGGCTCGGCGGCGTCCTGCCCGGGGTGGCTCGGTTCAGCTGTCATGGCAGCCCGTGCACTCCTTGTGTTCGCCCCGTTCCGACCGATGTCCGGCCCCTGGGGCGGTGGGGACACCGCCTGATCGGGGGACCCCACTCCGGGGCCGGAGCGGACAACCCGATCGATGGTAGCCCCGGGGGGCCGCACCCGCAGGAGCGCGAACTCGCCCCAACTCGGTCTGGAGTGAGCAAATCTGACGTCATGTCAGATCACAATTGAGGCTCCTTCGCTCGGATATGACGGGATGTCAGTCGAATTGACGGGGCGTCAGCTCTGTCATCCGGCTGTGATCCATGCCACAGGGATTGCTGCTCCCTCCGGGTGGCGGGCCGGTCGCTGCGGTGGCGCGTCCGGCCCGCCAGGGGGTCCGGGATCAGCGGAAGTGGTGCAGGTGCTCGCCGAGGAAGGCCTCCATGGTGCGCGGAGCGCGACCGGTCAGCCGGGTGAAGGTGTCGTCCGGCACCTCCTTGCGGACCACCGCCAGCTGCTGGATCTCCACCACGTGGGCGGCCAGCCAGTCCGGCATCCCGGCCCGGGCGACCAGGTGGGCGTGCAGCGCGGCCGGGGCCAGGTCGAGGTAGCGGACCGGTCGGCCGAGCAGCTCGCCCAGCAGCGCGGCCAGCTCGGGGTAGCTGTAGGCCCGCCCGCCGGTCAGCGGGTAGGTGCCGCCGGCCAGCTCCGGGCGGGTGAGGATCTCCGCGGCCGCCTCACCGATGTCCCGGACGTCCACGTAGTTGCACCGGGCCTGCCCCATCGCCCCCTGCACCACGCCGCCGGCGGCGATCCCGGGCGCCAGGAGCAGCAGCTTCTGGAGGAAGGCGTACGGGCGCAGCACGGTGGTGGTGACGCGCAGCGAGCGCAGGTGCTCCTCGATCAGGTGGTGACCGCGCGAGACGGCCACGGGGGAGTCCGGCTCGGCGGCGGGCGCGGACACCTTGACGATGTGCTCCACCCCGCAGGCGACGGCCGCCTCGATCGCGTTCAGCTCGTGCTGCACCTGGCGCGGGCCGTTGGCCATGGTGAGGAAGAGCTGGTGCGCGCCCCGGAAGGCCCGGTGCAGCGATTCCGGGTCGGCGGCGTCGGCCTGGAGCGGCGTGGTCCGGCCGAGGGTGCGGTCGTCGAGCGCCGCGGCCAGCCGGGCGGGGTCGCGGCTGAGGGCGCGGCTGGGCGCGCCGAGGGCGGCGAGGCTGCGCAGGGTGGCGCCGCCGGTGGCGCCACCGGCGCCCATGATGACGATCATGAGGACTGCCTTTCGGGTCGGGGTGTGGTCGTGGCGGAGAGCCGGTGTTGCGGTTCGCGGGTCGGGCGGCTGCCGCGCCAGCGCCAGACGGTGATGGTGGCGGCGATCGCCGAGGAGACCGGCAGGTCGACGGGCAGCCGGGGCGGCCACGGGCTGGTGGCGAGCGGCGGGAGGTGCGGGAGCCAGCGCGCGGCGGCGAGCCCGACGGCGAGGCCGAGTGCCGCGGCGAGCAGTCCGCCGGCGGCGGCCGCGAGCGCCCGGGGGGTCCGGGGAGCGTGGGGGGTTAGGGGAGCGTGGGGCGGTCCGGTGCGGCGGGCCCGGCGGCGCAGTGCGAGGCCGAGCGCGGCGGCCACTGCGGCGGAGGTGCCGCCGATGGTGGTGAACGCGGCGACGATCAGCTGCGGTTGCCGGGTGACGGCCCCGCCGAGGCCCGCGCTGACGGCGGGCATCGCGTAGGCCGTCAGGACCTCCCGCCACAGGACGAAGGGCGGCGGCGCGCCGGGGGCCTTCTTGCTCATGGGTGCTCCTCGGGGCGCCTGGAGAGGTGCCCGCGTCTTGGTGATTAGGCAACTAACTATTGGGGCGTGAAAAGGGCGGGCCGTGTTCCGCGGCCCGCCGACGGGGGTGGGGCTCAGTCCTCGGTGAGGGCGTCGATGCCCGCGACCACCCGGGCCAGCAGGTCCAGGAAGGTGCTGCGCTCCTCGACGGTGAGGCCGCCGACCAGCGCTTGCATCCGGGCGAAGTGCTCGGGGGCCAGTTCGCGCAGCTTGTCCGCGCCGCGCGCGGTGAGGATCACCACGTTGCCCCGGCCGTCCTCGGTGGACGGCCGCCGGGCCACCAGCCCCTCCCGCTCCAGGCCGTCGACCAGGCCGGTCACGGTCGCCCGGGAGACCCCGAGGGTGGCCGCGAGCTGGGAGGGCGACTTCTCGCCGCCGTGGTCCTCCAGGTCGGCCAGCAGGCGGTAGCGGCCGGTGGAGAGGCCGAAGCGGCCGAAGTGCACCTCGCCGGCCTGGCCGAGTCGGGCGCCCGCGGTCATCAGCCTGGCCGCGACCAGGAACGCCTGCGGGTCGGCCGTGAGGCCGTAGCGGGCGATCTGGCGGCGGGCCTGGTCGAGGGAGGGGGCGGCCGGATCGGCCTCTGGGCGCTGCGTCATGAAAGTAATATGGCGGCTTATCAGTTGCCGGTCAAGTCGCCGCCGTGGTTCTTGCCCGGGAGGCACGGGCGCCGGACCGCGCCGGGCGGTAGCCGGGCCTCGGCCACCGGGAACCGGGCCGTGCCGCGCAGGGCCGGCAACGGGTGCGGAACCGGGGGTGGGCCACCGTTCTGCTGGCCTGCATCGACGGACTGGTCTTCGACCGCTCGGTGGGTGGGGGCGAGGCCGGGGCCGATGAGCTCCAGGGGTTGGTGGCGGCCGCTGTGCGCGGCGCGACCGGGGCGTAGTCCGCCGGATCGGGAATCGGGCCGTCGGAAGTCGGGCATCGATCTCCCTTCGACGATCGAAGTGGTTGAACCACCGTCAGGTCAATCAACCGTCAAGTCCGGTCATTCACAGAATGTTCCGACTGACTGTGATCTGACGATCGGATAATTTACGCCGCCACAAGGTCTTCACACGGAGATCTCCGGCTGACAGGCTGGGGCCGCCCTTTCCTACGGAGGAGGTTCCTTGTCCCGCATATCCACGTTGGCCGGAGCGGTCACCTGCGCGCTCGCCCTTGTCACCGGAACCGCAGTGGCCGCGTCGGCCGCGCCGTTCGACCAGGCCCCGGGTGCGGCGGCCGCCGAGGCGAAGGTCGGCCCCGTCGACTGGAAACCGTGCAACCCCGACCCGAGCAAGCCGGACCCCGGCATTTATGACTGTGCCGTCTACCCCGTGCCGTTGGACTACGACAACCCGTCCGGTGAGAAGGTCGGCATCGCCATGATGCGGCGGCGGGCGAGCGACCCGGCGAAGCGGATCGGTTCGCTGTTCCTCAACCCCGGCGGCCCCGGCGGCAGCGGTTACCTGTGGGCGACCAGCACCCGCTTCGGCCCCGAGGTGCAGGCCAAGTTCGACCTGGTCGGCTTCGACCCCCGCGGCGTCGCCCGGAGCAACCCGCTCAAGTGCTTCAAGACCCAGGAAGAGGCCGACGCGGTCAACAACCGCATGGTGGGCGTGCCCGTCACCAAGGCCGAGATCAACGAGACCCTGGACGCCGACCAGGACTACACCGACGCCTGCAGCAAGAACGCCGGCCCGCTGATCGAGCACATGTCGACCATCAACGTGGTGCGCGACCTGGACCGGATGCGCCGTGCCGTCGGTGACTCCCAGCTCACCTTCGCCGGGTTCTCCTACGGCACCCTGATCGGGTCGACCTACGCCGCGATGTACCCGAACAAGGTCCGCGCGATCATCGTCGACGGCAACGTCGACCCCGACCTCCGCCTGCACAACGGTCTGGAGTACGACCGCCAGCGGGCGGGCGGCTTCGAGCTGGCCCTGGGCGAGTTCCTGAAGCGCTGCCAGGCGGCCGGCGCCCCGCGCTGCGCCTTCGGCGAGGGCGACACCCGGGCCAAGTTCGACGAGCTCCGCGACCACCTGCGGACCAGCCCGATCACGCTGGCGGACGGCTCCCAGGTGACGCTGAGCAGCTTCACCAGCGAGGTGGCCAGCGCCCTGTACTCGCAGGCCAAGCTGGCTCCGCTGGCGAAGTCGCTGCAGGCCACCTACCAGGTGCTGCACAAGCCGGCCGCGGCCGCGCTGCTGGCGCCGAAGGCGAACGTCGCGGACGACGAGGCCAACCAGCTCACGGTGAACGTTCCGCGGGCGCTGCGCGAGGCCCCGGCCGACTCCGAGTACGCCGCCGACGACTCCTACATGGGTGTCAACTGCCAGGACAAGCCGTACCCGTCGAACGACCGGGTGTTCGCCAACGCCGCCAAGGCGTGGGAGAAGGAGTCGCCGACCTTCGGCCGCTACCAGGCGTTCGACGCGCCGGCCTGTGCGAGCTGGCCGGCCCCGGCCCGGGATGCCGAGCGCTTCAGCGGCCCCTGGAACAAGAAGACCTCCAACACCGTGATGGTCATCGGCAACCTCTACGACCCGGCCACCCAGTACAAGTTCGCCCAGCGGATGCAGCAGGAGCTGGGCAACGCCGTGCTGGTCAGCGTCGACGCGATCGAGCACTGCGCGGTCGGCCGCAGCAAGGCGCTGAACACGCTGGTCACCCGCTACCTGGTGGACGGCACCGCGCCGAAGCCCGGTCAGCTGCTCAAGCCGGACGCCGAGATCTTCCCGGCGGTCTGATCCCCGGTGATCCGATCCCCGGCGGTCCGGCCCCTGGTGATCCGATAGCCGGTGGTCCGGAGGGTCCCCCCGGGTGCCGCGCGGCCTCCGCCCGGTACCCGGGGGGACCCGGTGCGAACGCCCGGCCGTCGAGGCCGGGGTTGTGGTGGTCGACGGTCCCGTCGGCCACCACAGCCGTGTCGGCCCGCGGAACTGCCGGAGCGTGCGGAGAATGCGGCAGTGGATCGTCATCGAACCTCCAGGTGAAGCGGATTCCGCCGAGTTGTCGTGGACCGTATCCGATGCCACTGACAATCGACCGCCGGCGAGGTGCGCCCCGGCTCCGGACAAGTCGGTTTCAGAGCATTGAAAATGACGTACTGTCACACTTCTTCGTCAATGAATTCACACCGCGGAATGCCGGTGCCAGCGTGCGGCTCGCCAGACTCTCTCGGACCAGGGAAAGTGGGGGACGGCCATGCGACACGAATTCCGCGGGCGGACGGTGCTGCCCGGCGATCCCCGTCGCCGAACGCCGAGCCGGGGCTTCGGCCGGCGCCGGCACGACGGGACGGCCCGGTTCCGGCCGGTGGTGGACGGAACCGGGCGCCACCGGTGCACTCGATCCGCCGCTGCGGGTCCGGATCGGCGGCGTCGCACACCGTGGGGCGAACCGGGCGACCGGCCGGGCGACTTCGAGACGTCGTCGGCCGCCTTCGATGCTTCCCGGGTGGACCGGGCCTGAGGGGCGGCCGACGGCGCGGTGAGCGGGCCATCGGCGGACGTTGAGCGGGCAGCCGACGGTACGTTGAGCGGCAGGTGGTGCGCCGAGTGGTGACGGGTGCGCGACTGACGGTGTGTTGAGCCGGGAGGGAAGGCGCGGGAGGGCGGAGACCGTCCGTCCCGCCGGGGCCCGCCTTCCCTCCCCGGCCCGCCGTCGCTACGCCGCCTGCTCCGACTCCGGCTCGACGATCCGACCGTCGTGGAGCTCGATCACCCGGTCGGCGAGCCCCATCAGCGTCGGGTCGTGGGTGGCGACCAGGACGGTGACGCCCTCGCTGTGGACCACCGCGCGCAGCAGCTCCATGATCGAGCGGCCGGTCTCCGAGTCCAGCTGACCGGTGGGCTCGTCGGCGATGATCAGGCCGGGGTCATTGGCCAGTGCACGCGCGATCGCGACGCGCTGCTGCTGGCCGCCGGAGAGCTCGCCGGGCCGCTGGTTGGCGTGGTCGGCCAGCCCGACCAGGGCCAGCAGGGTGTGAGCGCGCTCCTCGCGCTCCGCCGGCGGGACCTTGCGCAACCGCATCGGCACGCCGACGTTCTCGGCGGCGGTGAGCATCGGGATCAGTCCGAAGGACTGGAAGACGAAACCGATCCGCTCCCGCCGCAGGGCGAGCCGCCCGTCCTCGTCCAGCCCGCCGAGGTCGATGCCGTCCAGCTCGATGGTGCCGCTGGTCGGTGCGTCCAGGCCGCCGACCAGGTTGAGCAGGGTGGTCTTTCCGGAGCCGGACCGGCCCTTGAGCGCGGTGAGTTCACCGCGCTCGATCGAGAAGTCGATGCCGCGCAGGGCGTGGACGGTCCGCTCGCCGGTGCCGAAGCTGCGCCGGAGGTCGGTCACGGCCACCATCGGGCCGGTGGCGGTCGGGCCGGCGGTCGTCGCGGTGGTGCCGGCGGCCTGGTGTTGCGTCATGCGGCTTCCCCCTGTGGGCGGTGAGGGCCCGGTTCTGTCCGGGTCAACGGATGCATCGTCATCACGGGTTCAACATCCCGAGCGGAGAATTCACGAAAAGGAGAGTTCCCAGGTCAAAGGAGTGCGAGGAAGTCGAACTCGTGAGGTGTGCATGGCATTTCAGAGGCTTCTCCCCGGTGGGGATGCTACCAATGCAAGGAATTTGCTCATTGCTTACTTGATTCGCGCAAGTCCCTTCCGTTCGCGGATCGGATCTGACAGCATCGTCCGCTATCCGGCGACCGAATGCCGGTGATCACTGCGCCGGTGTGCCCGTGGAGCATCCGTGTGCGGCCGATGGCCGCCAGGAACGGATCGATGGGTGGGGCCGGGATGCTACCGGGGACGCAACCGGGGGAGGAATTTGATGCTCGGCTTCGTCGTGCGCAGACTGCGCGGGCGACTGCCGCTGGCTGCTGCCGTCCTGCTGACGGTCCTGATCACCACGGCGGTTCTGACCGCCTTGGTGACCTTCAACAGCAGTGTCGGTCAGGCCGGCCTGAGGCAGGCGCTCCAGGGGGCGGGCCATGCCCGGACCACCGTGGTGGTGACCGCCGAACACGGCCTCGACCAGCGGCAGAAGGACGAGGAGGCACTCGCCTCCTACCGGCAGAAGCTCTTCGGTGACCTGCCCGTACACACCGACAGCCTGCTGCGCAGCCGCTCCTACGGCCTGCCGGACGGCAGCGCCGCACCGGCCGGGAGCGGATCGGCCGGGAGCGCACCGTCCGGCACCGCGCAGAGCGGCCAATCCGCCCCGGCCAAGGTCGACTTGACGGTCCTCGCCGACCTGGACCGCACCCGGGTGGGCCTGGTCGCCGGCGCCTGGCCGGGCACGACCAACGGGCCGGTCGGCTCCACGGCCCCGCAGGTCGCCGTCCCTCCCGCCATGCTGGCCCGGCTCGGTCTGACCGCCGAGGCGCTGCCCGCGGACGTCCGGCTCACCGACCGGCTCGTGGACACGCCACTGACCGTCCGGGTCACCGGCGTCTACCGGGCGGTCGACCCGTCCGCCCCGTACTGGCGCATCGACCCCGTGGGCGGCCACGAGATCCAGATCGGCGGCTTCACCACCTACGGTCCGATGCTGGTCGACCAGAGCGCCTTCACCGCCGGCGGCCTGCCGCAGAGCAGCCGCGGCTGGCTGGTCGACGCCGACTTCGCGGGCGTCGACCAGGACACGGCCGAGGCGATCGGGGGCCGGGCCGCCGCCCTGGCCACCGACCTCCGGAAGTCCGCCGGTCTCAACTCCACCACCGAACTTCCTGACCTCGTCCGTGAGTTGTCGGCCAGTCTGATGGTCGCCCGGTCCACCCTGCTGATCGGCGCCCTGCAACTCGCCGTGCTCGCCACGGCCGCCCTGCTGCTGGTCGTCCGACTGATCTCGACCCGCCAGGAGCGGGAGAACGAACTCCTCGCCGCCCGCGGTGCCTCCGGCGCCCGGCTCGGCGGCTTCACCGCCCTGGAGTCGGTGCTGCTCGCCCTCCCGGCCGCCGTGCTGGCACCCCTGATCACGCCGTTCCTGGTCCGCGTCCTGGCGGGTCTCGGCCGGTCCCACCAGGTCGCCCTGGACACCCGACTGCAGTGGACGCTCTGGCCGATCGCCGTGGTCTGCGCCCTGGGCTGCATCGTGCTGACCACCGTGCCCAGTCTGCTGCGCGGTGCCGGTGCCGCCCTGCGCCGCCGGGCCGGCCGCCGCCAGGCGCTGGTCTCCGGCATCGCCCGCAACGGCGGGGACCTCGCGGTGCTCGCCCTGGCCGTGCTCGCCTACCAGCAGCTCGACCAGTACGGCAGCGGACTGTCCACCGACTCCACCGGCAAGCTCGGGGTCGACCTGCTGCTGGTCGCCACCCCCACCCTCGCGCTGTGCGCCGGGACGCTGGTGGTGCTGCGCCTGCTGCCGCTGGTCGCCCGGCTGGGCGCCCGGGTCGCCGCCCGGGGCAGCGGGCTCGGCCCCGCCATGGTCGGCTGGCAGTTGGCCCGTCAGCCCGCCCGGGCCACCGGGCCGGTGCTGCTGCTGGTCATGGCGGTCGCCACCGGGGTGCTCGCGCTCGGCCAGCACGCCACCTGGACCGCCTCCCAGTACGACCAGGCCTCCTTCGCCACGGCGGGCGGCCTGCGGATCTCCGCCTCGCAGAGCGCCCTGATGGGCCAGGGCGGCCGCTACGGCGCGCTGCCCGGCGGCGACCGACTGGTCGCGGTGAACCGCGAGGAGCAGGCCCTGCCGAACGGCACCGGACAGGTGGTCGCGGTGGACTCCGCGGCCTTCGCCGCCCGCATCCCGGTCCGCGAGGACCTGCTCGGCGGGGCCGACCGGGCGAGCGCGTTCGGCACGCTCGCCGAGCCGCTCCCGACCGGCACGAAGGGCGGCGTCCCGCTGCCCGGCCGCCCGATCCGGATCGACGCGGACGTGGCCGTCCAGCAGACCTTCGACACCAGCACGCAGTTCCCCGGCCTGGAGGTGGTGGTCGCCTCGGCACCGGAGCTGACCCTCCTGCTGAGGGACCGGTTCGGCTACGTCCACAAGGTCCGTCTCACGGGCATCCAGCCGGACGGCGAGCAGCACGTCTCGACCTCGCTGAGCACGCTGGTGGACGCCCCGATGGGCTCCGTCGCCGCGCCGCTGACCCTGGTCGGGGCGACGGTCACCTCCAGCGACCGGGCCGCGGGCACGGTGACCGTCCGTCGGCTGGCCGTCTCGGACACCGCCGACGGGGCCGCGACCGACGTCCCGGTGCCGGCCGGCCTCGGTTGGACGGGGGCACTGGTCGACGGACCGCCGCGAAAGCCCGGGGACCCGCTGCCGGCCAACGTGCTCCCCGCACCGGCCGACCCCGAGCGGCTGTTCACCGTCGAGTACCGCCGCGCGCCGGGCGTTCCGCTGCGGATGGTCCTCCGGGTCGCGGGGGCGGACTCCTCGGGGGTCCTGAACGGCGTGGCCACCCAGGACTACCTGGACAAGGTCGGCGCCCACTCCGGCGACACGCTCCGGGTGCCGTTCGCCGGAGCCATGGTGCAGGTCAAGGTCACCGGGGTGGTCCGGGCCGTGCCGGCGACCGGCCCCGCCGCGCTGGTGATCGACCTGGGGAGCGCCGGCCGGCTGCTGGCCGAGCAGGGCCGCGCCCTGCCCGGCCGCGCCGAGTGGTGGCTGCCCGCCGACGGTCCGGGCGACCGCCTCCCGGCCCGGGCCGCCGCCGCCCTGCGGGACGCCCCGGGCTCCCAGACGGTCCAGCTCTACGACGAGGTCTCCGAAGGGATGCTCAACGACCCGGTGGGCGCCGCCCCGCAGAACGCGCTGATGGCCATCGCGCTCGTCACCGCCCTGCTCGCCGCGATCGGCTTCGTCGCCGCCGTGGCCGGCTCCGCCCACGAGCGCGCCCGGGACTCCGCGCTGCTGCTCGCCCTGGGCGCGCCGCGCAAACAGGTCACCCGCACCGTCGCGGCCGAACAGGCGCTGCTGGTCGGCCTCGGCGGGACGGTTGGGCTCGTCCTCGGGGCCCTGCTCGTCCACCTGATCGTCCCGTTCGCGGTGCTGACGCCCGCCGCCCGGCGGCCGGTGCCCGAGGCCCTGATCGAGCTGCCGTTCGGCCAGGCCCTGCTGTTCGCGGCCGCGATCGCGGTCGCCCCGCTGCTGTCGGCCTTCCTCATCGGACGCCGCCGTCGAGACGTGGCCAACCGGCTGCGCCACGTGGAGGAGATGTGACCACCCAGGGCGGCACCCGCGTGCCCACCTCCGAGAGCGCCCACCGCCCCGCGCGCTGGGTCCGCACCAGACTGCGGGCGAACCCGCTCGCCGCACTGCTCATGGCGGCCCTCGCGTTCGTCACCGTCTTCCTGGCGGCGGCCTTCCCCCGGGTCACGGACCGGGGCGCGGACGCGGCACTCCAGGACTTCGTCCGGCAGAAGGGCATCAACCAGACCAGCCTGCAGACCACCTCCAAGACCATGGAGGACGACAAGGCCGTCGACCTCGACCGGGTGCAGCAGGAGATCACCGGGGCGATCGGCGAGCAGCTGACGCTGCTCCCGTCGGGGCAGGCCTACGGCGCCCGCGCCCTGGCCGAGCGCGGCATGCGCAATCCGGGCTACGTCCGGATCGCGGAGAAGTACACCGACCCGGTCCTCGGCCTGCTCTACGTGCACGACCTGGCGAGCCGGGTCACCCTCACCGACGGGACCTGGCCGACGCCGGGCTCCATCGGCGGTCGGCTGCCGATCGTGCTCGACAAGAAGGCCGCCGAGACCATCCACATCAACCTCGGCGACACCATCGACAACGGCGTCGAGGGCTCCGGCACCATGCGGTCCACCGTCGTGGTCGGCTTCTACCGGGTCAACGACCCCCTGGACCCGTTCTGGGACGACCTCGGCTGCCCGGCCCGCGCCTGCCTGCGCACCCCGCCCGGGCACGAGCACTGGATGACCACCGGTTTCGTCGACGGCGGCAGCCTGCCGGCGTTGGCCCGCTGGGGGTCGAGCGCCGAGAACTTCTGGCGCCTGCCCGTCGACACCTCCTCGCTGCACGCCGACCGGCTCGACCACACCCGGGGCGTCCTCAGCTCCTTCCTGACCGGCCGGGACGCCACCGCGATGGCCGGCCTGACCGGGCGTCTCGACCTGCACACCTCCTCGGGCCTGCCCGACATCCTCAGCCGGGCGAACGACCGCTACCAGGCCTCGCTGCCGCTCAGCACGATCGGCCCGGCCGGTGTCGCGGGCGTCGCGACCGTGGTGCTGTTCCTGGCCGCGGCCCTCACCACGGACCGCCGCACGGCCGAGGTCCAACTGCTGCGGGCCCGCGGCGGCTCCCTCGCCGGGGTGGCGCGACGGCTGATCGGGGAGGGCCTGGTGACGGTACTGCCGGCCGCCGTCCTCGGCACGGTCCTCGCCCTGGTGCTGCTGCCGAGCCCCCGGTGGGACCACTCGGTGCTGGCCGCCCTGGTCGCGACCCTGATCGCCCTGCTGGCCTTCCCGGCCCGCGCCGCCCTGCTGTGGGCGCGCCGCGGGCCGACCGGCGGCCGCCGCCGACTGGTCGGCGAACTCGCGGTCCTGGCCGTCACCGCGGCCGCCGTGGCGGAGGTCCGGCGCCGGGGCGTCGGCACCGGAGCCGGGCTGGACCCGCTGCTGGTCGCCGCCCCGCTGCTGCTCGCCGTCACCGGCGGGCTGCTGCTGGCCCGGATCGAACCGGTGCTGGTCGGCCGGCTGGCCGCCCTCGCCGGCCGCGGCCGCGGGCTGATCGGCTTCCTCGGCCTGGCCC
Organism: Kitasatospora sp. NPDC089797; assembly: GCF_040684795.1. Lineage (NCBI taxonomy): Bacteria > Bacillati > Actinomycetota > Actinomycetes > Kitasatosporales > Streptomycetaceae > Kitasatospora > Kitasatospora sp. NPDC089797. The sequence goes on along the minus strand of NZ_JBFBGS010000032.1, from coordinate 74,378 downwards.
GGGCCGCCCGGGACACCACGGGTCGGCGCAGGCCCTCCGTGCTGCCGCTGCTCGCCCTGCTGATCGCCGTCACCACCACCGGCTTCGGGGCCAATGTGCTCGACACCGTCGACCACGTGCGGACCCGTGCCGCGCGCATCGCGACGGGCGGGGACATCAGCGTGTCCCTCCCGGACTACTCGACCCTCTCCGACTCCTTCCTCAAGGCCGCCGCCGCCCTGCCGGGCGTCCGGGCCTCGACCGGGGCGTGGGTCGAGCCCAAGGCCCGTTTCGTCGACGCCGACCAGGACTTCATCGATACCTACCTGGTGGTGGTCGAGCCGACCGCGTACGCGGAGATCGCCCGGACCCTCGGGGTCGGCGAGTTCGACCCGGCGAAGCTGGCGGGTGCGCCGGGCGGCCAGGACACCCCGGTACCGGCGCTGTTCAGCCGCAGCCTGGCCAAGCGCCTGGCGGCCGGTCCGGCCGCGGTGCGCACGCCCAACGGCAACGACCTGCACACCACGGTGGCCGGGATCGTCACCGCCACCCCCGCCCTGCCGGACCCGGGCAAGCCGTTCGTCGTCGTCCCGGCCGACCCCTCCTGGGCCCGGCTGCCGGACGTCAAGCAGGCGAACAAGTGGTTCGCCGTCGGTGACGTCGACCCCGAGCAGGTCAGGACGGTGCTGCGGAACAACGGCGGCGCCCAGCCGACGGGCATCGCCAAGCTGATCGGCGACAGCGCCGTCGAGGCCGGTAAGGCCTCGCACGGGCTGCCCGCCGGGTACACGGTGCACAGCAGCCAGGAGACCACCGCCGCGCTCGCCGACGATCCGCTGCAGCACGCCGCCGGGCGGCTGTTCTGGTACGCGGCCGCGGCCGGTGCCGGGTACGCCCTGCTCGCCGTCCTGCTGACGCTGTTCCGGGCCGCGCCCGACCGCACGGCCGTGCTCGCCAGGCTGCGCACCATGGGCCTGCGGCCCCGCCAGGGGCTGGCACTGATCATCACCGAGGCGCTGCCGCAGACCCTGGCGGCGGCGGTCGGCGGCGGCCTGGTCGCGGCCTCGGCGGTCGCGCTGCTGGGCGGGGCGTTCGACATCTCGACCCTGGTCGGCGCGCGGGTCGGGGAGATCGTCACCCCCTCGCTGCTGCCGGTGCTGCTGCCCACCGTGGGCCTGGCGCTGCTGGTCGGGCTCGCGGTGGTGGCGGAGACGCTGGTCGCCGGCCGGCGCCAGATCGCCACCGAACTCCGGGCGGGGGAGCAGTCATGACGGCGGGACCGACCGCAGCAGCACCGGCAGGAGCACCCGCGGGAGCACCGGTGAGGCCGGGGCCGGGGGAGCGGTCCGGCACCGGCCCGGCCGCTCGGACCGCCCGACCCTTTCCACCCCTTCATCCCCTTCAGACCGTTCGAGCCGTTCAGACCGTTCGAGCCGTTCAGACCGTCGAGACAGGAGACCAGCCGTGAAGAGCACCCCCCAGGAGCGGCCGGCCACCCAGGCCCCCAGCCTGCAGGAGCTCCGGCAACGGGCTCTCGCCGCAGCCTCGCCCAAGGCGTACGGAGCGGGCGCGGCCATCGTCTGCGACCGGCTGGTGCGGATCTTCAGCGCCGAGGGGATCGAGGTCCAGGCGCTGCAGGGCCTGGAGCTGACCATCCAGCAGAGCGACCTGGTGGCCCTGGTCGGCGCCTCCGGCAGCGGCAAGTCGACGCTGCTCACCATCCTCGCCGGGCTGGACGTGCCGACCGCGGGCACCGCCACCGTCGCGGGCTGCGACCTGCTGGAGATGTCCGCCAAGGAGCGGCTGCGCTACCGGCGCGAGGTGGTCGGCTTCATCTGGCAGCAGACCGCCCGTAACCTGCTGCCGTTCCTGACCGCGGCCGAGAACATCGCCCTGCCGATGCAGCTGCGCGGCCGGTCCGGCGCGACCGGTGCCAAGCAGCAGGCCGCCCGGGTGGCCGAGTTGATGGAGGCGCTGGAGATCGGGGAACTCGCCCACCGGCGGCCCAATGAGCTCTCCGGCGGCCAGCAGCAGCGGGTCGCGATCGCGGTGGCGATGGCCAACAACCCGCCGGTGCTGCTCGCCGACGAGCCCACCGGTGAGCTGGACTCCGAGACAGCGGGGGTGATCTTCGAGTCCTTCCGCACCGTCAACCGGGAACTCGGCACCACCGTCGTGATCGTCACCCACGACCCGATGGTCGCGGGCGAGGTGCGTCGCACGGTGGCCATCCGGGACGGGCGGACCAGCAGCGAGGTGCTGCGCCGCACGGTGACCGACGAGCACGGCGAGGAGTCGGTGAACGAGCGCGAGTACGTGATGCTGGACCGCACCGGGCGGGTGCAGCTGCCGGTGAAGTTCCTGGAGGCGCTCGGCATGGAGCACCGGGTGGCGGTCGACCTCGCGGCCGACCACATCGCGGTCCGTCCGGACGACGTCGTCGAGGGCTGAGCCGCCCTCAGCCGTCGCCGCCCGTCCGCTGGAAGAGGCCGCTGCCCTCGGCGTCCTTCCGGAGGTCGGGCGGCTCGGCCCCGGTCTGGCGCTCGCCCCGGGAGGCGGCGGTGCACAGGGCGAAGACGAGCAGGGCACTGGCCGCCACGGCGAGGATGCCCAGTGCGGTCAGGACGCGTAGCCAGGTCAAGGGAGTGCCTCCTGGGGACGGTGCGAGGGAGCGCCGTCGGGGTGTATCGGCAGCTCGGCCCGCACGGTCGAGCGCCCACGGTCGGTTATGCCCGCCGGTGGTGGTGCGACAGGTGGCCTGGGTGGGCGCTCGAAGCAGAGGAGGGGCGCGTCACGCCCTCCCGTGCGCCCCTGTGGAGAGCGTGGCGGCGGTCACGCCGGCGGCTCCGCCCGCAGGCTCCCCGTTCGCCCGTTCCCCCTCTGCCCGTTCCCCGACCGCCCGTTCCCCGGCCAGGGTGCGGAGCGCCCGCAGGTCCGGCTTGCCGAGCGCGTCTAGCGGGATCGCCGGGAGCAGCAGCACGCTGTCCGGGGCGCACCGGGGGTCCCCGTGCTCCCGGGCCCAGTGGCGCAGTTGCTCGGCCGTCACCCGGGAGCGCGGCCCGACCGCCACCGCGGCGTGCACCCGCTCCAGCCGGTCCGGGTCCACGGTGGCGAACATGACCGCCTCGCGGACGTCAGGGTGGCTCCGCAGTGGCTCCTCGACCTCGTGCGGGAACACATTGTGCCCCTCGCGGATCGCCATCGGGTCCCGCCGGCCGGCCACGGTCAGATAGCCCGCGGCGTCCAGACTGCCCAGGTCACCGGTGTGCAGCCAGCCCTCCCGCAGCACCCGCCCGGTCGACTCCGGGTCCCGCCAGTACCCGGCCATCGCGGTCGGCGTGCGGACGCAGATCTCCCCGGTCCGCCCGGGCGGCAGCGGCAGGCCCTCCTCGTCCAGCACGCGCACCTCCGTGTCCGGGTACGGGCGCCCGGCGGTGGTCAGCAGCCGCGGGTCCAGGTGCTCGTCGGGGCTCAGCCGGGAGACCGGCCCGCACTCGGTCAGGCTGTAGGTCTGGTGCAGCACCCGGCCCAGCCGCCGGGTCGCCTCCGCCAGCCGGCGCGGCGAGGGCGGACAGCCGGTGTAGCCGACCCGGCGCAGGCTGCCGGTGTCGGTCGTGGCCAGCAGCGGGTGGTCCAGCAGGCGGTAGAGCAGGTGCGGCGGCAGGTAGGCCCGGGACACCCGGTGCCGCTCGACCGCCGCGAGCACCTCCTCGGCGGCGAACCCCTCCTGCAGCACCACCGTCCCGCCCGCCGCCAGCGCGAGGTCGGCGGTGGCGCCCCCGCCGTGGCTGAGCGGGGTGCAGAGCAGGAAGCAGGCCCCGGAGAGCAGCGCGGGCCGGGCCGGCCGGGCGAAGCGGCGCAGCACGCCCTTCGGCCGCCCGGTGGTGCCGCTGGTGAACCGTACGGCCATCACGTCCTCGGGGCGGCCGCGCGGTTCCAGCGGGGCGGGTGAGCAGGCCGCGGCGAGGTCCAGCAGGTCGGTGCCGAGCGCGGTGCCGCGGGTCGTCCCCCCGCCGGCGGGCGGGCCGAGCGGGAGGAGGGCGACGGACGGGAGCGCCCGGGCCACCGCCTCGGCCGCCGCGGTGCAGCGGACCGGGTCGTACACCAGCGCCGCGGTGTCCGCGAAGGCGGTCAGCGCCACCAGGTCGGTGACCGGGAGCTCCCGGTGGGGCATCGCGACCCGGCAGCCCAGCAGGTTCGCGGCCGGCCGCACCAGCAGCGCCTCCGGGGTGTTCCCGGCGAACACCGTGACCCCGTCGCCGTGCCCGAGCCCGACCCGGTCCAGCGCCCGGGCCAGCCGGTACACCGTGTCCAGACACTCCTGGGCGGTCAGCGCCACCTCGCCACAGCGCAGGGCCACCCGCCCCGGATCCCGCGCCAGCCCGTCCAGCACCAGTTCGGTGTGCGTCCGACCAGCCTCTGCCATGCCCGCCCTTCCCGTCGGTGACGACGCGTCAGCCTAGTGGGTGGTGGCACCGGGGGACGTCGAGGACCGGCGGAGGCCCTGCCGGCGGTGTGCCCGGGCTCAGCGGTGGGCGCGACGTTCCGCCTCGGCGTGCCACCAGCCGGGCGGGCCGGGGCCGTCGACGACGGCGGTCGGCTGGTCGGGATGGAGGCCGAGCCGGCGCAGGGCCTCGGCCTCCACCCGTACGACGAACCAGCACTGCCGGCGGCCGTCCGGGCCGATGCCGCAGGGGGCGTCGCAGCGGAGCGCCTCCGGAGGGAAGGGCATCCAGTCGATGCCCCGGTCACGCAGTCAGGTGCGGAGGGCGGCCGGCGGCGTCGGGCGGCCGGACCGGTTCCGGTAGGTGGTGACGGTGATCCATTCGGGCATGGCGGTGACGGCTCCGGACTCGAGGGGTGCACGGGGAGTGCCGGTGGGCATCATGCCCGATCCCGGGGAACTCGTCCTGGCACTTTCCGGTCGGACAGCGGTCGTTCCATGGCCGCCCGCCGACGTCGCGTCATCCTGCCCGCGTCACCCCGCCCGCGGTGCCGCGTAGGCGCGGGCGACGGCGGTGAAGGCGGCCTTGGGGGTGGTGCGGCCGTCCGGCCAGGAGCGGACCAGGCCGTAGCCGACCGTGTCGAGGTCCGCCGCGGGGTCGTCGGCCGTGGGGTAGGCGGGGGTGATGTAGGTGAAGACGAACGCGCCGGCCAGCCCGGCGGTGGTCAACAGGTCGAGCAGTGAGGTCAGTTCGGCGGCCTGGGCCGCCTCGTCGCGGACCAGGCCGGGGCGTGGTCGGCGCGTCCCGTCCGAGCGGTCGACCAGCATCCAGGCGGCGCTGCCGTGCGCCGCCGCCCCGGTGAAGGTGGCACAGCCGAACTCGGCGGCGACCACCGGCTTTCCGTGCCGGCGCAGCGCTTCGAGGTCGGTGCGGAGGGTGTCGGCGTTGGCCGCGTCCCGGTAGGCGTCGACCGCCACCAGGTCGAACGGCGTCCAGTCGACGTCCTCCCAGAGGCCGGCGGCGTAGGTGACCGGGCCGGCGAAGTGCCGGCGGGCGGTCGCGGCCGCCGTGGCCAGGAAGGCGTTGAGCCGGGCCGGCGGCGGGCCGGCCGCGAGGAACTCCGGCGGCCAGCCCGTCGGATCCGTCAGCGAGGCGAGGCGGGCGGAGATGCTGTCGCCCGGGACCAGGCCGGTCAGGAAGACGCTCAACTCGCAGCCGACGACCAGGGTGACGTCACCGCCCGCCCGGTGAAGCTCCCCGGCGACCTCGGCTGCGGCCTCGAGCGTCGCCAGGGTCGCGGTCTCGTCGGCGTTCGGCACCATCGGGGAGATCCACACCGCCAGGCCCAGCCCGACCGCCGCCCGTCCGGCCAGCCGCAGCCGGGCGGGGTCGTCCCCGGTGATCCGCACCGCGGTGCAGTGCAACTCCCCGGCGATGGTGGCGAGTTCCCGTTCGATCGTCGCTGCGGCGAGATCCGGTCGGGTGACCGAGCCGTCGACGGTCGGGGTGCCGATGTCGTAGGTGATGCCCTTGATCCTCACCGCGTCAGTTCTACCAGGGCGGTGATCGTCCGCGCCGGGGCTGTGGAGAACAGGCGGTCCGGTCCTGCCCGGCCGATCGGCGCGGGGTCGGCACGGCCCGGCTGCGCAGCGCTCCCGGGCCGGACGGGCGCCTGGTCGCGGTCGGGCGGGACGGGCGCCTGGTCCGGGAGGCAGCCGAGGTGTTCGAGGACGATCCCCGGGTGCGGCTGCTGCACGGGGGCCGGCGGCTGCTCGACGGGCACGCGCCCTTCGACGTGTTCTGCCGCGACGGCGGCGGAGAGCGTGACGACCCCGACCACAGGGTCGAACTGTGCTCCCCCGGCACCCTGTTGGTGCTGGACGACGGCACGCCCTCGCCGCACCGGCCGCCGCGCGACGTCGGCGAGGTCGCCCGGCTGCGGGGGCGCCACCTGACCCACCCGCAGTGGAGGACCTCACCGGGCGAGGGAAAACCGATCGCCGTGGCACCTGCGCGCCTCCTACGCTCGGCGCACCGCGGCCGCGACGGCCGCCGCGAGCACGAGCACGGGGGAGTCCATGGGCAGGGCCGAGGCGGCACGGGCCGCCAACGCGTTGGGGGAGCGCTGGGTGGCCGAGGCCGACCACCGGCGGGGGACGGTGCTGATGCCGGCCGGCGTCTGGCCGCTGCTCGGGCTGCTGGCCCCGGCCGGAAGCCCGGCCGTCCGGGCCGAGTTGGCGCAGGCGCTCGGGCTGCCGGGCGCGGCCGCCGCCGAGCGTGCCCGCGAACTGCTGGGCCTGCTGCAGGACATCCCGGCGGTGCGGTCCGCGCTCGGTGTCTGGAGCGGTGACGGGCTCCGGCTCCGCCCGGAGTGGCTGGTCGGCGTCCCGGCCGACCTGGTCGGCCGGCTGAGCGGTGACGCGGACCGGGACCGCGCACTGCTGGACGGGTGGGCGGCCGAGCGGACGGGCGGCGCGATCGACGCCGTGCCGGTCGCCCTGACCCCGGACACCCGGCTGGTGCTGGCCGCCGCGCTCACCGTCCGGACGGACTGGATCAAGCCGTTCGACGACCTCGGCGGCTACCGGGAGCCGGACCCGGCGGGCTGGGGTCGACGGGTCCACCAACTGTCCCGGATGACGCCCCTGCTGGACCGCGCCGCGCTGCTGGAGGCGCCGGACGGCCCGGTGACCGAACTGCGGGTGCTCGGCCGCGGGGACATCAGTGTCCACCTGCTGCTCGGCGAGCCGGACACCGCGCCCGGCCGCGTGCTGGCCGCCGGGATCGGCGTGCTCGCCCAGCGGTACCGGCGGACCACCGCCGACCGGCTGCCCGTCGGAACTCCCGGCCCGGGGCTGACGATCGAGAGTCGGCGGCGGTACGTGCCGCAGGACGCCCTGGTGGTGGGCGTCCCGCAGTTCACCGTCGAGGCCGATCACGATCTGCTGGCCCGTCGCGGGCTGTTCGGCCTGGAGACCCTCGGAACGGCCTCCCCGACCGAGGACCGGCTGCCCGGCCTCTCGGGCGGCACGGAGCGGCTGTTCGTGAGCTCCGCGCGCCAGCGGGCCACCGCGACCTTCGGTGCGCGCGGGTTCCGGGCGGCCTCGGTGACGGCCCTCGGGATCGCGGTGACCGGTGCGGGCGGCATCCGGAGGCCGCCCCACCTGCAGCGCATCGTCGAGGTGGGCTTCGACCGTCCCTTCGGGTTCCTGGCCGTCCACCGGCTCTCCGGGCTGGTCCTGGCCGCGGGTTGGGTCACCGACCCGGACGCGGGCGTCGATCCCTGGGAGGTCCGGTGGGAGGACCCGGCGGAGGACTGAACGGGGCGGCCGGGGCCGGAACCGCGGAAGCCGCCGGGGCGGGTGATCCAGATCGCAGCCCCCGACCTCCCCCGGTACGGCGGGTGCACTGCGAGACTGGGGTGAGCAGCGTCCGTCACGGAGAGAGGTCACACCCCGCATGTCCAGCAGCGCAGCCGTCGACAACCCGTGGTTCCGCCGGTTCAACCCGTCGGACTTCGCTCCCGCCCGGATCGTGATCTTCCCCCACGCCGGGGGCTCGGCCAGCTACTACATGGACTACGCCAACGCGCTGGCGCCGTACGCCGATGTGCTCGCCGTCCAGTACCCGGGGCGGCAGAACCGCTTCGCGGAGCCGACGATCGACTCGGTGCCCGAACTCGCCGAGCGGGCCTACCGGGAGCTGCGGGAGTGGATGGACCGGCCGGTCCTCTTCTTCGGGCACAGCATGGGTGCGGCGGTCGCCTTCGAGGTCGCCCGCTGCTTCGCCCGCGACGGCCTGGCGGGGCCGGAGCGGCTCTTCGTGTCCGCCGGCCGGGCGCCCTCGCTGCCCCGGGACACCTCGGTGCACACGCTGTCCGACGACGGGATGCTGGCGGAGATCATCCGGCTCGGCGGGACGGACGAGCGGATCCTCGACGTCCCCGCCCTGCGCGAGCTGATCATCCCGGCGCTGCGGGCCGACTACACGGCCATCGAGACCTACCGGGCCGCGCCGGACGCCGTCATCCCGCAGCCGATCACCGGCCTGGTGGGGGAGAGCGACCGCAACGCCACGGTCGAGCAGGTCTCCCAGTGGGAGCGGCACACCAGCGGCGGCTTCAGCCTGCGGGTCTTCCCGGGCGGGCACTTCTACGTGGCCGAGCAACTGGACGCCGTGGTGCGGCTGCTCGCCGCGCACCTGGGCGGCTGAGCGCCCGCGGCCAGGGACGGGCGGGAGCCGGGAAGAGCAGGGCGGAACAGGGCAGGGCGGTGCCGAGGGCGAACCGCCGGGCCCGGCGCGCCGATCCCGCCCGGCCCCTGCCGGTGGCACGGTGACTCGGCTACTGTGCCTGCTTGATGCGTTCGACACGTTCGGTACGGTCGACGCGCTCCCACCCCGCTCGCACCCTGTCCGCGCCGTCGACGGGCCCCACGGGCCGTCGGCAGACCACCGGGAGGCCGCCGTATGCGCCGGATCGCCGTCGTCGGAGCCGGCCAGGCCGGCCTGCAACTCGCGCTCGGGCTGGTGGCCGACGGGTACGAGGTGACGCTGGTCGCCGAGCGCACTCCGGAGCAACTGCGGGGCGGGCGGGTGCTGTCCACCCAGGCGATGTTCGGCCCGGCACAGCGGATCGAGGCGGCGGCCGGGCTGGACCTGTGGGCGGACCGGGCCCCGGCGGTGTCCTCGGTCGAGGCGACGCTGGTGGCGCCGCCGGCCACCCGGGCGCTGGAGTTCACCATGACCCTGGACGAGCCGGCCCGGTCGGTGGACCAGCGGATCAAGCTGGCCCGCTGGCTGGAACTGCTCGCCGAGCGCGGCGGCCGGGTCGAGTACCGTTCGCTGGACCGGGCCGGGCTGCACCGGCTGGCCCGGCAGCACCAGTTGACGGTGGTCGCGGTCGGCCGCGGCGACCTGGCCGGGATCTTCGAACGCGACGCCGCCCGCTCGCCGTTCGACCGGCCGCAGCGCGCGCTGTCCTGTCTGTACGCCCACGGCGTCGGCGCGCCCGACCCGGCGGCCGGGCCCCGGGCCCGGATGCACGCCCTGCCCGGCCTGGGCGAGCTCTACCTCCAGCCCGCGCTGACCCGCTCAGGCCCCTGCGACATCCTGCTCTGGGAGGCACTGCCCGGCAGCCCGCTGGACGTGTTCGGCGACGGACCCGCGGTCGACGCCCAACTCGACCGGATCCGCGCCCTGTTGGCCGAGTACCTGCCCTGGGAGGCGGAACTCTGGCGGGACGCCGAGCCGACCGACGCCGGCGCCGGCCTGTCGGGCGCGGTGACCCCGACGGTCCGCCGCCCGGTCGCCGAACTGGGTTCCGGCGTCGACGCCGTGCACGTGCTGGGTCTGGGTGACGCCGTGGTGGTCAACGACCCGATCACCGGCCAGGGCGCCAACGGCGCGGCCCGCGCCGCCGAGGCGTACCGCCGGGCGATCCGCGAGCACGGCGACGCCCCGTTCACGGCCGACTGGATGTGCCGCACCTCCGAACGGTTCTGGCAGCAGCACGCCCGCCACACCGTCGGGTTCACCGCCGCGATGCTCACCATGCCGGACCACCTCCAGGGCGTCTTCGCGGCCGCGGCGGAACACCCGGCGGTCGCCCGCCGCCTCGCCAACACCTATGCCGAGCCGAGCGATCACGCCGCCTGGCTGGCCACGCCCGAGCTGACCGCCGCGTACCTGTCGTCGCTCCGAGCCCCGGTCGCCCACCCGCCGTCCCGCTGAGCGCCGGCCGCGGACGGCGTGAGGGCCCACCGGGCGGCCCTCACGGCCGGCCCCGGCGCTGGGGGGCGCCGAGGTGGGCGAGGACCGCGAGCACGCGGCGGTCGCCGCTGTCCTCGGGCGGGAGGTCGAGCTTCCCGAAGATGTTCCCGACGTGCTTGTGCACGGCCCTCTCGGTGACGACCAGGCGGGCGGCGATCTCGGAGTTCCCGTACCCCTGGGCCATCATCGCGAGCACCTCGCGTTCGCGCTCGGTCAGCCGGGACAGCGGGTTGCCGCGGGTGGCGAGCAACTGCCGGACCACGTCCGGGTCCAGCGCGGTGCCGCCGGCCGCGACGCGGTGCAACGCGTCGAGGAAGTCGTCGACGCGGGCGACCCGGTCCTTGAGCAGGTAGCCGACGCCGGCGCCGTCGTCGAGGAGCTCCCGGGCGTAGGTGTCCTCGACGTACTGGGAGAGGACGAGGATCGGCAGGCCGGGGAGCTGTTGCCGGGCGCGCAGCGCGGCCCTGACCCCCTCGTCGGTGAAGGACGGCGGGAGCCGGACGTCCACGATCGCCACGTCCGGCCGGTGGGTGACGGCGGCCGCCACGAAGGACTCGGCGTCCCCGGTGGTGGCGAGCACCTGGTTCCCCAGGGCCTCCAGCAGCGCGGTGAGCCCCTGGGCGAGCAGCGCGTTGTCCTCGGCGATCACGATCCGCACGGGCACTCCACGGTGATCACGGTGGGCCCCCCGGGCGGGCTCTGGACCCGCAGGGTGCCGTCGACCGCCTCGATGCGCTGCCGCATGCCGCGCAGTCCGGTGCCGCCGCCCTCGGCCGCGCCGCCGCGGCCGTCGTCGGTGATCCGCGCGCGGAGCGTGCCGCCGGCCCGGGCCAGGGTGACCGAGACGGAGCCGGCCCGGGCGTGCTTGGCCGCGTTGGTGAGCGCTTCGGTGACGACGAAGTACACGGCCACCTCGATCCGCGCCGGTACGTCGCCGAGGTGGTCGGGCCCGTCGGGGCGGTCGGGCCCGCCGGGGTCGCCGGGGTCGCCGAACGCGAGGGTGGCGGGCACCGGGCAGCGGGCGACGACCGCCGCGACCGCACCGGCGAGGCCCCGGTCGGCGAGGATCGGCGGGTAGACCGAGCGCAGCACGTCGCGCAGTTCGGCCATCGCCTCCTCGGCGCCCTCCCGGGCCCGGGTGAGCAGGGGGCCGACGGCGGTCGGATCGGTGCCCAGCGTCCGCTCCGCGAGCCCGAGTTGCATGGCCAGTGACACCAGCCGGGCCTGGGTGCCGTCGTGCAGGTCGCGCTCGATCCGGCGCAGCTCGTCGCCGTGGGCGTCGAGCGCCCCGGTGCGGGTCCGGTCCAGCGTCGACACGCGTTCGGCGAGCACCGCGGCGGCCGAGGGGGCGAGCAGCCACCGGTTCACGGCGGCGGCTGCCCCGGCGAGCAGCGGCGGGCCCGCCACGGCGAGCAGCAGGCTGAGCAGGAACTGCGGAACTCCGGCGTAGAGGGCGGAGCCCCAACTGTCGATCGGGACGTTCAGGATCAGCCTGATCGGATCGTCCACGGGGAACAGCCACCACAGGCACCCGAGCACCAGCACGGCCGCCGGGAAGAGGAACAGCGCCGTGCCGAGCAGCCCGAGCACGGTGCCGACGACCGCCATGGCGGCCGCCCACCGCAGGTCGCGGCCGGTGGCCGGATCCGACAGCACCGGTACCAGGCGGCGCCGCGCGTGCGGCCCGGCCGGTGGCACGGGCGTCGCCCACCGTCCCAGCCGGGCGCGTTCGCGGTCGGCCAGCCGGCGCAGCAGCCGGAGTTCGTGCGGCAGGACGAGCAGTCCCAGGCCGACCAGGCAGAGGACGGCCGAGTAGATCAGGACGGGCACCAGCACGACCAGGGCCAGGGCCCGGCCGAGCACGGCCGCGCAGTATCCGGCGGCCCGGGCGGCACGCGCCGTGCGTGCCCGCATCGTTGACGAGTCGTTCACGCCGCCCAGTCTTGCCGCTGCCCGGCCCCGGCGCAGTGGAGCGTGCTACACCATCGATCGACGGGCCTGCGCGATCGCCCCGGCCGGCCCGCGGTCCTTAGCGTCACGGCCATGGAACCGACGACCGCTGAACCGACGACCGCTGAACCGATGACCGCTGAACCGATGACCGCTGAACCGACGACCGCTGAACCGACGACCACGGAAGCGACGACCGCTCCGGGCCGCTCCCGAGCCGATCTCCTGCTCTTCCTGACGATCAGTTTCGTCGGTGCGTGGATCACCATGGTCCCGCTCTGGGCGGACGGCCTGCGCCGGACCAGCGCCGGGCAGGGGACGCCCCGGCTCGCCGCGCTGTGCATGGTCCTGATGATGCTGGTGCCCGCGCTGACCGCCTTCGGCCTCACCGCGCGCGGTCGGGGGCCGCGCCGGGCCGCGCGGATCCTCGGGCTGACCAGGGCCACCCCGTGGCGGCGTGAACTCCGGTCCGTCGCCGTCGCCCTGACGATCCCACCGGCCCTGACCGCCACCGGGCTCGCGCTGGCCACGGCGGTCGGCTGGTACGCCCCCGCGCACCTGCCCGGGCCGGGCGCGGTCGGGGCCCTGGTGCTGAGTGCGCTGCTGTCCGTTCCGCTCTACTTCGGTGAGGAACTCGGTTGGCAGGGCTACCTATTGCCGCGGCTGCTCCGTCACGGCAGGATCCGGGGGCTGCTGCTCGGCGGCGCGATCTGGGGCGCGTGGCACGTGCCGATGACCGCGCTCGGCGGGAGCTACCCCGGCCACCCGGCGGTGCTGGGCGTGCCCGTCGCCGTGGTGACCGCGATGCTGCTCGGCACGGTGATCGCCACGATCCGGTTGTCCACCGGGTCGGTGTGGGCGGCCGTCGCGGCGCACCTGTCGCTCAACGAGTTCACCCTGCCCCTCACCCGTGCGGTGTCGGGCCGGGTGGTCGACCCGCTGCTGGCGGGCCCGCTGTCCGTCTCGACCTGGCCGGTGACCGGGCTCGCCGTGCTGGGCATCTGGCTCGCCCACCGGCGCGGCGCCGGGCGGCGCCGGTCCCTGCCGGTGCCGCAGCCACGGCCCACGGCGGGTCGGTAGCGGGCGGCCGGGCCCGGTGGCCCGCCCCGACGACGGTCGTCGGGGCGCGCCACCGGGCCCGCTGACGGGGCTCGGGGCCCGGGGGCCGGGGCTCGGAGGCCCAGGGGGCCGAGGGGGCTCAGGCCAGGTCGTAGGCGGTGGGACCGCCCCCGGTCCAGATGGTGCGGGAGGCCTGCTCCGGGTAGCGGACGGTCGCCGAGGGGGCGTTCAGGACCCGGGTGAGCTGCTCCCGCGGTTCGTGCGGGGCCCAGCCGGGATCGCCGGTGGTGACGAAGCCGACCCAGGCCCGCTGGAGCTCCCGGGAGACCTCGACGGCCTCCGGGGCGGTCGGGTCGCCGAGGAAGTGCCGGGCGGGCGGGCTGTCCAGGCTGCCGAAGGCCAGCGGGACGTCCAGGCCGTGGCAGGGGCCGAAGAGTCCGCCCAGGGCGGGGGCGGGGTAGGCGAGTTCGAACAGGTACGAGGTGCCGCCGGCCGCCGTGTTGCCCTCGGCCAGGTGCAGCGAGGGCATCCGGAACAGGGCGTCGGACATGACGGTGGTGAGCAGGTCCTCGGGGGTGGCGCCCGGGAGGGCGGCGCGGTAGGCGGCGGGGCCGCCGGGGCGCGGGGCGAGCAGGTCGAGGGCGGTGTCGGCCTCGGCGTCGGTGAAGGTGCCGTGCCGGCCGGCCAGGACGGCGAACAGCCGGAACTCGTCGCGGGTGTGGCCGACCAGCAGCTCGGTGCCGGCGGCCCGTCCGGCGGCCAGTGCGGTCCAGGGTTCCTCGGGCAGGACCTCGCCGTCGACCACCGGGACGGTGGCGACGCCGGTCTGGGCGAGCCGCCCCCAGCGCGGGAGGTGGCCGGGGAGCGCGGTGCCGAGCTCGGTGACGGCGGCGGCCAGCCGCCAGGGGTCGGTCCGAGCGAGGGCGGCGGCGGTGGGGGCGGTGCCGAGCTGCTCGGCCAGGGCGGCGGTGACCTCGGCGGCCAGCGCCGGGGTGGCGAGGTTGGCGCCGACGGAGTGGGCGACGGCCCGTCGGAACAGGCCGCGGGCCCGGTCCATGGCGAGCAGTGCGGCGACCGAGGAGGCGCCGGCCGACTGGCCGGCGACGGTGACCCGGTCGGGGTCGCCGCCGAACGCGGTGATGTTGCGCTGCACCCACTCCAGGGCCGCCACCTGGTCGAGGAAGGCGCGGTTGGCGGGGGCGCCGTCGAGCAGCAGGAAGCCCTCGGCACCCACCCGGTAGTTGACGGTCACCACGACCAGGCCGGCCCGGGCCAGCGCGGTCGGGTCGTACAGCGGGTCGTTGGCGGTGCCGGAGATGAAGCCGCCGCCGTGGATCCAGACCAGCACCGGCAGGCCGGCGGCGCCCGGGTCCGGGGTGCAGACGTTGAGCGTCAGCCAGTCCGTCCCGGTGGTCGGCTCGGCCTGCAGCGGACCGGACTGGGGGACGACGGGGCCGTGGTCGAGGGCGTCCCGGACGCCGTCCCAGGGCTCGGGCCGGACGGGGGCGGCGAAGCGGAGCGGGCCGACCGGCGGCCGGCCGTACGGGACGCCGCGGAAGACCGCGAGGCCGCGGTCCAGGCGGCCGCGGACGGTTCCTTCGGTGGTGCGGGCGACGGGTTGTACGAGCATCGGGGCACTCCTCCCTCGGAATGCCCCCAGCGTTGTCGGTCAACTGTATTATGTCAACTGTACGGAGAAGCGGAACCGCGGAGGAGCGCCCGGCCATGCCCAAGCAGGTGGACCACCAGGAGCGGCGCGAGACCATCGCCCGCGCGCTGTGGCGGGTCGTGGAGCAGCGCGGCGCCCGGCACCTGACGCTGCGCGAGGTGGCCCAGGAGGCGGGGATCTCGCTCGGGCAGCTCCAGCACTACTTCGGTTCCCGGGCCGAGCTGCTCGGCTTCGCGATGGACCTGGCCGGGGAGCAGAGCGGGCAGCGGGTCGCCCGGGCGCTGGCGGAGCTGGGCGGGCGGCCGCACCCGCGCGCGGTGCTGCGGGCGATGCTGCTCGAACTGCTGCCGCTGCACGCCGGCTCCCGGGTGACCAGTCGGATGGGCGCCGCCTACGTGCTGGAGGCGCTGCACGACGAGGAGGTCCGGGCGCGGGCCCGGACCGGGCTGCTCCAGGGGCGCGCGGCGGTCGAGCAGGTGGTCCGGCAGGCGATCGCCGACGGGCTGGTCGGGGCCGACCGCGACCCGGTGGCGGAGACCGACCTGCTGCTCGCGCTGACCGGGTTCAGCACCCTGCTGGAGCTGAGCGTGGTCGGGCCGGAGGCGGTGCTGACGGCCGTGGACGGGCACCTGGACCGGCTGTTCACGGGGGAGGGCTCCGGCCCGGGCGGGGGCACCGGCGCGGGCGGGAGCGCGGGGGCGGGGGAGGGCGGGGCGGCCGGCCGGTGACGGCGTGGCAGGCTGGGCCGGAGCCGCCGCAGTGGCGCGGCACGCCAGCCCGTGACCAGGAGCACCCGCATGGACCGACCCGCCGCCCTCCGCCTCGACGCCACCGCCTCCGGGCACCCGGCGGGCATCCTCGACGCCGCCGAGCAGGCCGAACGCTGGGGCATGGACCGGCTGGTGGTCGCCGAGACCGCGTACGACCCGTTCCTGCAGCTCGCCCGGGCCGCCGACCGCACGCGGTCGATCGAGCTGGCCACCGGCATCGCGGTCGCCTTCGCCCGGACCCCGATGACGCTGGCCTACCAGGCCTGGGGGCTGCACGCGGCCTCCGGCGGGCGGGCCGTCATCGGGTTGGGCTCGCAGGTCAGGCCGCACATCGAGAAGCGCTTCGGGATGCCCTGGGACCGTCCGGCGGCCCGGATGCGGGAGTACGTGCACGCGGTGCGGGCGATCTGGCACAGCTGGCAGACCGGTGAACGGCTGCGGTTCCGGGGGGAGTTCTACACCCACACGGTGATGACGCCGGTCTTCTCGCCGGACCCGGTGCCGGCCGGGGTGCCCCGGATCCTGCTGGCGGGCGTCGGGCCGCTGATGACCCGGACCGCCGGGGCGGTGGCCGACGGCTTCCTGGGCCACCCGTTCTCCTCCACCGCCTACCTGGCCGAGCAGGTGCTGCCCGGGCTGACCGAGGAGCGGGCGCGGGCGGAGGCCGAGGGGGCCGCGTGGACCGCCCGGCCGTTCGAGGTGGTCGGCAACGTGCTCACCGCCACCGGCCGGACGGCGGAGGAGCTGGCGGCCAACCGGGCCGGGGTGCGGGAGCGGCTCGCGTTCTACGCCTCCACCCCGGCCTACCGTCCGGTGCTGGCGCAGCACGGCTGGGAGGGGCTCCAGGAGGAGCTGCACACCCACTCGGTGCGCGGGCGCTGGGCGGAGATGACGGCGCTGATCTCCGACGAGGTGTTCGACACCTTCGCGGTGTCCGGCACGGTGGAGGAGGCCGCGCGGGAGATCCACCGCCGGTACGCGGGGCTGGTGACCCGGCTGTCCGTCAACCTGCCCGAGGACGCGGACCCGGCGCTCGGCCTGGACGTGCTGGCGGCGGTCCGGGCGCTGGGCTGAGCGGAAGCGGTCCAGGGCCTTCGCCGTAGGGGTGCTAATCGGTCAGAGACTGATCAAGACCGGGCACATTCGCGCAAGCGGTTCCCCGGCGGTCCGCCCGGGCGGCAGGATCGCGCTGAACAGGCGGATCGTGCCGTCCCGGCACCCGGCTGTCATGTCTTGGCCACTCGATGTCGATCACGGGGGTGCCCGGGTGTCCGTGTCCGACGACCGCAGAGCAGAGCAGCCGACGGAGGAACCGTACCGGGCCGACGACCCGCCGGGAGCACCGTACCGGGCCGACGACCCGCCGGAGCCGACGGCCGAGGACCCGTACGGGCCCGCCTACCCGTACACCGCCGAGGACCCGTACGGGAGTTGGGGGCCGGTCGAGGAGGACGAGCTCGCCGACCTCGACGACTTCCTGCGCGTCTGCGCCGAACTGACCGGCTTCGACGTCCCCGAACTGCGCGCCACCGGCATGGCGGACGAGCACCACCGCACCGCCCTGGCCCACCGGGTCCGCGACGAGCACGCGCTCGTCCACCTCTGGTACGTCGGCTCCTGGCCCGGCGAGGCCCCCTCCTCCGCGCGCGCCCACGACCGGGGCCTGGTCTGGCGGACCTTCCGGGCCGACCCTCCCGGGGCCGCCGCGCCCGGCCACGGCAGCTGGGCCGAGGCGCCGCGCGGGGGCGAGCAGTGACGGCCGGTTCCCCGCACCCCACGGGTCGGGACGCCGGGATTCGGGACGCCGCGGGCCGGGACGCCGGGCACTGGGACGCCGTCGTGGTCGGCGCGGGCTTCGCCGGCAGCCTGGTCGCCCAGCGGCTCGGCGCGCAGGGCTGGCGGGTCCTGGTGCTGGAGGCCGGCCGGACCGCGCCCCCCGCCGCGGAGACCGCCGCCGCCCACCGGGCGGCCGGCGGCGGCCCGCCCATCGCGGCGTACCCGCACAGCCCCGACGCGCCGTCACCCGACGCCGCCGACCTCACCGGTCTCCCCGACGGCGGCTTCACCGCCACCGGCTACCTCCGGCAGCACGGCCCGCTGCCCTACGCCAGCGGCTACCTGCGCGCCAACGGCGGCACCGGCCTGGTCTGGACCGGGCTCGCCCCGCGGATGCACCCCGAGGACTTCCGCACCGGCGACCTCGGCCGCGGCCGCAACTGGCCGATCGGCTACCACGACCTGGAACCGCACTACCGCGAGGCCGAGCGGGAACTCGGCGTCGCCGCCGACGCCGAGGACCAGCGCCGGGCCGTCGGCCTGCCGCTCCCGGACGGCTACGCCTTCCCGATGCGGCCCATCCCGGCCAGCTACCTCGACCGGCAGCTGGCCCGCGCCCTGGACGGCCGCACGGTGCGCGACCCCGCCGCGCCCGGCCCGGCCCGGCTCGCCGTCACGGCCACCCCGCACGCCCGCAACGGCCTGCCCACCCGGCCCCGCCGCGCGGACGGCGCCGACCACGGCCCGCCCTGCGCGGGCAGCGCCAGCTGCGTCCCGGTCTGCCCGACCGGCGCCAAGTACACCCCGCTGCGCACCCAGGCCCGCTGGTCGCCCGCCGTCGAACTGCGCACCGGCGCGGTGGTCGCCCGGGTGCTCGCCGACCCGGTGACCGGCCGGAGCACCGGAGTCGAGTACCTGGCCGGCGGCACCGCGCACCGGGTCACCGCGGACCTCGTGGTGCTCGCCGCGCACGCGATCGAGAACGCCAGACTGCTGCTGCTGTCCGGCCTGGCCGACCGCAGCGACCAGGTCGGCCGGAACCTGATGGACCACCCCGTGCTGCTCACCTGGGGCCTGATGCCCGGACCGGTCGGCCCCTACCGGGGGCCGGGCTCCACCAGCGGACTGGAGGCGTTCCGCTTCGGCGGGGCGCGCCGCCGCCGGGCGCCGTTCCGGATCGAGATCGGCAACTGGGGCTGGTCCTGGGTCGGCGGCGGCCCCGAGGCCGAGACGGCCGCGCTGCTCGCCGCCGGACTGCGCGGCAAGGAGCTGCGGGAACGGCTCGGCGACCGGTTGGGGCGTCAGTTCGCGTTCCAGTGCGAGCTGGAGCAGACCGCCGACCCGGGCAACCGGGTCACCCTCGACCCGGACCGGCGCGACCCGCTCGGGCTGCCCGTCCCGGCGATCCGCTACGACCTGGACGAGTACGTCCGCGAGGGCATGGCCTCCGCCCGGGCCGTCTCCGACCAGGTGTTCGCCCTGCTGGGCGCCGAGGACCACACCGCCTACCCGGGCCGCGGCTGGCCCGGCCGGCTGGAGCACCGGGGCGAGGTGTACGGCTACCGGGGCGCCGGCCACGCCGGCGGCACCCACGTGATGGGCGACGCCCCCGGCACCTCGGTGGTCGACCAGTGGCAGCGCTGCTGGGACCACCCCAACCTGTACGCCGTCGGCTGCGGCTCGATGCCCTCGCTCGGCACCTCCAACCCCTCGCTCACCATGGCCGCCCTCGCCCTGCGCAGCGCCGAACGGATGCACCAGGACCTGCTGGCGCTGCGGCGGCCGGCGACCCTCTCCCCGCCCTCCTCCGTGCCCCGCGCACCCTCCCCGCCCTCGGAGCCCTCATGACCGGCCTGCCGCTGCCGCCCGTCCCGGAGCCCTACCACCTGCCGTTCCACTACGGCGCGCTGCACAACATCGGCGTCGACTACCTGGTGGAGCCCGAGCGGGCCCGTCGCCTGCTCGCCAAGCGCCACCCCGGACTGACCGTCGCCGCCTTCGACGGCGGGGCCTGCGTGTCGCTCAACTACCAGCTGTACTTCGCCCAGTACCCGAACGGCGGTGGCATCACCGAGGAACTGGAGATCAACCTGATCGCCCACCCGGCCTTCGCCGAGGAGCGCATCCCGCTGGTCGACTACGGCCAGTACGCCCGGGGCCACGACCAGACCAAACTGCTCGGCATCGCCCGGCTGCACGTGCTGTGCGACAACCCGCTGGCCATCGACGCCGGGCGCCGGCTGTACGCCGAGCCCAAGCACCCCGGCTGGTTCGCGACCACCCTGCCCTCGCTCAACGCGCCCGCCGTGCAGGAACGGTGGAGCGTCTCCTGCCGCCGGGCCGAGCTCGGGGCGGACGGGCTGCACCGGCACGAGGAGGAGATCCTCGCCCTGGACGTCGACCTGGTCGGTCTCACCCCCGAGGCGGTGAGCAACACCCCGATCACCGGCTACGGCACCGACGACGAGGGGAAGCTGCTCGCCGGCCCGCTCAACGTCCACCAGCCGTACCGCTACTACGCGTTGGACGACCGTACCGCCGGCCGGGTCCGGCTGGAGCTCGGCAACCCGGCCGAGGAGGCCGCCCGCGACCTCGCCCAGCTGATCGGGGACGCCCCGGCCGCCGGGGTCTGGACCTACCAGTCCGCGCCGGTGGCCGCCCACCAGCGCCCCTACTACGTCCGGTGACGGCCGAGCCCGTTCCACCCGCCCGGAGCTAGAGTTCCCCTTCGACACGAACGAGGGGGAGCGATGGACGGGACGGACGCGCTGGACGGCGTCGAGGCGCTGCGGCGGCTGCACGAACCGGGGGAATACCGGCGGCTGGCGGAGCGGAGCACCGACCCCGAGGTGCTGCGGGTGCTGGTCCGGTGCGACTACCCGTTCGTCTGGCAGGCGATCGCCCGGAACCCCGCCGCACCCGCCGAGGCGCTCGCCGCGCTGGCCGTCCGGCGGAACTCCACCTGGAACGACAACTGCCTGCCGGCACTGATCGCGGCCCGCCCCGACCTCACGGTCGAGGTCCTGGACGGGCTGGTCGAGGTGGTGGCCGAACGGCTGCGGGAGGGCGAACGGCCCTATGCCGCCGTCCTGTTGCTGGCCCGGCGGCCGGAGGTGACGGCCGAACGGCTCAACCGGCTGGGGCACCTGCCGGGTGCCTCCAGCCGGTTGCGCCGGGGGATCAGGCGTGCGCTGGCGGCCCGCCCGTCCGACTGAGCTCGGCGGGCGGCGGTCCGTCGGCCGGGGCGGGCCCGGGCGAGCGGGACCAGCGTCCGGCGAGGACGGTGCCGACGACCAGTTGGAGCTGGTGGTAGGCCATCAGCGGCAGCACCATCAGCCCCGCCTCCGGGCCGAACAGCACGGTGGCCATCGGCAGCCCGTTGGCCAGGCTCTTCTGCGAGCCGCAGAGCATCGCCGCGATCGCGGCCGGGCGGTCCAGCCCCAGCAGCCGCGCGCCGAGCCCGGTGGCCGCCAGCGTCGCGGCGAGCAGTGCCAGCAGGACCACGACCAGGCCGAGCAGGGCGAAGGGCGTCGCCTGGTGCCAGATGCCCTGGGCGACCGCCGCACTGAACGCGGTGTAGACGACCAGCAGGATCGAGCCGCGGTCCACCGGCGTCAACACCCGCTTGTGACGGGCGACCAGGCCGCCGATCCACGGCCGCAGCAGCTGCCCGAGCAGGAACGGGGCCAGCAGTTGGAGCCCGATCCGCAGCAGCCCGTCCGCCGACAGCCCGGCGTGCGAGCCCAGCAGTCCGGCGACCAGCAGGGGGGTGAGCAGCAGTCCGGCGAGGCTGGAGTACGTCCCCGCGCAGATCGCCGCCGGGACGTCGCCCCCGGCGGCGCCGGTGAGCGCCACCGAGGACTGCACCGTGGACGGCACCAGGCAGAGGAACAGCACCCCGGCCTGGAGGGAGTCCGTCAGCGGCACGGGCGTGAGCAGGGCGGTGGCCAGCCCGAGCAGCGGGAAGAACGCGAAGGTGACGGCCAGCACCAGCCCGTGGAGCCTCAGGTGGCGCAGCCCGGCCAGCGTCTCCCGGGTGGACAGCCGGGCCCCGTAGAGGAAGAACAGCAGGGCCACCGCGATGTCGCACGCCGTCGCGGCGACCCGGGCCGAGGCGCCGGAGACCGGGAGGAGCGCGGCCAGTCCGACCGTCCCGGCCAGGGCCAGCAGGTACGGGTCCGGCCTGCCCGGCCGGGCGCGGCGCGGCGGGGCGGCGCCGCCGCGGAGCTCCGTCACGGCCCACCCCCGGGCGCCGGGGCGGGTGCGGCCGACGGTGCGGGGCCCAGCAGTCCGCCGACCAGCGAACCGGCACCGTCGTGGTCGCTGCCCGCCGAGCCGCTGCCGAACGGGAGGTTGGCCGTCCGGTCGACCTCCAGCCAGGAGTCGGCCCCGGAGTTGTCGACCACCGTGATCAGCGTGCCGCCCGCCGCGGCCGGGGCTGCGCCGGTCGCGAGCAGTGCGCACGCTCCGGCCAGCCCCAGCGCGGCGGTCCTCACCCGGCCACCGCCAGCGGTCCGCGGGAACGCGTGATGTTCTGCTCCAGCAGCTCGGTGGACTCCCGCACACCGACCGGGCGGGCCTGCTCGGCCGTGGCGGGCAGCCGCCCGTCGTCGTTCTTCAGCCCGACGAGCGCCTCGTCGATCGCCCGGTGGGACGCGAACAGGCAGGGCGTGCTGTAGATCGCCACGTCCACCCCGAGTTCGGTCAGCTCGGAGAGCGACAGCCGGGGGGACTTCCCGCCCGCGATCTGGTTGAACAGCAGCGGCTTGTCGCCGACCTCCTTGCGGATCCGGCGGATCCACTCCTCGCTGCGCACGCCGTCGACCAGCACCACGTCGGCGTCGGTCTCGGCGAGCGCGCGGGCCCGGCGCAGGATGTCCTGCTCCTCGGTGGCGTCGGTGCGGGCGACCACCAGGAGGTCGGTGCGGTTGGCGAGGACGAGTTCGAGCTTCTCGAGGTACTCCTCCAGCGGGAGGACCTGCTTGCCCTCGGCGTGGCCGCAGCGGCGCGGGCGCTTCTGGTCCTCCAGGATCACGCCCGAGGCGCCGATCCGCTCGAGCCGGCGCACCACGTGGCAGGCGACCTCGTGGTCGACGTAGCCGTCGTCGATGTCGACCAGGAGATGGTGTTCCGGAAAAGCACCGCGCAGTCGTTCGACGAAGGCCACCATGTCGGGCCACGCGATGAAGCCGATGTCCGGCAGGCCGTAGTAGGAGGCGGCGAAGCCGAAGCCGGAGACGAACATTCCGTTGTAGTGCCCGGCGGCAATGGTGGCCGAGTACATGTCGTGAACGCCGATCAGGGGGGTGGTGCCGGGGCCGGCGATCTCCGAGCGAAGGCGCTGACCAGGGCCGGAGGCGTTGGAACCGTGCAACAAGGGTTTCTCCCTACTCGCGACGGAAATTCCTCAACTCGACCTTTGTCGGTCCGAGTTGGCGTGTCCTCACTATGCAGTCTTTAGGTTTCCATGGGCAAATCTTTACTGTGGTATCACTCGTATGGGTGAATGAGCGTCAGATCGTGCATGAATCGTATGACATGTACACGCGGGCGGGTCGACCGTCTGGACACGAAGCGGCCCCGGAGCTCCGCAGTGCGGCGGTTCCGGGGCCGAAGTTCCGTGCGGTGACAGGGAGTTGAGGCTAAGGCGACAGGGCGTAGCCGGCGGCTCAGCTGCCCGGGGCGGGCCGGACGTCGCGGCGCTCGCGCAGCGTCCGCAGCACCCGGCGGGTCGCCCGGGTGGCCACCGGCGGGAGCAGGTCCAGGGCCAGTCGGCGCGGCCCGGAGCGGGAGAGCTGTGCGGGCGTCTTGACCTGGTAGTTGAGCCGGAGCACCCGCCGCCCGGCGATGGTGTCCTCGTCCACGGTGTAGCCCTCGGCCCGCCAGTCGCGCTCCAGCAGGACCTCGCGGGCGGCGCCGGCGTCGCCCCAGGTGCCGTAGAACTTCATCGGGGTGAGCAGCACCGGGTGCAGCCCCCCGGTGAAGACCGCCTCCCAGACCGCCGCGGAGACGCCCGGGGTGTGCTCGGAGCGGTAGTCGTCCAGTGCGACCAGGCCGTGCTCGCCGAGCGCGGCCCGGGCCACCAGGATGTCCCCGCTGACGTGCTCGTACAGGTGCGAGGCGTCGACGTGGACGAACCGGCAGCTGCCCGCCGGGATCCGCCCGTCCGCCAGCACCGAGGTGGGTGCCTGGACGATCTCGGGCAACTCCCGGTGGAACGCCAGGTAGTTGGACTCGAAGGCGCTGCGGGTGAGCGTCTTGCGGTAGGACATCGCCATCTCGGCGGCGTTGTCGGCGTCACCCGCGTCGGAGTCGAACAGGTCGCAGACGGTCAGCCGTTCGCCCGGCTGGAGGTGGTCGCCGAGCAGCACCGCGCTGCGGCCGAGGTAGCTGCCGAGCTCCAGGACGTCCCCGGTGACCCCGGCCGCGGTCTGGGCGGAGAGCAGGTGGGCGAACGCGGCCCGGTCGAGGCCGAAGAACCAGCCGGGGATGTCGTCCCGGCGTCGCGGGGCGGGGCCGACGGCTGCGGTCACTTCACTGGGCACGGCTGCCTCCAGGGCGGGCGGGGCGCGGCGGTGGGTCACGCCGCGGAAGGCGCCGTGGTCGTGAGGCAGATCATCATAGCGATGGGCGGGGCGCGCGGGGCGGACTGGGGAAACCCGCAATTCCGCATCGGTGGCGCGCTGTTCGACGGGGGCGTGCGGGTCGATTGCCCGCGCCCCATAGCCCCAGGTCACGCCCCTGCCGTACGCCGCCCCTGCCGCGCGCCCCCGCCCCACGCCTCCGGCCACCGCCCCGCGTTTCCGCGCGGTGGTGGCCGGGCCGTCCGGCCGTCAGGCCGGGGAGTCCCCGTCGCCGCAGGTCAGCCAGGAACGGGTGATCGTCCTCGCCTCGTCGGCCTGTTCCGGGGTGACGATGCCCTCCACGTCCGGGCCGCGCCCCAGGAAGTCCCGGACGCGTTCGCGCTCGTCGGCGCTGACGACCCAGACGGACGAGGTGGAGGACCCGTCGTCGTGCCAGTCGAGCACGCTCAAGGTGTGACGATGGCTCATCGCGTCCTCCCGGCCCCTCGGTGACGGAATTGCTTCGGAGCGGCCCGACGTCAGAGCACCCTGACGTTCGAGGCCTGCGGCCCCTTCTGGCCCTGGGTGACGTCGTACTCCACCCGCTGGTTCTCCTCCAGGGAACGGAAGGAGCCCGGACCCGCCGCGATCTCCGAGAAGTGCACGAAGACGTCGGGGCCGCCCTCGTCCTGCTCGATGAAGCCGAAGCCCTTCTCGGCGTTGAACCACTTGACCTTGCCTGTAGCCACGGTTTCTCCCGGGTCGTACGAGTGGCGTCCCGCCGGTCCCGCCGGCGGAGGACGACTTCTGGTCCCACGGTAGCCGCGACGCCCCGGCCCCGCGCGTCAGCGGAATCCGTCGCGCTGGGAGTCGGGGGTCGAGGGCGTGTCTGACAATTCCCGCCGGGCGCGCGGTGTCGGGCATCCCGCCTGGACGCACCGGCAGATCGCCCAAGTACGCCCAGTACGAGGACGACCTGCCGGCACGCCCAGCCGGGCGCCCGACCCCGCGCGCTGATCCGACGCGAATTGTCAGACACGCCCTAGCGGCCTTCGCCGCCCGGACGGTCCGTCGGGGCGGCCAGGGCGGCGAGGGTCTGCGCCAGCCAGGCCCGTTCGGCGGTGCCGGAGGCGTGGGCGACCAGCAGCATGCCGCGCCGGAACGGGTTCGGTTCCCGTTCGGCGGTGATCGGACGGCCCTCCCCGTCGTAGAAGAAGCTGCTCGGCGCCTCCAGGAAGGCCAGCCGGCGGCGCAGCACGGCGGCCTGCCGTGGCGGGTCGGCCAGTTGGTGGAGGAACGCGACGAGGGTGAAGAAGCGGATCTGGTCGGTGATGTCGCCCTGTTCCGGGTCGGCGAGGCGGCGCAGCAGTTCGGACCGGCCCTCCGCGGTCAGCTCCAGGGTCTGGCGCGGCACGGCCCCGGTACCGGGTTCGGTGCGGCGCCGCAGTAACGACGCCTTCTCCAGTCGGCTGATCGCGGGGTAGAGCGCGCCGTCGCTGACCGGGCGGACGTGACCGGTCAACCCGGTGATCCGGGACTTGAGTTCGTAGCCGTGCAGGGGCTGGTCGTACAGGAAGCCGAGGATCGCGAGGGTCAGCACGGTCGGAGCCCTTTCGTCGAAGTGCGCCCCATGATGCGCCCTGGGGCGCTGATCGTGCTACCTCTCCTCGATGTACCTCGAATCGATGCCATTCCTGCGGGGACGGTCGCCCGCGTCGGTGCGGGTGCCCGGGCGGGGGCGTCGGGCGCGAGCGGAGGCCGCGCCCGACGCGGGGGTCAGCGGGTCGCGCCCGGGCGGGGGTCGAGGCGGGCGGCGAGGCGGGTGGCGAAGGCCCCGGCCGCCGCCAGGTCGCGGGCGTCGGGGCGCTGCTTGTTGATCCCGCCGACCGGCCGGAAGGGGAGCCAGGTGTCATGGCCGCGGGCCGTGAAGCCGTCGACCACCTCGAAGCCCTTCGCCGCCAGCCGGCGCTCCAGCGGGCCGGTGAACGGGCGGAAGCCCGGCTGGGGGAAGCCGCTGGTGGCGAAGACGAAGGCGCGGGACGGCCGGGCGGCCGGCGGGAGGGCGTCGACGAAGCGCCGCAGGCGCGGGTGGAGGCGGCCGGTGAAGACGCCCGAGCCGAAGCCGACCAGGTCGTGGTCGGCGAGCCCGGCCGGGTCGAGCTCCTCGGGTTCGACCACCCGGGCGGCCAGCGGCCGGGCCATGGCGTCGGCGATCCGCCGGGTGTTCCCGTGGGACACCGACACGCACACGATGAGGGCCTTCATGGGGCTGCTCCCTTCGCTCCGCACTCGCGGGGGTGCGGAACGCCCGCACCCGTCAGGGGGACCGGGCGGCGCGCCGGAACGTGACACGGCGGACCGGCCTGCGGTGGCGGCCCGGCGTCCGCGGGGCCCGGCGGGTGCTCCCGGAGACACCCGCAGCACATCCGACCCGCATTTCCCGTCAGCACCTCCCGTCACATTTCCGCACACCCGTCCCGGCCGTCATTCCGGTCACTCTGCCGCGCCCGTGAAAACCTGGTACAGGCCTGCCGCTGGCCGACGGCCAAGGTTTCGGCCAACCAATTCACATCCGTCATCAGGGGTTCCGCCCGTGGTCGGGAGCCACACCAGGGTTTTTGCCGGTCCGATTCCTATGAGAATTGCTTTCCGTTCAATCGGAAGGGGTTGCGAGCGGGTGATCGGCCGTGAAGACTGTTCCGCGTTCGACTTTCGGAGTGTTCGGGCCGTCAAGGATTGCGCCGACTCCCCGGCTGTCGCGGCGGGTTCCGCCCGGTGGCCCGGGGACGGGCGTAGGGGGGATTGCGATGCCGGGTAGGGCTGCCGTGCGGAGTGCGGGCCGACGGGGCCGCAGGCCGGCGTGTTCGGGGTGCCTGTCCGGTCCGGCGGGTCGGGTGCGGGCATTCGGTTGCCCGGAGTTTGCCGAGTAGCGGGGAAATCGGGTCGTATTCGTGCCGTCGCGGCCGCCGCGCGCCGATGCGGCCCGGCACCGCTCCGCGTGCGCCGTAGTCGCGCCGCGCCACGCCGGTAGTCGACTCCATTCGCGTCCGTGCCGTACCGGCCCCGGCCGGGACGGCGCCCGGTCATTCCCGTTGTTCGCGCGGCTCTTTGCGCCGGTGCGCGCCGGGGCCGGAAATTTGGCACGACGTTCCTCAGTAATCCGGAAATTCATCCGCGGGGGCCGGCAGCGGCCCGCGGCCGAGAACCAGTCCACGGGAGCTTCCGCCCATGCCGTACCCCGCCTTGGCGCCGGTCCGCGAGTGCACGCCGCAGCTGTTGCGGCGTGAGCTGCAGGACCGGCTCGACACGCTCGCGCGCCACCACCGGGTGCCCGGTGCCCAACTCGTCCTGGACACCGGGGCGGAGGTGGTCGCCCTGCACACCGGGGTGGCCGACGCCGCGACCGGTGACCCGTTCACCGGGGACACCGCCGTCCCGGTCGGCTCCCTCACCAAGCCCTACACGGCGGCCCTGGTGCTGCTCCTCGCCGACGACGGGGACCTCGACCTCGACGACCGGGCCGCCGCCCACCTGCCCGAGTTCCGCCACCTGCCCGAGGTGACGGTCCGGCACCTGCTCAGCCACACCGGCGGGCTGCCCACCGGTCCGGACTCCGACGCGGCGGCCCGGACCACGGCGGTGCACTACCTGGCCTCGGTCTGCACCCCCGGGGACGCGCTGTTCCCGCCCGGCACGGGCTTCTCCTACTCCAACGCCGGCTACGTCGCCGCCGGGCGCCTGGTGGAGGCGGTGACCGGGATGACGTGGCAGGAGGCCGTCGCGACCCTGCTGCTGGAACCGCTGGACACCGTGCCCGCCTTCCTCGCGACCGCCGAGGGGACCGCCGCGGACCCGGCCGCGCGCCCGCTCGCCGCCGGGCACGCGCTCAACGCCGCGACCGGCCGGGCCCGGCCGGTCCGGCAGAACCTCGCCCCGCTGGAGGCGCCGGCCGGGGCGCTGTCCTTGAGCGCCACCGACCTCGCCGCACTCGGCGCCGCGGCGATCGGACGGTCCAAGGTGCTGCCCCCCGAGGTCGCCGAGGAACTGCGCCGCCCGCAGCCCGGCGCCCGGCCGGGCACCCTCGCGGACGGCTGGGGGCCGGGCCTGGCGCTCTACCGGCAGGACGACCGGCTGTGGTGCGGCCACGACGGCAACGCCATGGGCACCTCCTGCCACCTGCGGGCCGAGCCGGACAGCGGCACGGTGGTCGCCTTCACCGGCAACGCCGGTGCGGCCACCGCCCTCTGGCGCGACCTCGCGGCCGAGCTGGGCGGGCTGACCGGGCTGACGGTGCCCGCCGCGATCGGCCCGGTGGCCGCGGGCGAGCCGGTCGTCCTGCCCGAGTGCGCGGGCAGCTACGCCAACGGCGGGATCCGGTACCGGGTCGAGCCGGCCCGGGACGGAGGGCTCACCCTCTCCGTGGACGGCGACCTGCCGCTGCCGCTGCGCTGCTACGCCGACCTGAGCTACGACCTGGTCGACCCGGAGACCGGCCGCCCCGAGCCCGGCGGCCGGTTCCACCGGGACCCGGAGACCGGGGTGGTCGACCTGGTCCAGGTGTCCGGTCGCACGGCCCGCCGGGTCGGACCCGCCTGAGCCGGTCGCGCCGCCGCCGGGCCCGCCCCGGCACGTCCGCCGCCCCGTACCGCCCCGCACCGCCCCGCTCCCCGCACCGCCCTGCTCCCCGCACCGCCCCGCCCGGCTCACCCCGGCGCGGCCCGTACCGCCTCGTACCGCCGTCAGACCCGTACCGCCGTCACGTCCGTACCGCGGCGCCGGGGCCGGTCCCCGCCGTCCCGCCGCCCGCGTCGCTCCCTCCCCGTCCGGAAGGACCCCCCGTCATGGCCGCCCAGCCCGCCCAGCCCGCGCGTCCGTCCGCCCCGCCGCAGCCCAGGGACGCCGACCCGACCCCGGCGGCCCGGACGCTCGACGGGCTGTTCGCCGCCCGGGTGGCCGAGGCGCCGGACGCGCCCGCGCTGACCGACGGCCGGCGCACCTGGAGCTACCGGGAGCTGGCCGACCGGGTCGAGCGGCTGGCCCGGGCGCTGCGACGGCGCGGTGCGGGGCCCGAGCGGACGGTGGCGCTGGTCCTGCCGCGCTCGATGGAGCTGATCGCGGCGGAGCTGGCGGTCGCCCGGGCCGGCGCGGCCTTCCTGCCCGTGGACCCGGCCTACCCGGCCGAGCGGCGGGCGATGATGCTCGCCGACGCCGCGCCCGCGGTGGTGCTGGACGACCCGGCCCTCGTCGGCGGGCTGCTCGATGCGGCCGACGCCGACGGGCTGCTCGAAGCGGTCGACAACGCCGGGCTGCTCGAAGCGGCCGACGCCGACGGCACCGAGGGCACCGACCGCGCGGCGTACGTCATCTACACCTCCGGCTCCACCGGGACGCCCAAGGGAGTGGTGGTCACCCACCGGGGGATCGCCGGGTTCACCGCGGCGGCCGTCGAGCGCTACGCGATCCGCCCCGGTGACCGGGTGCTGCAGTTCTCCTCGCCCAGCTTCGACGCCTCCGTGCTGGAACTGTTCACCTCCGTGCTGGCCGGGGCCACCCTGGTGGTCCCGCCGGACGGCCCCTGGCTGGGCGCCGAACTCGCCGCCGTGCTGGACGAGCACCGGATCACCCACGCGCTGATCCCGCCCGCGGCCCTGGCCACCGTGCCCGCCGGGGCCGGCCGCGGGCTGCGCACCCTGATCGTCGGCGCCGAGGCCTGCCCGGCCGACCTGGTCGACCGCTGGGCGCCCGGCCGACGCATGATCAACTCCTACGGCCCGACCGAGGCCACCATCGTCGCCACCTGGACCGGACCGCTCACCGCCGGCAGCGGCACCCCGACCATCGGCGGCGCGCTGCCGCACACCCGGGCGTACGTCCTCGACGACGCCATGCGGCCCCGACCGGCCGGGAGCGACGGCGAGTTGTACATCGGCGGGGAGGGCGTGGCGCGCGGCTACCTGGGCCGCCCCGGCCTGACCGCCGAGCGCTTCCCGCCGGACCCGTTCGGGCCGCCCGGCGCCCGGCTCTACCGCACCGGCGACCGCGCCCGGTGGACGGCCGACGGGCAGCTGGAGTTCCTCGGCCGGCTCGACCGCCAGGTCAAGATCCGCGGCTTCCGGATCGAACCCGGCGAGATCGAGGCCGCGCTGCGGGCGCACCCGGCCGTCGACCAGGCCGTCGTGGTGGTCCGCGAGGACGAGCCCGGCCGGCCCCGGCTGGTCGGCTACGCCACCCCGGCCGACCCGGCGCACACCCCGGACCCGGCCGCGCTGCGCACCGCCCTGGCCGCCGCCCTGCCGGCCCACCTGGTGCCGTCCGCCGTCGTCGTGCTGCCCGCGCTGCCGCTCACCCCGCAGCACAAGATCGACCAGCGCGCGCTGCCCGCACCCGCCCGCCCCGGCAGCACCGCGGCCGTCGCCCCGCGCACCGACACGGAACGCGCCCTGGCCGCCGTGTGGGCCGAGGTCCTCGGCGTCGACGCGGTCGGCGCCGACGACGACTTCTTCGAGCTGGGCGGCGACTCCCTGCTGGCCGCCCGCACCCTGGCCCGGACCACCGAGCGGCTGGGCGTGCCGCTCACCCTCCGGGACGTCTTCACCGCCCGCACCGTCGCCGCCCTGGCCGCGCTGGTGGACGAACGCCCCGCCGCCGCCCCGCCCGCACCGATCCCGCCCGCCCCGCCCGGCGGACCCCGGCCGGCCTCCGCCGCCCAGCGCCGGCTGTGGTTCCTGAACGACCTCGACGCCGGGGGCACCGAGTACAACACCGGGGTCGCCCTGCGGCTGCGCGGCACCCTCGACACCGAGGCGCTGCGCCGGGCGCTGCACCGGCTCGGCGGCCGGCACGCCTCGCTGCGCACCACCTTCGGCACCGTCGACGGACAGCTCGTCCAGCACGTGGCCGAGGCCGTCGAACTGCCGCTGCGCACCGGGGAACTCGACGGGCTGCCGGCCGGGGAGCGCGAGGCCGCCGCCGAACGCCTGCTGACCGAGGAGCTCGGCCGCCCGTACGACCTGGCCGCCGGTCCGCTCACCCGGGCGCTGCTGGTGCGGACCGCCGCCGAGGACCACCTGCTGCTGCTCGGGCAGCACCACATCGTCACCGACGGCCGGTCCGTCGGTGTGCTCACCCGCGAACTCGTCGCGCTCTACCGGGCGGAGGCCTCCGGCGAACCCGACGGGCTGCCCGCGCCCGCCCTGCAGTACCCCGACTTCGCGCACTGGGAGCAGCACCGCGAGGCCCCCGGGACGGCCGCCGACCTCGCCTACTGGAAGCACTGCCTGGCCGACCTCCAGCCCCTCCAACTGCCCACCGACCGGCCCCGGCCCGCGGTGCGCACCACCGCCGGCGCCGCGCTCCGCCACCACCTCCCTGCTGAACTGGTCACCCGGCTGCGGCACTTGGCGGCCGGGCGCGGCACCACGGCGTTCACCCTGTTCGCCGGGGCGGCCGCCCTGCTGTTCGCGCGCTACTCCGGCCAGCGGGACATCGCCTTCGGCACCGTCACCACCGGGCGCGACCGGCGGGAGCTGGAGGAGGTCACCGGCTTCTTCGTGAACACCGTGGTGCTGCGCGCCGACGTGGACGCCAAGGCCACCGTCGACCGCTTCACCGAGACCATGCGCACCACCCTGCTGGACGCCTTCGCGCACGCCGCCGTGCCCTTCGACCGGGTGGTCGAGGAACTGGCCCCGCCCCGGGACCCGAGCCGCACCCCGATGGTGCAGGTGCTGGTCGTCCAGCAGGACACCGTCGCCCCGCCGGCCCCCGGCGACCCGGTCTTCGCGGACCACCCGCTGCCCCGCCCGGCCGCCCGGTTCGACCTGGTACTGGAGTTCACCCCGGAGCGGGCCGGCGGCTGCGGGCTGACCGTGGAGTACAACACCGACCTGTACGACCGGCGCACGGTCGACCGGATGGCCCGGCACCTGCACCGGCTGCTCGCCGGGATGGCGGACGGCCCGCAGCGCACCCTCGCCGAACTGCCGCTGCTCTCCGAGGAGGAGCAGCGCACCCTGCTCGACTCCTGGAACCCGCCGGTGGGCGGCGGGCCGGACACCCCCGGCGCGGTGCTGCCCGGGCTGTTCGAGGCGCGGGTCGCCGACGGCCCCGGGCGGACCGCCGTCGTCCACGGTCCGGTGCGGCTGGACTACGCGACGGTGAACCGGCGCGCCAACCGGCTCGCCCGGCTGCTGGTCGCCCGGGGCGCCGGCCCGGACCGGCTGGTCGGGATCTGCCTGCCCCGCTCGGCCGAACTGCCCGCCGCGGTCTGGGCCGTGCTGAAGTCGGGCGCGGCGTACCTGCCGGTGGACCCTGGGTACCCGGCCGAGCGGATCCGGCTGATCCTGACGGACGCCGACCCGGCGATCGTGCTCGCCACCCGGGAGACCGCGGCCGCGGTGCCGGCGGGCTTCCCGGTGCTGCTGCTGGACGACGGCCCGGACCTCGACGCCGGGCCGGAGGCCGGCCTGACGGACGGCGACGCCACGGACGCCGACCTGACGGACACCGAGCCCACGGACGCCGGGCCCACGGACGCCGACCTGACGGACGCCGACCGGCGGGAGCCGCTGCTGCCCGACCACCCCGCCTACGTCATCTACACCTCCGGCTCGACCGGCCGGCCCAAGGGTGTGGTGGTCACCCACCGCAGCGTCGCCGTCCTCGCGGACTGGGCCGCGGAGCGCTTCGGCGCCGACGGGCTGGCCCACGTGCTCGCCGCCACCTCGCTCAACTTCGACGTCTCGGTCTTCGAACTGCTCTGCCCGCTGCTGGTCGGCGGGACGGTCGAGGTGGTCGCCGACCTCACCGTCCTGGCCGAGACCGACGGCGCCGGGCCGCGCCCGGTCGGCCTGCTCAGCGGCGTGCCCTCGGTGGTGTCCCGGCTGATCGCCGGGGGAGCGGCCCCGGTCGACCCGGAGACCGTGGTGCTGGCCGGTGAGGCCGTCACCGCCCGGGCGGTGCAGGACCTGCGCCGGGCCCTGCCCGGCAGCGCGGTCGCCAACCTCTACGGCCCCACCGAGGCCACCGTGTACGCCACCGCCTGGTTCGCCGGCGACCGGCTGCCGGACCAGGCACCGCCGATCGGCCGACCGCTGGGGCTGACCAGGGCCTATGTGCTGGACCACGGGCTGCGTCCGCAACCGCCGGGCGTGGTCGGCGAGTTGTACCTCGGCGGCGGCGGGCTGGCGCGCGGCTACCTGCGCCGCAGCGGGCTGACCGCCACCCGGTTCGTGGCCGACCCGTACGGCGAGCCGGGGGGCCGGATGTACCGCACCGGGGACCTCGCCCGGTGGAACGCCGACGGTGACCTGGAGTACGTCGGCCGGATCGACCAGCAGGTCAAGGTGCGCGGCTTCCGGATCGAACTCGGCGAGGTGGAGGAGGCCCTGCGGCGCTGCCCGGGCGTGGCGGAGGCGGCCGCCGCCGTCGCCGACGGGGGCGGCGGTGACGGTGGCCGGCGCCTGGTCGGGTACGTGGTGCCCGCCCCCGAGCACCGGCTGGAGCCGGCGGAGGTGCGCCGCGCGCTCGCCCTGAGCCTGCCCGACCACCTGGTGCCCGCGACCGTCCTGGTGCTGCCCGCCCTGCCGCTCAACCCCAACGGCAAGCTCGACCGCGGCCGACTGCCCGATCCCGGGCCGGCCGAGCGGACCGTCCGGCACGTCGCCCCCCGCACCCCCGCCGAGCACGCGCTCGCCGCGATCTGGACGGAGGTCCTGCGGCTGGACCGGGTCGGCGCGGACGACAACTTCTTCGACCTCGGCGGCGACTCCATCCTCGGCATCCAGGTGGTCGCCCGCGCCCGGCAGGAGGGCCTGCCGCTCACCTCCCGGGACCTCTACCGGCACCAGACGGTGGCCGCGCTGGCCCGCTGCGCCGACGACGCCGAACGACCGGCCGTCGCCGCCGCGGTGGCCGCCACCGGGCCCGGCGTGCCCACCCCGATCCAGCGCTGGTGGTTCGAGCAGGCGGCCGGCCGGGCCGGGCACTTCAACCAGGCGACGTCCCTGCTGCTGCCCGCCGACGCGGACCCGGCGGCGCTGGAGGAGGCGCTGAACGACCTGGTCGCGCACCACGACGCGCTGCGCTCCAGCTTCGAGCCGGACGGCGCATCGGACGGCGCGCGCTGGCGGATCGAGGAGCGGACCGCCCGGCTGCGGCTGGCCCGGCACACCGGACCGGACGGCGACACCCCCCACTTCGGCCCCTTCGACCTGCGCCGCGGACCGCTGCTGCGCGCCGTGCTGCACGACCGCGGCGCGGACCGGCCCCCGGTGCTGCACCTGGCCGTCCACCACCTGGTGGTCGACGGGGTCTCCTGGCGGGTCCTGCTGGAGGACCTGGACACCGCCTACCGGGCCCGCCGCGCGGGCCGGGACGGCGCGGCGGCGCTGCCCGCGAAGGCCACCCCGCTGCGCCAGTGGTCCCGGCGGCTGGCCGGGTTCGCCGCCGACGGCGGCTTCGAGGACGAGACGGAGTACTGGGCCCGGGCCGTCCCGCCGGGCCCCGACCCCGACCCCTTCCCGGCCGACGACCCGGCGGGCGCCGACGACTACGCCTCGGCCCGCTCGGTGACCGTCCGGCTGGACCGCGCCGACACCGCCGCCCTGCTGCGCACCCTGCCCGACACCTACCGCACCCAGGCCAACGACGTGCTGCTGAGCGCCCTCGGCCGCGCCCTGGGCCGGGCGGACGGCCCGGCCCGGGTGGTGGTGGACGTCGAGGGGCACGGCCGCGAGGAGCTGTTCCCCGAGCTGGACCTCGGCCGCACCGTCGGCTGGTTCACCACCCGGCACCCGGTCGCCCTGGCGGTGCCCGCCGGAGCCGACTGGGACACCGTGCTCAAGCAGGTCAAGGAGCAGCTGCGGGCCGTCCCCCGGCGCGGCCTCGGCTTCGACGCGCTGCGCCAGTTCGGCCGCCCCGGGACGGCGCCCGCCGCCCAGGCCGCCCGGATCAGCTTCAACTACCTGGGCCGGATGGACGTCCCGGACGCCGCCGAGGGGCTGCTGCGCGGCACCTTCCGGCCGCTGGAGCTGGACGCCGACCCGGCCACCGGGCGCCCGCACGCCCTCGAGGTGGTCGGACATCTCGTCGACGACGTCCTGGAGTTCACCTTCTTCTACGCCGGGAGCCGGTACCGCCCGGCCACCGTCGGGGCACTGGCCCGGCGCTACGCGGAGGAACTCGCCGACCTCGCCCGCTTCGCCGCCCGCCCCGACGCGGCCGGCCGGACCCCGTCCGACTTCCCGCTGGCCCGGCTCGACCAGCCGGCCGTCGACCGGATCACCGGGGACGACCCGGGCGCGGTCGAGGACGTCCTCCCGCTGACGCCCACCCAGGCCGGGATGCTCTTCCACGGCCTCGCCGAGGAGGACAGCGGCGCCTACTTCCAGCAGCTCGACTTCGTGCTGGACGGCGTGCCCGACCCGGCGCGGCTGGCCGAGGCCTGGCAGTGGGTGAGCGACCGCACCGAGGTGCTGCGCGCCGAGGTCCGCTGGCAGGGCGTCCCCGAGCCGGTGCTGGTGGTCCACCGCCGGGCCGAGCTGCCGGTCGCCCGGCTGGACTGGCGCGAGGTGCCGGAGCCCGACCGCCCGGCCCGGCTGGCCGAACTGCTGGACCGTGACCGGGCCCGCGGCCTCGACCTCGACCTGGCCCCGCTCCAGCGGCTGGTGCTGATCCGCCTCGCCGACGACCGGGTGCGGGTGCTGTGGTCCTTCCACCACCTGGTGCTGGACGGCTGGAGCCTGTTCCAGGTGCTCTCGGACGTCTTCGCCGTGCACGCCGTCCTGGCCCGCTCGGGGCCGGCGGCGGACGTGCCGTACGGCACCGTCCCGGAGCGCCGCCCGTACCGCGACTACGTCGGCTGGCTGGCCGAGCGGGACCCGGCCGAGGCCGAGGGGCACTGGCGCGGGCGGCTGGCCGGGCTCACCGAGCCGACCCCGCTGCCGTACGACCGCGAGCCGCGGCAGAGCCACCGCGCGGAGTCCACCCAGGCGGTGCCGTTCACCCTGCCCGCCGCCGCGACCCGGGCCCTGGAGGAGCTCGCCCGGGGCGCCGGGCTCACCCTGAACACCGTGGTCCAGGGCGCCTGGGCGATCCTGCTCGGCCGCCAGGCGAACCGCGCCGACGTCCTGTTCGGCACCACCTCCTCGGGGCGGCCGCCCGAGCTGCCCGGGGTGGAGTCGATGACCGGCCTGTTCATCACCACCCTGCCGACCCGGACCACGGTGCCCGCCGACGGCACCCTGCTGGACTGGCTGCGCGCCCTCCAACGGGAGCAGAGCGAGGACCGGCGGCACGGCCACCTCCCGCTCACCCGCCTGCGGGCCGCCACCGAACTGCCCGAGCAGAGCGCGCTGTTCGACAGCCTGGTGGTCTTCGAGAACTACCCCGTGGACGACGACGCGGCCGCCGCCCACGGCCTGCGGCTGCGCGAGCTGGACGGGATCGAGACCACCAACTACCCGCTCGCCCTGATCGCCTACCCGGGCCCGGAGCTGGCCCTGCGGCTCTGCTACGACCCCCGGCTGTTCGACGCCGCCACGATCCGGCGGACGGCCCGGCAGCTCACCGCCCTGCTGACCGCGCTGCCCGGCGCGGCCGGGCGCCCGCCCGCGCGGATCCCGCTGCTGGCCGCCGAGGAGCGCCGACGGGTCCTGGTCGACTGGAACGACACCGCGGTCGAGCGGCCCGAGCGGGACATCGCCGAGCTGTTCGCCGAACAGGTCCGGCGCCGCCCCGACGCGGTCGCCCTGGAGGCGGGCGGGGAGCGCCTGAGCTACCGCGAACTCGACGCCCGCGCCGCCGCGTTGGCCGCCCGGCTGGCCGCACTCGGGGTCGGCCCCGAGCGGTCGGTCGGGGTCCTGATGAACCGTTCCGTCGCCCTGGTCGTCGCCCAGCTGGCGCTGGTCCGCAGCGGCGGGGTCTACGTGCCGCTGGACGGCCGGGCGCCGCGCGAGCGGCTGCTCGGGATGCTCGCCGCGGCCGGCGCCGAGCTGCTGCTCACCGACCCCGACTCGGCCGGCACGGCCGCCGGACTGGGACCTGCGGAAAGGGTTCTGCTGGTCGACGGCGGACCGGCCGACCCGAGCGTGACCGCCGACCCGAGCGTGACCGCCGACCCGGGCGCGACGGCCGACCCGGGCGTGCCGGCCGCCGGGGCAGCGCCCGTCCACCCCGACCACGTCCAGTACCTGATGTTCACCTCCGGCTCCACCGGCACCCCCAAGGGCGTCGCGGTCCGCCGCCGCGACGTCGCCGCGCTCGCCCGGGACCGCGCCTTCGCCGGGCACGACCGGGTGCTGGTGCACTCCCCGCACGCCTTCGACGCCGCCACCTACGAACTCTGGGTGCCGCTGCTGCGCGGCGGCACCGCCGTGCTGGCCCCGCCCGGGGAGGTGGACGCCGCCGTGGTCCGGCACGCCGTCACCGAGCAGGGCGTGCGCTGCCTCTTCCTGACCATCGGGCTGTTCCGGCTGCTCGCCCAGGAGGACCCGGGCTGCCTGCGCGGGGCCCGGGAGGTGTGGACCGGCGGCGAGGCGGTGCCGGGCGCGGTGGTGGGCCGGGTGCTGGAGGCCTGCCCCGGGCTCACCGTCGTCGACGTCTACGGCCCGACCGAGACCACCACCTTCGCCACCCGCCGGGCCTTCCGTCCCGGCGACCCGCTGCCCGCCGTGCTGCCGATCGGCCGCCCGCTGGACAACACCCGGGCGTACGTCCTGGACGGCGCGCTCCAGCCGCAACCCCCGGGCATCACGGGTGAGTTGTACCTGGCCGGGGCCGGGCTGGCGCGCGGCTACGCGGGCCGCCCCGGCGAGACCGCCGCGCGCTACCTCGCCGACCCCTACGGCCCGCCCGGCAGCCGGATGTACCGCACCGGGGACACCGTCCGCTGGAGCGAGGACGGCGAGCTGCAGTTCGTCGGCCGCGCGGACGACCAGATCAAGATCCGCGGCTTCCGGATCGAACCCGCCGAGATCGAGGCCCGGCTGACCGCCCACCCAGCCGTCGCCGAGGCCGTGGTCTCGCTGAACCAGGGCGGCGGACGCAAGCGGCTGGTCGCCCACCTGGTGCCCGCCGAGGGCGCCGACGGCACCGTGCCGCCCGCCGCCGCGGCCCTGCGCGCCCACCTGGCCGCCGACCTGCCCGACTACATGCTGCCCGCCGCGTTCGTCACGGTGCCCGCACTCCCGCTGACCGCCAACGGCAAGGTGGACCGCCGCCGACTGCCCGCCCCCGACTGGTCCACGGCCGGCGGCGCCGCCCACCGCGCCCCGCGCACCGACGCCGAACGCGCCCTCGCCGGGATCTGGGCGGAGCTGCTCGGCGTCGAACGGGTCGGCCTGGACGACGACTTCTTCCTGCTCGGCGGCGACTCCATCCTGAGCATCCAGGTGGTCTCCCGGGCCCGCGCCGCCGGACTCGCGCTCTCCCCGCGCGACCTCTTCCGGCACCCCACCGTGGCCGCGCTGGCCGCCGCCGCCGGCACCGCCGCCACCGTCCTCGGCACCGAACCGGTCAGCGGTGAGGTCGGGCTGACGCCCATCCAGCACTGGTTCCTCGACCCGCACCCGGCCCAGGCCCACCACTTCAACCAGTCCCTGGTGGTGGAGACGCCCGGC
Organism: Kitasatospora sp. NPDC089797; assembly: GCF_040684795.1. Classification (NCBI taxonomy): domain Bacteria; kingdom Bacillati; phylum Actinomycetota; class Actinomycetes; order Kitasatosporales; family Streptomycetaceae; genus Kitasatospora; species Kitasatospora sp. NPDC089797. Next base: position 35,780 of record NZ_JBFBGS010000032.1, on the reverse strand, counting down.
GCCGTCGACCCGGCGGCCCTGCGCCGCGCCCTGACCGCCCTGTGGGCCCAGCACGACGCGCTGCGCTGCCGCTTCGCCCCCGGCCCGGACGGCCGCTGGCAGCAGCACTGCGAACCCGCCGACGCCACCGCCCCCGAACTGCTGGAGGTGCACGCCGGGGAGGACGAGGCGGCGGTGACCGAGGCCGCCCAGGCGGGCTTCCGGCTGGACACCGGCCCGCTGTTCACCGCCCGGCTGTTCACCGGCCCGACCACCGGCCGGCTGCTGCTCACCGTCCACCACCTGGTCGTCGACGGCGTCTCCTGGCGGGTCCTGCTGGAGGACCTGGAGACCGCCTACCGGCAGGCCGTCGAGGGCCGCCCGCTGCGCCTGCCCGCCCGCACCAGCTCCGTCCGGGAGTGGACCCGCCGGCTGCGCGCCCACACCGGGGCCGGCGGCTTCGCCGACCAGCACGCGCACTGGACGGCCGCCGCCCGGGCCTGCGAGGCGCCGCTGCCGGTGGACGGCGAGGGCGCCAACACCGCCGCCGAGCTGGGCACGGTGACCGTCCGGCTCGACCGCGAACGCACCGACCGGCTGCTGCGGCAGGTCCCCGCCGTCTACCGCACCCGGATCGACGACGTGCTGCTCACCGCCCTGGGCCGGGTGCTCGCCGAGTGGACCGGCCGCCCCACCGTGGCGATCGGCCTGGAGGGCCACGGCCGCGAGGACGCCCTGTTCGAGGGCGTCGACCTGTCCCGCACCGTCGGCTGGTTCACCTCCCTGTACCCCGTCGCGCTGGCCGTCCCCGCCGCTCCCGACGGGGACTGGGGCGCCGCGCTGAAGTCCGTCAAGGAGCAGCTGCGCGCGGTGCCGGACCGCGGCCTCGGCTACGGCGCGCTGCGCCACCTGGCCGGGGAGCGGTTCGCGGACGCCCCCGCCCCCGGGATCAGCTTCAACTACCTGGGCCGCTTCGACTGGTCCGCCGACGGCGCCGCCCTGGTGCGCGCCGTCCCCGGCGGCCTCGGCGGCTCGGAGGCGCCCGGCACCGAGCGCCCCCACCTGCTGGACGTGGTCGCCCGGGTCGAGGACGGCGAACTGGAGGTCGGCTGGTACTACAGCACCGGACGGCACCGCGCGGAGACCGTCACCGCCCTCGCGGACGCCCTGCTCCGGGCGCTGGAGGGGATCGTCGCCCACTGCGCCCGCCCCGGCGCCGGCGGCCGCACCCCGTCCGACTTCCCGCTGGCCCGGCTGGACCAGGCCGCGGTGGACCGGATCGTCGGGGACGGCCGGAGCGTCGCCGACGTCCACCCGCTGACGCCGATGCAGGCCGGGATGCTGTTCCACAGCCTGCTGGAGCCGGACGGCGACACCTACGTCAACCAGGTCCAGCTGGTGCTGACCGGGGTCACCGACCCGCGGGCGCTGGCCGAGGCCTGGCAGGCGACCGTCGACGCCAACCCGGTGCTGCGCACCCGGCTCAGCTGGCAGGACACCGCCGAGCCGGTCCAGGTCGTGCAGCAGCGGGTCGTCCTGCCGGTGGCCCGGCACGACTGGACGGACCGGCCCGCCGAGCAGGTCGCCCGGGACACCGCCCGGCTGCTCGCCGCCGACCGCGAGGCCGGCATCGACCTGGCCGCCGGGCCGCTGCTGCGGCTCTCCCTGGTGCGGCTCGGCGCCGACCGGGTCCGGGTCGTCTGGACCTTCCACCACGTGCTGCTGGACGGCTGGAGCGCCGCCCAGGTCTTCGACGAGGTCTGCGAGCGCTACGCCGCGCTCACCGCCGGCCGCCCCCCGCAGCTCGCCGACCGCGCCCCCTACGCCGACTACCTGCGCTGGCTGTCCGAACAGGACCAGGAACAGGCCGAACGGCACTGGCGCGCCACCCTGGCGGGCTTCCCCGCCCCCACCGAACTGCCCCGGGACCGCCGCCCCGCCGAGGCCCACCGGGCCTCCTCCTCCGCCAAGGTGCGGATCAGCCTGGGCGCCGGACTCTCCGCGCGGCTGCGCGACACCGCCCGGCAGGCCGGGCTCACCGTCAACACCGTGCTCCAGGGCGCCTGGGCGCTGCTGCTCTCCCGCTACGGCGGCGGGCCGGACGTGGTGTTCGGCACCATCGTCTCCGGCCGGCCCGCCGAACTCCCCGGCGTCACCTCGATGGTGGGGCTGTTCATCAACGCCCTGCCGACCCGGGCCCGGATCGACGACCGGCGCCCGCTGGGGGAGTGGCTGCGGGAGCTCCAGGACACCCAGTCGGAGGCGCGCCGGTACGACTCGGTCTCCCTCGCCCAGCTCCAGAACTGGAGTGAACTGCCCGGCGGGACGGCCCTGTTCGACAGCATCGTGGTCTTCGAGAACTACCCGTTCGACGCGGGGGCGCTGACCCGGCACGGCCTGTCCGTGGAGACCGAGCACGTCCTGGAGCCGACCAGCTACCCGCTGAGCGTGGTGGTCGCCCCCGGCGAGTCCATCGCGGTCGACCTCGACCACGACCCGGCCGCCTTCGACACCGCCACCGTCGAGGGGATCGGGGCGAGCCTGCGCACCCTGCTGGCGGCGCTCGCCACCGGCCTGGACCGGCCCGCCGCCGAACTGCCGCTGCTGGCCCCGGCGGAGGGCCGCGAGCTGGTCGAGCGCCTCGGCGGGAAGCCGACCCGGCTGCCCGCGGGCACCCTGCCCGAGGCCTTCGCCCGGCAGGCCGCCCGCACCCCCGACGCCCCGGCCGTCCGCTCCGGCGACACCCTGCTGAGCTACCGGGAGCTGGACGAGCGCTCCAACCGGCTGGCCCGGCTGCTGATCGCGGCCGGCGCGGGCCCCGAGCGCTTCGTCGCGCTCGCGCTGCCCCGCACCGCCGACCTGGTGGTGGCCCTGCTGGCGGTGCTCAAGAGCGGCGCCGGCTACCTGCCGGTCGACCCGGGGTACCCGGCCGAGCGGATCGCCTACCTCTTCGAGGACGTCCGGCCGGACGCCGTGGTCACCGACACCGGGGCCCGGGAGCGGCTGCCGGAGGGCCCGTACACCCGGATCGTGCTCGACGACCCGGCCAGTGCCGCCCGGCTCGCTGCTGCCTCCGCCGACCCGGTGAACGTGCAGGAACGATCCGCCCCGCTGCTGCCCGGCCACCCCGCCTATGTCATCCACACCTCCGGCTCCACCGGCCGGCCCAAGGGCGTGGTGGTCGCCCACGCCTCCGTGCTGGCCCTCACCGACTGGGCGGCCGAGGAGTTCGGCGGCCGCGGCCTCGCCCACGTGATCGCCGCCACCTCGCTCAACTTCGACGTGTCGGTGTTCGAGATCTTCTCGCCGCTGCTCTCCGGCGGCTGCGTGGAACTCCTCCGGGACCTCCTGGCCCTCGCCGAACGGCCCGGCCGCTGGCAGGCCGGGCTGGTCTCCGCCGTGCCCTCCGCGCTCGGCGGGCTGCTCGCCGAGAACACCGTCCGGCTCGCCGCGGACACCGTGCTGCTGGCCGGCGAGGCGCTGCCCGCCCGTACCGTGCGCCAGCTCCGGGCCGCCGTCCCCGGCTGCCGGGTGCTCAACGTCTACGGCCCCACCGAGGCCACCGTCTACGCCACCGCCGCCCTCTGCGACCCCGCCGACCCCGACCGCGACCCGCCGATCGGCCGGCCGGTCGGCGGCGCCCGGGCCTACGTCCTGGACGAGCGGCTGCGCCCGGTGCCGATCGGCGCGCCGGGCGAGCTCCACCTGGCCGGCACCGGCGTGGCCCGCGGCTACCTGGGCCGCCCCGGCCTGACCGCCGCCCGCTTCCTGCCCGACCCCTTCGGCCCGCCCGGCGCCCGGATGTACCGCACCGGGGACGTCGTGCGCTGGACGGCCGACGGACAGCTGCGCTACCTCGGCCGCGCCGACGACCAGGTCAAGGTCCGCGGCTTCCGGATCGAACTCGGCGAGCTGGAGGCCGCGTTGGCCCGCCACCCGCAGGTCGCCGCGGCGGCCGCCCGGGTGCTGGAGCAGGACGGCCACAAGCGGCTGGTCGGCTACGCGGTGCCCCGCGGCGGCGACCTGCCGGACCCGGCCGGCTGGCGGGCCTTCCTCGGCCGCACCCTCCCCGAACACCTGGTGCCCGCCCTGGTGGTGCCGCTGGAGCGGCTGCCGCTCGGCGCCACCGGCAAGCTCGACCGGCGCGCCCTGCCCGTCCCGGCCTGGCACGCCCCGGCCGCCGGCGCCACCCGGCCGCCCCGCACCGCCACCGAACGGGCCCTCGCCGCGATCTGGTCCGAGGTCCTCGGCGTGCCCGAAGTCGGCGCGGACGACAACTACTTCGCGCTCGGCGGCGACTCCATCCTGGGCATCCAGATCGTCTCGGCGGCCCGCCGGGCCGGCCTCACCCTGACCCCGCGCCACCTGTTCGCCCACCAGACCCTGGCCGAACTCGCCCGGGCCGCCGAGGACGCGCCCCGGCCGGCCGGCCCCGACGAGCAGGGCCCGGTGACCGGCGACGCCCCGCTCACCCCGGTCCAGCACTGGCTGTTCGACACCCTCGACGGCGACCCGGCCCGGCTCACCCAGTCCGTCGCCTTCCGGCTCGCCCCCGACACCGACGAGCAGCTGCTGCGGGCCGCCCTGGCCGCCGTGCTGGAGCGGCACGACGCGCTGCGACTGCGCTACCAGCCGCTGGAGCACGGCCGGTGGCGCCAGCACGGCACCGAACCCGGCCCGGCACCCGAGCTGAGCACCCACCGGCTGCGCGGCGACGAGGAGTTCCAGCGGCTGCGCGACGACCTGGCCGACGGCTTCGACCTGACCGCCGGCCCCCTGCTGCGCGCCGCGCTCTGCCACCTCGCCGACGACCCGCACCCCGTGCTGCTGCTGGCCGCCCACCACCTGGTGGTGGACGCGGTCTCCTGGCGGCTGATCCTGGAGGACCTGGACACCGCCCACCGGGCCCTGCGGGACGGACGCCGGCCCGACCTCGGCCCCCGCAGCGCCTCCTTCCTGACCTGGGCCGACCGGCTCGACCGGCACGCCCGGGACGGCGGCTTCGACGCCGAACTCGCCCACTGGCGGGGCGTGGAGGCCGCGACCCCGCTGCCGACCGACCTCGACGGCGCCAACACGGCCGCCGAGGAGGAGACGCTGACCGTCGCCCTGGACCAGGAGGAGACCAGGCGGCTGCTCCAGGACGTGCCCGAGGCCTACCGCACCCGGGTCAACGACGTGCTGCTCTGCGCCCTGGGCCGGGTCCTGGCCCGCTGGACCGGCCGGGATACGGCCGCGGTCGCCCTGGAGGGCCACGGCCGCGAGGACCTCCTCGGCCTCGACCTCTCGCGCACCGTCGGCTGGTTCACCGCGATGTACCCCGTGATCCTGGACGTGCCGCGGAGCGCCGACACCGGCACCGCGCTCAAGACCGTCAAGGAGAACCTGCGCGCCGTCCCCGGCGGCGGCCTCGGCTACGGCGCCCTGCGCCACCTGGGCGACGCCCGCGACCTGCCCGGCCTGCCGCAGATCGGCTTCAACTACCTCGGCCGGCAGGACTGGACCGCCACCCCGGGCGGCCTGCTGCACTCCCCGTACGGGCCGCTCACCGGCGGCCTGGACCGCACCGCCGAACGGCCGCACCTGCTCGACCTGCTCGGCCGGGTGGCGGACGGCCGGCTCGAGTTCAGCTGGTCCTACTCCCGGGAACGGCACCGTCCGGCCACCGTCGCCCGGCTCGCCGCCGAACTGCTCGACGAACTGCGGGAGATCGTCCGGCACTGCGCCGGACCCGGCGCCGGCGGCCGCACCCCGTCCGACTTCCCGCTGGCCCGGCTCGACCAGGCCGCCGTGGACCGGCTGGTCGGCACCGGCCGCGAGGTGGCGGACCTCCAGCCGCTCACCCCCACCCAGACCGGCATGGTGCTGCACGGCCTGGACGAGGCCGAACACGGCCTGTACGTCGAGCAGATCACCTTCGTGCTGGACGGCGCCCGCGACCCGGAGCCGCTGGCCGCCGCCTGGCAGCACGTGGTCGACCGCACGCCCGTGCTGCGCACCGCCGTCGTCCTGCGGGACGTCCCGGTGCCGCTCCAGGCGGTGCACCGGCGGGCGACCCTGCCGGTCACCCACCACGACTGGCGCACCCTGCCCGAGGCCGGGCGCGCCACCCGGCTGGAAGAGCTGCTGGCCGAGGAGCGCTCCCGCCCGCTCGCCCTGGACCGGGCCCCGCTGCTGCGGCTCCACCTGATCCGGCTCGGCCCGGACGCGATCCGGGTCGTCTGGACCTTCCACCACGTGCTGCTGGACGGCTGGAGCGTCTTCCACGTGCTCGCCGACGTGCTGGCCGCGCACGCCGCGCTGGCCGCCGGCGACCGCCCGGACCTGCCCGCGCGCCGGCCCTTCGGCGACTACGTGAGCTGGCTGGCCGCCGGCGGCAGCGCCGACCGCACCGGCGCGGCCGCCGACCACTGGCGGGCGGCGCTCGCCGACCTCACCGCGCCCACCCCGCTGCCCTACCACCGCCGCCCCGCCCCCGGCGACACCACCCGCTCCGGGCAGTGGCTCTCGCACCGGCTCGACGCGGCCGCCACCCGGCAGCTCCAGGACTTCGCCCGCCGCCACCGGATCACCCTCAACACGCTGGTCCAGGGAGCCTGGGCGCTGCTGCTCGCCCAGCGCAGCGGGGAGAGCCGGGTGTGCTTCGGCACCACCGTCTCCGGGCGCCCGGCCGAACTGACCGGCGCGGACGCCATCATCGGCCTGTTCATCACCACCCTGCCCGCCCTGGTCGCCGTCGACGGCGCCCGGCCCTGCGCGGACTGGCTGCGCGCCCTCCAGGAGGAGCGCGCCGAGGACCGCCGGTTCGAGCACCTGCCGCTGGCCGAGATCCAGGCCCTCGGCCAACTCCCGCCCGGAACCGGACTGTTCGACAGCCTGGTGGTGCTGGAGAACTACCCGGTCAGCGAGGCGACGGCCGACGGCCAGGGCCTGCGGATCCGCGAACTGGACGCCCGGGAGGCAACCAACTACCCGCTCACCGTGGTCGTCTCGCCCGGCGAACGGCTCGCCGTCGAACTCGGCCACGACCCCCGCTACCTCGACCGGCGGACCGCCCGCGGCCTGGCCGACCAACTCCTGCACATCCTGGACGCGTTGGCCGCCACCGACGGCGCCACCCGGCTGGACGCGCTCGACCTGCTGCCGCCCGGCGAGCGGGACCGGCTGCTGCACGGACCGGCCCGCCCGGAGACCGCCCCGGTCGCCCCGGCGAGCCTGCCCGCCCTGGTCGAGGCCGCCGTCGACCGCTGGCCGACCGCCGTCGCCCTGAGCACCGACGGCCAGGACCTGACCTTCGCCGAACTCGAGGCCCACGCCAACCGGCTGGCGCACCGGCTGATCGCCCGCGGGGCCGGCCCCGGCACCGTGGTCGCCCTGCTGCTGCCGCGCTCGGCGGACACGCCGCTGGCCGAGCTGGCGGTCGCCAAGGCCGGCGCCGCCTTCCTCCCGGTCGACCCCACCTACCCCGACGAGCGGGTGGAGGCGATGCTGCGCGACGCGGCCCCCGGACTCACCCTGGACGCCAAGGAAGTGGCCGCCCTGCTGGCCGCCGCACCGGACGGCACCCCCGGGCACCGCCCCACCGACGCCGACCGGACCCGCCCGCTCGACCTCGACGACCCCGCCTACGTGATCTACACCTCCGGCTCCACCGGCACCCCCAAGGGCGTCGTCCTCACCCACCGCGGCCTGGCCGGCTTCGCCGCCGCCGAGGCCGCGCACTACCGGGTCGCCCCCGGGGACCGGGTGCTGGCCTTCGCCACCCCCAGCTTCGACGCCTCGGTGCTGGAACTCTGCCTGGCCCTGCCGCACGGCGCCCGGCTGGTCGTCCCGCCGCCCGGGCCGCTGCTCGGCGCCCCGCTCGCCGAACTGCTGCGGGCCGAGCGGATCACCCACACCCTGCTGCCGCCCGCCGCGCTCGCCACCCTGCCGGCCGACACCCCCGGCACGCTGCCCGCGCTGAAGACCCTGATCGTCGGCGCGGACGCCTGCGGCGCCGACCTGGTCGCCCGCTGGGCCCCGCACCACCGGATGGTCAACTCCTACGGCCCCACCGAGGCCACCGTGGTCGCCACCTGGTCCGCGCCGCTGGCCCCGGACGGCGCCGCCCCGCCGATCGGCCGCCCGCTGCCCGGCACCGGCGCGTACGTCCTGGACGCCCGACGGCGCCCGGTGCCCGACGGCACCCCCGGCGAACTCTGGCTGAGCGGACCGTCGTTGGCCCGCGGCTACCTGCGCCGCCCGGGCCTGACCGCGGCCCGGTTCACCGCCGACCCGTACGGGCCGCCCGGCAGCCGGATGTACCGCACCGGCGACCTGGTGCGCCGCGACCACCGGGGCGAACTGCACTACCTCGGCCGCACCGACCACCAGCTGAAGCTGCGCGGCCACCGGATCGAGGCGGGCGAGGTCGAAGCCGTCCTGGTGCGCCACCCGGCCGTGCTGGACGCCGTGGTGACCATCCGGGAGGACGAGCCCGGGCTGCCCCGGCTGGTCGCCCACCTGCTGGCCGCCCCCGGCACCGAACCGCCCACCGGCGCCGAACTGCGGGCGCTGGCCGCCCGCTCGCTGCCCGGCCCGATGGTCCCGACGGCCTTCGCCGTCCTCGACCGCTTCCCGCTCACCCCCGGCGGGAAGACCGACCGGGCCGCGCTGCCCGCGCCCCGGCCCGCCGCCGAGGAGACGCTCGAACGGCTGGCCCCCCGGACCCCCACCGAGGAGGCGGTCGCCGAGCTCTGGGCCGAGGCCCTGGGCACCGCCGTCGGCGTCACCGACGACTTCTTCCTGCTCGGCGGCGACTCCATGCGGGCCCTGCTGATCGCCTCCCGCGCCAACGATGCCTTCGGCGTCACGCTCACCCCGCGTGACGTGCTGGTCTCCCGCACCGTGGCCGAACTGGCCGAACTGGTCGAGGACCTGGTGCTGAGCGAACTCGAAGACGCCGCGACCGGCGGCCCCGACGATGACGAACGGTGAGGATCCGACGACCATGACGCCTTCGAAGCGAGACCGCGCGGCCGCCCTGCCCGCCGACCTGCGGGAAGCGCTCCGGCTCCGGCTGGCCGGACGGTCCGGCACCACCGCGGCGGCCATCCCGCCCGCCGACCGCAGCCGCCCGCTGCCGCCGTCCTCCGTCCAGCAGCGGCTGTGGTTCCTGGACCGGCTGCGCCCAGGCGACCCGCGCTACAACAGCGCGCTGGCCGTCCGGTTCACCGGGCCGCTGGACGGCGCGGCGCTCACCGGGGCGCTGGCCGCCGTGCTGGCCCGGCACGAGGCGCTGCGGACCGTCTTCGAGGAGGTCGACGGCCGCCCGGTGCCGACCGTCCGGCCGGCCGCGCCGGTGCCGGTGCGCGAGGTCGCGGCCGACCTGTCGGACGGCCCGGCGGACGGCCTGGACGCGCTGCTGCTCGCCGAGTACTCCCGCCCCTTCGACCTGCGGCGGGGGCCGCTGCTGCGCGCCCTGCTGGTCCGCGAGTCGGAGCAGGCGCACGTGCTCCAGCTGACCGCGCACCACATCGTCACCGACGGCTGGTCGATGGGCGTCGTCCTCGACGAGCTGTGCACCGCCTACGCGGCGCTGGCCCGCGGCGCCGCGCCGGAGCTCGCGCCGGTCGCCGTCCAGTACCCGGACTTCGCCGCCTGGCAGCGCGAACAGCTCTCCGGGGTCCGGCTGGAGGCCGAACTCGCCCACTGGAAGCGGCGGCTGGCCGGCGCGGTGCCGCCCGAACTGCCGCTGGACCACCCCCGGCGCGGCGAGGAGGCCGGGCCCGGCGCCGTCCACGCCTTCACCGTCCCCGCCCCGCTCACCGCCCGGCTGCGCGAACTCGCCGCCGAACAGCACGGCACCCTGAACACCGCGCTGGTGGCCGGCGTCCAGGCGCTGCTGGCCCGCTGGTCCGGCCAGGAGGACGTCAGCGTCGGCTCGCTGACCCCCGGCCGCTCTCGCACCGAACTGGAGCGCGCCGTCGGCTGCTTCGTCAACACCGTGGTGCTGCGCACCCGGGTCGACCCGGCCGGCTCCTTCCGCACCCTGCTGGCGGCCGCCGCCGGCACCGGCAACGAGGCCCTCGCGCACGGCGACACCCCGTTCGACCGGATCGTCGAGGCGGTGGCCGCCCCCCGCGAGGCCGGCCGCAACCCGCTGTTCGACGTGCTGGTGCTGCTGCACTCCGCGCCGCCCGCGGCCACCGCCCCGGAGGGCACCGCGGTCACCCCGGTCGCGATACCCCGGCAGGCCGCCACCTTCGACCTCAGCGTGGAGTTCGTGCCCGAGGGCGAGCAGCTCACCGGCCTGCTGGAGTACCGCGCCGACCTCTTCGACCCGGCCACCGCCCGCCGCACCGCCGACCAGCTGCTGCGGCTGCTGGCCGGCGCCGCCGCCGAACCCGACCGCCCGCTCGGCACCCTGCCGCTGCTCTCCCCGGAGCAGACCCGGCAGGTCACCCGGGACTGGAACGCCACCGACCTGCCCGTCGAGAACGCACTCCACCCCGAGCTGCTGCAGCGCCGGGCGGCGGCCACCCCGGACGCCCCGGCGCTGACCGCCGGCGACCAGGTGCTCGGCTACGCGGAGCTCAACGCCCGCGCCAACCGGCTCGCCCACCAGCTGATCGCCCGCGGCATCGGCCCCGAGCAACTGGTCGCCCTGCACCTGCCGCGCACCGCCGACCTGGTCACCGCCATCCTCGCCGTCTGGAAGACCGGCGCCGGCTACCTCCCGCTGGACCTCGCGCTGCCCGCCGAGCGCATCGACTACCTGCTGGCGGACGCCCGCCCGGCGTTCGTCCTGGACGAGGCGACACTGCGCGCCCTGCCCGCCGACGGGCCGGACACCGACCCCGTCGACGCCGACCGGACCGCCCCGCTGCACCCCGACAACACCGCCTACGTGCTGTACACCTCCGGCTCCACCGGCCGCCCCAAGGGCGTCGCCGTCCCGCACCGCGCACTGGCCAACCTGCTGGCCGCGCACCGGGCCGGCTTCGTCGCCGACGCGGGCGGCGGCCCGCTGCGGGTCGCGCTGACCGCGTCCTTCTCCTTCGACACCTCCCTGGAGGGCGTGCTGCTGCTGGCCGACGGCCACCCGCTGCACCTGGTCGACGAGACCACCCGGATGGACCCGGCGGCCCTGGTCGAGTACGTCGTCCGGCACCGGATCGACTTCCTCGACCTGACCCCCTCCTACCTGCGCCAACTGCTGCCCGCCGGGCTGCTCGACGACCCCCGGCACCGGCCCCGGGTGCTGATGCTCGGAGGCGAGGCCGTCGGCCCCGGGCTCTGGCGCGAACTCGCCGCCCGGCCGCGGACCGCCGCGTACAACTACTACGGCCCCACCGAGTGCACCGTCGACGCCCTGGCCTGCCGGATCGCCGCCGAGGACCGCCCGCTGGTCGGCCGCCCGCTGCCCAACCTCCGGGCGTACGTGCTGGACGACCGGCTCCAGCCGGTGCCGCCCGGCGTCAGCGGCCAGCTCCACCTGGCCGGCGCCCAGGTCGCCCGCGGCTACGCCGGCCGCCCCGGCCTGACCGCCGCCCGGTTCACCGCCGACCCGTACGGGCCGCCCGGCACCCGGATGTACCGCACCGGCGACCTCGCCCGCTGGACGGCCGACGGCCGGCTGGAGTACCTCGGCCGCGCCGACGACCAGGTCAAGGTGCGCGGCCACCGGATCGAGCCCGGCGAGATCGAGGCGGCCCTGCTCGACCTGCCCGGGGTCGCCGCGGCCGCCGTCGTGGCCGGCCCGGACGCCCACGGCCACACCCGGCTGGCCGCCTACCTGGTCCCCGCCGCGGGGACGCACCTGCCGGCCGCCGAACTGCGCGCCGCGCTGCGCCGGGTGCTGCCCGACCACCTGGTGCCCTCCTCCTTCACCACGCTGGCCGCGCTGCCCCTCACCACCAGCGGCAAGCTGGACCGCCGCGCCCTGCCCGCCCCGCGGCCCGGCGAGCAGGAGCACGCGTTCGTCGCCCCCCGGACCCCCGACGAGCAGACCCTGGCCGCGATCTGGGCCGAGGTGCTGGGCGTGCCCAGGGTCGGCGTCACCGACAACTTCTTCGAGCTCGGCGGCGACTCCATCCTGAGCATCCAGGCCGTCTCCCGGGCCCGCGCGGCCGGCCTGCGGATCGGCTCCCAGGACGTCTTCCGCCACCAGACCGTCGCCGACCTCGCCGCCGCCGCCCGTGCGGCGACCGCCCCCGCCACCCCGGCCGCGGCGCCGCCCCGGATCGACGGACCGGCCCCGCTCACCCCGGTCCAGGCGTGGTTCCTCGCCACCCACGGCCCGCTGCGCCACTACGCCCTGTCGATGCTGCTCGACCTCCCGCTCCAGCTCGACGAGGCCGCCCTGGAGATGGCGGTGCGGGCGCTGCTCGCCGCCCACCCGGCGCTGCGCACCCGCTTCCGCCAGGACGCCGACGGCTGGCGGCAGGAGCCGGTCGACGCCCCGACCGCCGGGCTGCTCGACCGGGCCGACCCGGCCCGCGACCGGGCGCAGGCCGCCGACGCCGCCCGCGCCGCGCTGGACCCGGCCACCGGCACCCTGCTGCGCGCCGTCCTGTTCCGCGGGCCCACCGGGGAACGCCCGCAACTCCTGCTGGCCGCCCACCACCTGGCCGTGGACAGCGTCTCCTGGCGGGTGCTGCTGGCCGACCTGGAACGGGCCTACCGGCAGGCGGCGGACGGCGCCGCACCCCGGCTGGAGCCCGAGCACACCCCGTTCACCACCTGGGCGCACCGGCTCGCCGACCACGTGCGCTCCGGCGGCCTCGACCAGGACCTGCCGTACTGGACGGCGGCGACCCGGCAGCCCGTCCGGCCGCTGCCCGTCGACCACCCCGGCACGCCCACCGCCGGCTCGGTCCGCACCCTGCGCACCCGGCTGGACCGCGCCACCACCGGCGCACTGCTGCGCACCGTCCCCGAGGCCTACCGCACCCAGGTCAACGACGTGCTGCTGAGCGCGCTCGGTCGGGCCCTCGCCGACTGGACCGGCGGCGGGCAGGTCACCGTCGCCCTGGAGGGCCACGGCCGCGAGGACCTGTTCGACGGCCCCGACCTGGCCCGGACGGTCGGCTGGTTCACCACCCAGTACCCCGTCACCCTCACCCCGGCCGGCCCGGCCGAGCGCCCCGACTGGGCCGCCACCCTCAAGCAGGTCAAGGAGCAGCTGCGGGCCGTCCCGCACCGGGGCCTCGGCTACGAGGCGCTGGCCCGGCTGCGCGACGGCGACCCGGCCGCCCGCGCCCTGCGCGAGGTCCCGCTGCCCCAGGTCTGCTTCAACTACCACGGCCAGTGGACCGCCCCCGCCGACGGCGACTTCGCCCCGGCCGGTCCCGCCCCGGGCCGGGACCACGCCCCCGACGAGCCGCTGGACCACCTGCTCGACATCTCCGCCGTGGTCACCGACGGCGTCCTCGAACTCACCTGGCACTACAGCGAGCAGGTGCACGAGACGGCCACCGTCCAGGCCCTCGCCGAGGCCGTCGTCCGTGCCCTGACCGCCGTGGTCGAGCACTGCGCCACCCCCGGCACCGGCGGCCGCACCCCCTCCGACTTCCCGCTCGCCGGGCTCGACCAGGCCGCCCTGGACCGGATCGTCGGCGACGGACGGGACGTCGAGGACCTGCTGCCGCTCACCCCGCTCCAGGAGGGCATGCTCTTCCACCGCCTGGTCGGCGGCCCCGACGACGTCTACCTCGACCAGGCCGCCCTGCTGCTGGAGGGCGTGACCGACCCCCGGACCCTCGCGCTGGCCTGGCAGCGGGTGGTGGACCGGACGCCCGCGCTGCGCACCTCGGTGCGGTGGGAGGGCGTGCCCGCCCCGCTCCAGCTGGTGCACCGCGACGTGCGGCTGCCCGTCGCCCACCACGACCTGCGGGCGCTCGACCCGCAGCAGCGCGCCGACCGGCTGGAGCGGCTGCGCGCCGAGGACCTCGCCGCCGGGCTGGACATCGCCGTCGCGCCGCTGACCAGGCTCACCCTGGTCCGACTGCCGGACGCCCGGGTCCAGTTGCTCTGGACCTCGCACCACCTGATCCTGGACGGCTGGAGCCTGGCCCAGGTGCTCACCGAGGTGTTCGAGGAGTACGCCGCGCTGACCACCGGCGCCGCGCCCGCCCCGGCGCTGCGCCGTCCCTTCGGCGACTACGTGCGCTGGCTCGCCGACCAGGACACCGGGGCCGCCCGGGCGCACTGGCGCGGCGTGCTGGCGGGCTTCGCCGGCGCCACCCCGCTGCCCGTCGACCGCCCCCGGCGCGAGCTGCACCGGGCCCGCTCGGCGGACAGCCACCGGGCCGGCCTGTCCGAGGAGGTCTCCGAGCAGCTGGCCGGCGCCGCCCGCCGGGCCGGACTGACCCTCGGCACCGTGGTCCAGGGCGCCTGGGCGCTGCTGCTCTCCCGGTACGCGGGCGAGCCGGACGTGCTGTTCGGCACCACCGTCTCCGGCCGTCCCGAGGAACTGCCCGGCGTCGAGTCGATGATCGGGATGTTCATCAACACCCTGCCCACCCGGGTCCGGGTGGAGGGCGGCCGCACCGCCGCCGACTGGCTGCGCGGGCTCCAGGAGGAGCAGGCCGGGGCCCGGCGGCACGCCGCGGTCTCGCTCGCCGAACTCACCGGCTACAGCGACGTCCCGGCCGGCGGCGCGCTGTTCGACAGCATCGTCGCCTTCGAGAACTACCCCTTCGACGACGCCCGCGCGGCGGGCACCGGGGTCCGGCTGGTGGAGGTCGCCTCCCGGGACGCCACCAACTTCCCGCTGGTGCTCCGCGCGTACCAGGGCGACCGCCTCGGCTTCGAACTCGCCCACGACCCGGAGCTGTTCGACGCCGGGACGGTCCGCGACCTCGCCGGGCGGCTCTGCCTGCTGCTCACCGAGCTCGCCCGCGGCCTCGACCGGCCGCTGCGCGAGCTGGCCTGGACCACCGCCGAGGAGCGCCGCCGGCTGCTGGCCGCGGGCGACGGCGGCGCCCACGGCCGGCCCGGGCGCACCCTGGTCGACCTGTTCGAGGCGCAGGCCGCCCGCACCCCGCACGCCGAGGCGGTCACCTGCGGGAGCGAGCACCTCGACTACGCCGCCCTGGACGAGCGGGCCACCCGGCTCGCCGGCCGGCTGGCCGCACTCGGCGCCGGGCCCGAGCGGTTCGTCGCCCTCGCGCTGCCCCGGACGGCCGAGCTGGTGGTGGCCGTCCTCGCCGTCCTGAAGACCGGCGCGGCCTACCTGCCGCTGGACCCGAAGCTGCCCGCCGGACGCCGCGCCGAACTGCTCGCCGACGCCGACCCGGTGGCCCTGGTGACGTTCGCGGACGAGCCCGCGTCCGTCCCCGTGCTGTCGCCGGCCGACCCCGGGCCGGGCGGCACCGCCGCGCTCGACCCCGGCCGCCGCCCGCTGCCCGACAGCCCCGCCTACGCCATCTACACCTCCGGCTCCACCGGCCGCCCCAAGGGCGTCGTCGTCCCGCACGCCAACGTGGTCCGGCTGTTCGACCAGACCCGGGAGCTGTTCGACTTCGGCCCGCAGGACGTCTGGACGCTGTTCCACTCCTACACCTTCGACTTCTCGGTCTGGGAGCTGTGGGGCCCGCTGCTGCACGGCGGCCGGCTGGTCGTGGTGCCGGAGGACGTCGCCCGCTCGCCGGAGGAGTTCCTGCGGCTGCTCGTCGACGAGCGCGTCACGGTGCTCAACCAGACCCCGTCCGCGTTCCACCCGCTGGTCCGCGCCGACGCCGAACACCCGGAACTGTCACGGCGGTTGGTGCTGCGCACGATCGTCTTCGGCGGCGAGGCGCTGGACGCCACCCGGCTCGGCGACTGGTACGCCCGCCACCCCGAGGACGCGCCGCGCCTGGTGAACATGTACGGCATCACCGAGACCACCGTGCACGTCACCCACGCCCCGCTCGGCCTGGCCACCGCCGCCGCGGGCGGCCCGGCCCCGATCGGCGACGGCCTCGCCGACCTGCGGCTCCACCTGCTGGACGGCGGGCTCTCGCCCGTCCCGGCGGGCGCCGTCGGCGAACTGTACGTGGCGGGGGAGGGCCTGGCCCGCGGCTACCTCAACCGGCCCGGGCTGACCGCCACCCGCTTCCTCGCCGACCCGTACGGCCCGCCCGGCAGCCGGATGTACCGCACCGGGGACCGCGCCCGCCGCCGCTCCGACGGCACCCTGCACTACCTCGGCCGGGCCGACCAGCAGGTCAAGATCCGCGGCTTCCGGATCGAGCCCGGCGAGATCGAGGCCGCCCTGCTCACCCACCCCGGCGTCGGCCAGGCCGCCGTCGGCGTGCACCAGGACGCGGCCGGCACCCGCCGGCTGGTCGCCCACGTGGTCGCCGGGGAGGGCGCGGCCGAGCCGCCGTCCGCCGCCGACCTGCGGGCCCACCTGGAACGGCTGCTGCCCGCCTACCTCGTGCCCGCCGCCTACGTCCCGATGGCGGCCCTGCCGCTCACCCCCAACGGCAAGCTCGACCGGCGCGCGCTGCCCGCCCCCGGCCCGCAGGGCTACCCGGGCGCGGCCGGCCGCGCCCGCACCGCGCCGCGCACCCGCGCCGAGCAACTGGTCGCCGCCGCCTGGGCGGAGGTGCTGGACACCGCCGAGGTCGGCGCCGAGGACGACTTCTTCGCCCTCGGCGGCGACTCCATCCTCGCCGTCCGGGCCACCGCCCGGCTGCGCACGGCCTTCGGGCGCGCGGACCTCACCCCCCGGCTGCTGTTCAGCCACCCCGTGCTGGCCGACCTGGCCGAAGCCCTCGGGGCGCCCGCCGCGGCCCCCGGCCCGGCCGTGATCCCGGTGGTCGACGACCCGGCGGGCGAACCGCCGCTCTCCTACGCCCAGCAGCGGCTCTGGTTCCTCGACCGCTTCGAGCCCGGCGGCACCGAGTACACCACGCTGTCCGTGCTGCGGCTGCGCGGGACGCTCGACCGGGACGCGCTGGGCGCGGCCCTGGACGGCCTGGTCGAGCGGCACGCCGCGCTGCGCACCACCTTCGCCGAACGGGACGGCCGGGCCCACCAGGTGGTGCGCCCGCCGTACCCGGTCGAGCTGCCCGCCGAGGAGACCGACCCGGACGCGCTGGACGCCCTGCTGGAGCGGATCGCCGCCACCCCCTTCGACCTCGCCGCCGGCCCGCTGCTGCGCGCCCGGCTGGTGCGCACGGGGGAGCGGGAGCACATGCTCGTCCTGGCGGTGCACCACATCGCCACCGACGGCTGGTCGATCGGCGTGCTCGGCCGCGACCTCGCCGAGCTGTACGCGGCCGCGCTCACCGGACGCCGCCCCCGGCTGCCCGAACTCCCCGTCCGCTACACCGACTTCGCCACCTGGCAGCGCTCCCGGAGCGACCGCGCCGAGGCCGAACTCGACCACTGGCGCACGGTGCTGGCCGACCTCCCGCCGCTGGAACTGCCCACCGACCGCCCCCGCCCCGCGGTCCGCGGCACCGACGGCGCGCTGGTCACCTTCGACCTGCCCGCCGCCCTGACCGCCCGGCTGCGCGAGCGCGGCCGGGAGGCCGACGGCACCCTCTACACCGTCCTGCTGGCGGCCTGCCAGGTGCTGCTGGCCCGCTGGTCCGGGCAGTCCGACCTCGCCGTCGGCACCGTCACCTCGGGCCGCGACCAGGGCGAACTCCACGACGTGGTCGGGATGTTCGTCAACACCCTGGTGCTGCGCGGCGCCGTCCGCCCGGAGCTGCCGTTCCGCGCCCTGCTGGCCGGGGCGCGGGACACCGTGCTGGACGCGCTCGCCCACCAGGAGGTGCCCTTCGAACGGCTGGTGGACGCCCTCCAACCGGAGCGGGACACCAGCCGCACCCCGCTGTTCCAGGTGATGGTGGCCCTGCACAACCTCGGCGCCGAGGCGCCCCGGCTGCCCGGCCTGACCGTCGAGCCGGTCACCCCGCCGGTGCGCCACGCCACCTTCGACCTGTCCTTCGACTTCGTGGAGCGCGACGGCGGCCTCACCGGCCACCTGGAGTACAGCACCGGGCTGTTCGACGCCCGGACCGCCGAGCAGCTCGCCGCCCGGCTGACCGTGCTGCTGGAGGCCGTCGCCGCGGACCCGGACACCCCGGTCGGCGCGCTGCCGCTGATGACCGCCGAGGAGCGGGACCGGACTCTGCGGCAGGGCCGCGGCGAACCGCTGCCCGAGGAGCCGGACACCGTCCTGCCCGCCCTGCTCGAGGAGCAGGCCGCCCGCACCCCGCACGCCACCGCGCTGGTCGCCCGGGACGCCACCCTGGACTTCGCCGCCCTCAACGGGCGGGCCAACCGGCTGGCCCGCCACCTGGTCGCCCTCGGCGCCGGCCCGGAACGGCTGGTCGCCCTGCGGCTGCCGCGCACCTCCGAGCTGGTGGTGGCGCTGTTCGCGGTGCTCAAGGCGGGCGCCGGCGTGCTCTTCGTCGACCCGGAGCTGCCCGCCGAACGCGCCGCCCTGCTGTTCGACGACGCCCGGCCGCACACCGTGCTGACCGAGCAGGACCTGCGCGACGTGCCCTGGCAGGCCCTGCCCGGGCACGACCTGACCGACGCCGAGCGGACCGCCCCGCTGCTGCCCGGGAACACCGCCTACGTCATCTTCACCTCCGGCTCCACCGGCCGCCCCAAGGGCGTGGCCGTCGAGCACCGCCAGCTGGTCAGCCTCTGCCGCGACCACCGCCTCGGCCTGGTCGCCCCGCACACCGCCGACGGCGAGCGGCTGCGGATCGCGCTCAGCGCCTCCTTCTCCTTCGACACCAGCTGGGAGGGCCCGCTGCTGCTCGCGCTCGGGCAGGAGGTGCATCTGATCGACGAGGACGTCCGGCTGGACCCGCAGGCCTTCTGCGCCCTGGTCGCCGAGCGCCGGCTGGACCTGGTCAACGTCACCCCGTCCTTCCTGCGCGAACTCACCGCCGCCGGACTGCTCGACCCCGGCCGCCACCACCCGCGGCTGCTGCTGGTCGGCGGCGAGGCCGTCCCCGCCGCCACCTGGCGCCGGCTCGCCGCCGCCCGCGCCGAACTCGGCGTCACCGCCTACAACGTCTACGGCCCCACCGAGTGCACCGTCGACGCCACCTGGGCCCGCTGCGCGGACCACCCCGACCGCCCGGTGATCGGCCGCCCCGGCCGGGGCCTCAGCGCCCACCTGCTGGACGACGCGCTGCGCCCGGTGCCGCCCGGGATGCCCGGGGAGCTGTACCTGGCGGGCCCCCAGGTCGCCCGCGGCTACCTCGACCGGCCGGGGCTGACCGCCGCCCGCTTCCTCGCCGACCCGTACGGCCCGCCCGGCAGCCGGATGTACCGCACCGGGGACCGCGCCCGCTGGGACGCCCACGGGCAGCTGGAGTTCCTCGGCCGGGCCGACGACCAGGTGAAGGTCCGCGGCTTCCGGATCGAGCCCGGCGAGGTGGAGGCCGCCCTGCTCGCCCACCCCGACCTCGCCGACTGCGCGGTCGCCGCGCGCGAGCACGCCGGGCGCACCCTGCTGGTCGGCTACCCCGTGCCGGCCGGGGACCGGGTGCCGCCCGCCGAGGAGCTGCGGGCCTGGCTGCGGCGCACCCTGCCCGACCACCTGGTGCCCGCGGCCTTCGTCCCGCTGGCCCGGATCCCGCGCACCGCCGGCGGCAAGACCGACCGTCGCGCCCTGCCCGCACCGCCCGCCCAGCCGGACAGCGCCACCCCGTACGTGGCCCCGCGGCCCGGCCCCGAGCAGCGGCTCGCCGCGATCTGGGCCGAGGTCCTCGGAGTCGAACGGGTCGGCGCCCGGGACAACTTCTTCGCCCTCGGCGGCGACTCCATCCTGAGCATCCAGATCGTCTCCCGGGCCCGGGCCGACGGGCTGGCGCTGACCACCAAGGACGTCTTCCGGCACCAGAGCGTCGCCGAACTCGCCCTCGTCGTCGGCGAGTCGACGCCCCGGGCCGCGTCGGAGCCGGAGCCCGACGAGGCGCCGCTCACCCCGATCCAGCACTGGTACCTGGACGGCCGCCGCCCCGGCGACCCACTGCGCTTCACCATGACCCAGCGCCTCGAACTCGCCCCCGGCACCGACCCGGCGGCGCTGCGCGCGGCCGTCCTCGCCCTGCTGCCCGCCCACCCGGCGCTGCGCACCGGCTACCGCCACGACGGGACGGGCTGGCGCCAGGAGGTGCGGCCGCCGCAGCCGGACGGCCTGTTCACCCACCACCCGGTGGCCGGCCTCGACGACGCCGCACTGGAGGCCGAGGTACAGCACGCCACCGACGCCGCCCAGCGCTCGCTCGACCCGGTCGAGGGCCGCCTGCTGCGCGCCCTCCTCTTCGACGCCGGCCCGCAGCGGCCCGGCCAACTCGTCCTCACCGCCCACCACCTGGCCGTGGACGGGGTCTCCTGGCGGATCCTGCTGGCCGACCTGGAGACCGGCTACCGCACCGCCCGCAGCGGCGCCGCGGTCGAGCTGCCGCCGGAGGGCACGTCCTACGGCCGCTGGGCCGCCCGGCTCGGCCGGCACACCCGCTCGGGCGCCCTGGACGGCGACGCCGGGTACTGGACCCGCACCGGCGCGGCCCCCGCGGAACTGCCCGCCGGACGCCCCGGCGGCAACACCCAGGCCGGCGCCGCCACCGTCACCGTCACCCTGGACGAGGCGACCACCGAGGCCCTGCTGCGCGGGGCACCCGCCGCCTACCGCACCCAGGTCAACGACGTGCTGCTCAGCGCCCTGGGCCGCACCCTGAGCCGCTGGTGCGGCCGGGACACCGTGCTCATCGGCGTGGAGGGGCACGGCCGCGAGGAACTCCTCGACGGCCTGGACCTCTCCCGGACGGTCGGCTGGTTCACCGCCGAGTTCCCGCTCGCCCTGCGCGTCGACCCGGCGGCCGGCTGGCACGACACCCTGCGCGCCGTCAAGGAGCAGCTGCGCGCCGTCCCGCTGCGCGGCCTCAGCCACGGCGCCCTGCGCCACCTGCTCCCGGACGGCCCGCTCACCGGGGCGGCCGTCCCGCAGATCGGCTTCAACTACCACGGCCGGGTCGACACCGGCGGCGCCGCCGACGGCCTGGTCCGCGGCCCGCTGCCGCCCGCCGGGCGCGACACCGACCCGGACGAGCCGCGCCCCTACCTCCTGGAGGTCACCGGCGCGGTCCAGGACGGCCGCCTCGAACTGGGCTGGACGTACCCCACCGCGATCTACCCCGAGGCCACCGTGCGCGGCCTCGCCGAGGAGACGCGCGACGCCCTGCGCGAACTGGCCGAGCACTGCGCCCGCCCGGGCGCCGGCGGCCGCACCCCGTCGGACTTCCCGCTGGCCGGCCTCGACCAGCCGCAGCTGGACCGGCTGGTCGGCGACGGACACGCCGTCGACGACGTGCTGCCGCTGACCCCGCTGCAGTCCGGGATGCTCTTCCACGGGCTGGTCGACACCGACGGCGCCTACGTCGACCGGATCGCCGTGCGGCTCGCCGGGGTCGCCGACCCGCAGGCCCTCGCCGCCGCCTGGCAGCGGGTCGCCGACCGCACCCCGGCACTGCGCTCCGCCGTGCACTGGCGCGGCCTGCCGCACCCCGTCCACCTGGTCGCCCGGCACGCGTCACTGCCCGTGCGCCACCTCGACCTGCGCCCGGCCACGCCGCCGGACCTGGCGGCGGAGACCGAACGGCTGCTCGCCGAGGAGCGGGCCACCCCGCTGGAGCTGACCACCGCGCCGCTCACCCGGCTGACCCTGGCCGCGCTGCCCGACGACGAGGTGCTGCTGCTCTGGTCCACCCACCACCTGATCCTGGACGGCTGGAGCACCGGCCAACTGCTCACCGAGGTGTGCGAGGAGTACGCCGCGCTGACCGGCGGCCCGCAGGCGCCCCGGCCGGTCCGCCGGCCGTTCGCCGACTTCCTGGACTGGCTGCGCGGCCAGGACACCGCGGCGGCCGAGGCGCACTGGAGCGCCGCACTCGCCGGGTTCACCGCCCGCACCCCGCTGCCCTACGACCGCCGCCCGGCCGGGGCGCACCGGGCCCGCTCCACCGCCGCCGTCCACCGCGCCCTGGACGAACCGCTCTCCCGGCGGCTGCGCGAGAGCGCCGCCGCCGCCGGACTCACCGTCAACACCGTCATCGAGGGCGCCTGGGCGCTGCTGCTGGCCCGGCACGGCGGCGGCGAGGACGTGGTCTTCGGCACCACCGTGTCCGGCCGCCCGGCCGAACTGCCCGGGGTCGAGACGATGATCGGCCTGTTCATCAACACCGTGCCCACCCGGGTGCGGCTCGCCCCCGGCGGCGTGCTGCCCTGGCTGCGGGAGCTCCAGGACCGCCAGAGCGAGGCCCGCCGGTACGACCACCTGGCCCTGACCCGGATCCAGGCGCTCGGCGAACTCCCCGCCGGGGAGCCGCTGTTCGACAGCATGCTGGTGTTCGAGAACTACCCCGTCGACGAGTCGGCCGCGGCCCGGACCGGGGTCCGGGTGGTCGCGGTGCGCGCCGACGACGCCACCACCTTCCCCTGGTGCCTGCGCGCCCACCTCGGCGACCGGCTCGGCTACGACCTGGCGTACGACCCCGCGCTGTTCGACCACCGCACCGCCCGGGACGCCGCCGACCGGCTCGCCCTGCTGCTGACCGGCCTCGCCGACGCGCTGGCCGACGGCGGCGACCTCGACGCACTGGACCCGCTCACCCCGGCCGACCGGGCCCGGCTCGCCGACTGGCGGGCCACCGCCCGCCCGGCGTCCCCGCGCAGCCCGCTGACCGTCTTCGCCGAGCAGGCCCGGCGCACCCCCGACGCCCCCGCCGTCCGCACGGACGCAGGGGAGCTGAGCTACCGGCAGCTCGACGCCTGGTCCGACCGGCTGGCCGGCCGACTGCTGGCCGCGGGCACGGCTCCCGAGGAGCCGGTCGCGCTGGAGCTGGAGCGCTCGGCCGAACTGGTGGTCGCCCAGCTGGCCGTGCTCAAGGCCGGCGGCGCCTACCTGCCCGTCGACCTGCGGGCCCCCGAGGAGCGCCGCCGCACCCTGCTCGCCCGCGCGGGCGCCGGACGCCGGCTCACCGCCGAGGAGGTCACCGCCGCCCGCACCGACCCGGCGCCCCGGCGGCTGCCGCCCGCCGACCCCGACCGGCTGGCGTACGTGATGTACACCTCCGGCTCCACCGGCGAGCCCAAGGCGGTCGCCGTCCGGCACCGGGACGTCGCCTCGCTCGCCACCGACAGCCGCTTCGCCGACGGCCGCTGCGCCCGGGTGCTGCTGCACTCCCCGGTGGCCTTCGACGCCGCCACCTTCGAGGTGTGGACCCCGCTGCTGACCGGCGGCTGCGTCCTGGTGGCCCCCGCCGGACCGCTGGACGCGGCCCTGCTGCGCCGGCTCGCCGGACCGGACGGGCCGACCGCCCTGTGGCTCACCGCCGGGCTGTTCCGGCTGCTCGCCCAGGACGCCCCGGACTGCTTCGGCGGCCTGCGGACGCTCTGGACCGGCGGCGACGTCGTCCCCGCCGCCGCCGTGCGCCGGGTGCTCGCCGCCTGCCCCGGCCTGACCGTGGTGGACGGCTACGGCCCCACCGAGACCACCACCTTCGCCACCGCCCACGAACTCGCCGACCCGGCCGCGGTGCCCGACACCGTGCCGATCGGCCGCCCGCTGGACGAGCGCCTGGTGCACGTGCTGGACCGCCGGCTGCGGCCCGTCCCGCCCGGCTGCCCGGGCGAGCTGTACCTGGCGGGCGAGGGCCTGGCCCGCGGCTACCTCGGCCGGCCGGGCGCCACCGCCGCCCGCTTCCTCGCCGACCCGTACGGCCCGCCCGGCAGCCGGATGTACCGCACCGGCGACCTGGCCCGGCGCCGCCCCGACGGCACCGTGGAGTTCCTCGGCCGGGCCGACGACCAGGTGAAGATCCGCGGCTTCCGGGTCGAGCCGGCCGAGGTGGAGGCCGTGCTCGCCGCCCACCCCGCGGTCACCGACGTCGCCGTCATCGCCCGGACCGACGGGCCCGGCGCCCGCCGGCTGGTCGCCTACCCGGTCGGCGCCGTCGACCCCGAGGAACTGCGGGCCTTCGCCGCCCGCACCCTGCCCGACTACCTCGTCCCCGCCGCCTTCGTCCCACTGGACGCCCTCCCGCTGAGCCGCAACGGCAAGGTCGACCGGGCCGCCCTCCCCGCGCCGGACCAGCAGCACGCCGCCGGGGGCGCCGAGCGGGTCGAGCCGCGCACCGCGGCCGAACGCCGCACCGCCGAGGTCTTCGCGGAGGTGCTGGGCATCCCCGCCCCCGGGGTGACCGCGGACTTCTTCGCGCTCGGCGGCGACTCCATCCTCAGCATCCGGCTCACCACCCGGCTGACCGAGGCCTTCGGCGTCGAGCTCACGCCCCGCGCGGTGTTCGACCACCCGACCCCGGCCGCGCTGGCCGCGCTGCTCACCGGCGACCCGCGGGTCGCCGACGGGGCGCCCGACGCGGGCGAGGCGGCCGGCCCGGCCCGGGCCGCCCTCGTCCCGGTCCCCCGGTCCACCGCCGCGCCGATGTCCTACGCCCAGCAACGCCTGTGGTTCCTGGAGGAGTTCGCGCCCGGCAGCGCCGAGTACGTGACCGCGCTCGCGCTGCGGCTGCGCGGCCCGCTGGACACCGGCGCCCTCGGCGCGGCGCTCGGCGCCCTGGTGGCCCGGCACGAGTCGCTGCGCACCACCTTCGAGAGCGTCGACGGCCAGGGCGTGCAACGCGTCCACCCGCCGCAGGAGGTGCCGCTGCCGCGCCACGACCTGTCCGGACTGCCCGCGGCGGACCAGGAGCCGGAGCTGCGGCGGCTGCTCGCCGCCGAGCGCGCCCACCCCTTCGACCTGCGCCGCGGCCCGCTGCTGCGCCCCGCGCTGGCCCGCCTCGCCGAGGACCACCACGTCCTGGCGCTGACCCTGCACCACATCGTCACCGACGGCTGGTCGACCGGGGTGCTGCTCACCGAGCTGGCCCACCTCTACCGGGCCGAACTCGGCTCCGCCGAGTCGCCGTTGGCGCCGCTCCCGGTGCAGTACGCCGACTACGCCCACTGGCAGCGCGGAGCCGACGACGAAAGCCAACTCGACTACTGGAAGCAGCAGTTGGCGGGAGTCGAGACGCTCCGGCTACCGCTCGACCGGCCCCGCCCGGCGGTGCGCACCAGCAACGGGGGCACCGTCCGGCTGGAGCTGCCCGCCGACACCGCCCGGCGGCTGGCCCGGGTCGGCCGCGACCGGGGCACCACCCTGTTCACCACCCTGGTCGCCGCCGCCCAGGCCTACCTGGCCCGGCTCAGCGGCGACCAGGACATCGCGGTCGGCACCGTCACCGCCGGCCGCGACCGCCCCGAGACCCAGCAACTGATCGGCTTCTTCGTCAACACCCTGGTGCTGCGCTCCCGGGTCGACCCCCGGCAGCCCTTCACCGCCCTGCTCGCCGAGGTGCGGCAGACCGTCCGGGACGCCTTCGCCCACCAGGACGTGCCCTTCGAGCGGGTGGTCGACGAGGTGCAGCCGGTCCGCGACACCAGCCGCAGCCCGCTGTTCCAGGCCCTGGTGGTGCTCCAGAACACCCCGGCGGCCGAACCCGACCTGCCGGGCCTGGCGGTGACCGACGTCGAGACCGACACCACCCGGACCGCCTTCGACCTCGTCCTGGAGTTCGCCCAGGGCGACCACGACACGCTGCACGGCCTGCTCACCTACAACACCGACCTGTTCGAACCGGCCACCGCCGAGCGGATGGCCGACCAGCTCGCCACCCTGCTGACCGCCGTCGCCGACGGCCCGGACCGCGCCGTCGGCACCCTCCCGCTGGCCGCCGCCGACCGGCTCGCCGCCGAACTCGGCCGGGCCCGCGGCGACTTCCGCCCGGTACCCGAGGCCACCCTGCCCGAGCTGTTCGAACGGCAGGCCGCCCGCACCCCCGACGCCCCGGCCCTGCTCGACGCCGAACGCACCCTGAGCTACGCCGAACTGGACCGGGCCGCCAACCGGCTCGCCCACCACCTGGTGCACCGCGGCGTCGGACCGGAGCGCCTGGTCGCCCTCGCCCTGCCCCGCTCGGCGGCCGCGGTGGTCGCCCAGCTCGCCGTCGCCAAGGCCGGCGGCGCCTTCCTCCCGGTGGACCCGGACTACCCGGCCGCCCGGCGCGAGTTCATGGTCCGCGACGCGGGCGCCGCCGTGCTGCTCGACGACCCCGACCAGGTCTGGCACGCCGACGGCCCGGACACCGCGCCCGCCCGCGCCCTCACCCCCGCCCACCCGGCGTACGTCGTCTACACCTCCGGCTCCACCGGCACCCCCAAGGGCGTCCTGGTCACCCACGCCGGACTCGCCGCCTTCGCGGCCGCCGCCGCCGAACAGTACGCGGTCGGCCCCGGCGACCGGGTGCTCCAGTTCGCCTCGCCCAGCTTCGACGCCTCCGTCCTGGAACTGTGCATCTCGCTGCTCAGCGGCGCCGCGCTGGTCACCGGCGAGGAGGGACCGCTGGTCGGCGAACGGCTCGCCGAGGCGCTCGCCGGACGCCGGATCAGCCACGCGCTGATCCCCCCGGCCGCCCTCGCCACCCTCGACCGGGACGCCGCGCAGGCCCTGCCCGCGCTGCGCACCCTGGTGGTGGGCGCCGAGGCCTGCCCGGCCGACCTGGTCGACGCCTGGGCCCCCGGCCGCCGGATGGTCAACTCCTACGGCCCCACCGAGGCCACCGTGGTCGCCACCTGGACCGGCCCGCTGACCGCCGGCGCCGGCGCGGCGCCCGCCATCGGCCGCCCCAGCGGCGCCACCCGCGCCTACCTGCTGGACGCCGCCCTGCGCCCCGTCCCGCCCGGCGTCACCGGCGAACTCCACCTGGCCGGCCCCGGCCTCGCCCGCGGCTACCACGGCCGGCCCGGCCTGACCGCCCAGCGCTTCCTGCCCGACCCGTACGGCGCGCCCGGCGACCGGATGTACCGCACCGGCGACCTCGCCCGCCGCGACGCCGACGGCCAACTCCGGTACTGCGGACGGGCCGACGAACAGATCAAGCTGCGCGGGTTCCGGATCGAACCCGGCGAGATCGAGAGCGCGCTGCGCCGCAGCCCGCTGGTGCGCGACGCCGTCGTCACCGTCCGCACCGACGCCCCCGGCGGCGGCCGACTGGTCGCCCACGTGGTCTACACCGACCCGGCCACCGGCGCCGACGACCCCGCCGCGACCGCCCTCGAACTCCGCGCCCAGCTCGCCGAAGCGCTGCCGCCGCACCTCGTCCCGGCGGTGTTCGTCCCGCTCGACCGGCTGCCGCTCACCCCGAACGGCAAGACCGACCGCCGGGCCCTGCCCGACCCCGGGCCGGTCCAGGCCGCGGCCGGCCCGTACCGCCCGCCGCAGACCGACACCGAACGCCGGATCGCCCGGATCTGGGCCGACGTGCTCGGCGTCGAACAGGTCGGCGCCGACGACAACTTCTTCCTGCTCGGCGGCGACTCCATCCTCAGCATGCAGGTGGTCTCCCGGCTGCGCCGGGACGGCCTGCACCTGGCCACCCGGGACCTCTTCACCCACCAGACCGTCACCGAACTCGCCACCGTGGTGCGCAGCGCCACCGAGCGCACCGACGACGGCCCGGTCACCGGAGCGGTGCCGCTCACCCCGATCCAGGAGTGGTTCCTCACCACCCCGCGCGTGGCCCACCACCACTTCAACCAGTCGGCGCTGCTCGAACTCGGCCCCGACCCGGACCACACCGCGCTGCGCGCCGCCCTGGACGCCCTGCTGGACCACCACGACGCGCTGCGCATGCGCTTCACCCACGACGGCTCCGGCTGGCGGCAGTTCAACCCGCCGCCCGCCCGCACCGAGGACCTGCTCGTCCGGCACGACCTGACCGGCCACTCCGCCGAATCCGCCGAGGCCGCCCTCACCAAGGCCGCCGACGAACTGCACAGCGGCTTCGACCTGGCCCGCGGACCGCTGCTGCGCGCCGCCCTGTTCACCGGCGAACCGGACCGCCCGCCGCTGCTCCTGCTGGTCGCCCACCACCTGGTGATCGACGCCGTCTCCTGGCGGGTGCTCCGGGACGACCTGGAGACGGCCTACCAGCAGGCCCGCCGGGGCGGCCCGATCGCCCTGGGGGAGCGCGGCACCTCCTTCCGGGACTGGGCGCAGCGGCTCGCCGGCCACGTCGTCGAGGGCGGGCTGGACCACGAACTGGCCTACTGGGAGCAGGCGGTGGCGGTTCCCGCCGAACTCCCCGGCCTCTCCGGCGGGCCCGCCGACCCGGCCGCGGGCGGCGGCACCGGCACCGTCACCGTGGAACTCGACGAGGCGGACACCGAAGCCCTGCTCCGGGCCGCCCCCGCCGCCTACCGCACCCGGGTCAACGACGTCCTGCTCGCCGCCCTCGCCCTGGCACTGGCCCGCTGGACCGGGCGGCAGCGGGTCCGGCTGGATCTCGAGGGCCACGGCCGGGAGGACCTGCTGGAGGGCGTCGACCTGTCCCGCACGGTCGGCTGGTTCACCACCGTCTTCCCGGTCGGCCTGGACGTCCCCGCGCCCGAGCAACTCGGCCCGGACCGGGACTGGCGGGCCCTGGTGAAGTCCGTCCGGCGCCAACTGCGCGCGGTGCCCGGCAACGGGCTCGGCTTCGGCGCGCTGCGCACCTTCGGCCCGCCCGAGGTCCGCGCGCGCCTCACCGCCGGCGCGCCCGGCCAGGTGGTCTTCAACTACCTCGGCCAGTGGGACGCCCGGCCGCAGACCCCCGGGGACGGCCTGGTCCGGGCCGAACTGGGCTCCTGCGGCCAGGACCACGACCCCGGGGACGGCGGCTCCCACCTGCTGGAGGTGGTGGGCGCGGCCCAGCACGGTCGGCTCGCCTTCACCTGGCACCACCGCCCCGCCGTCCACGACCCGGCCGCCGTGCGCCGGGTGGCCGAGGAGTTCGCCGAGGCGCTGCGCCAGATCGCCCGGCACGCCCGGCACTCCCGCTGACCCTGCACCGTCCACCATCCACGATCACCACCGTTCACCGTCATCACCACCGTCACCGAAGGAGAAGTCCATGGACGAGAACACCCGCTACCAGGTGCTGCGCAACGACGAGGAGCAGTACTCCCTCTGGCCGGTCGACCTCGAGGTGCCCGCCGGCTGGCAGCCCGTCGGCAAGGAGGGCACCGAGGCGGAGTGCTCCGCCCACGTCGACGAGGTCTGGACCGACATGCGCCCGCGCAGCCTGCGCGAGCGCATGGAGAACGCCGGCGCCTGACCCCGCACCCCGCACCCACCCTCAGGTACTTCCCCGAGTACGACCTTGAACGAGGAGCCGCCGTGACCCCCGTGCTGCGCACCGAACGCCTGGAGTTCATCCCGTACAGACCCGACGACGAGGACGCCTTCGTCGGCCTGCTCCGCGACGCGGAGGTGTGCCGCTGGATGGGCCAGGACCTGGTGCCGGAACCGGACCTGCGCATCCTGTTCCGCGCCATCCTCACCGACGTCTACCCCCGGCGGCTCTTCGACGTCTGGGGCCTGTGGCTGGACGGCACCTACGCGGGCCACGCGGAGGTGAAGCCGACCGGGAACGTCGACGGCCACGAACTGGTCGCCGCGCTCGTCCCGCAGTGCTGGGGCCGCGGCCTGGGCGCCGAGGTGGTCCGCGGCCTGATCCGCTACTCCGGTGACGTGCTGGGCCTGGAGGAGGTCTACGGTCTGGTCGGCGCGGAGAACACCCCGAGCCTGGCGATGTGCGAGCGGCTGGGCTTCCGGCACCTGCGGGACTCGGTCGGCGAGGACGGCACGGTGGCGAAGGTGGTGGTGGTCTCCACCGCCGGGGTGGTCTGACCCCGCCCGGCCCCCGGCGCGCCGGAACGCGCCGGGGACCGGTCCGGGTCGCCCGTGGTCATCAAGTCCTCTTGTTCATCGAGTCTTTGACGGACCATCGAGACACCTGTGGCGGCGACGCTAGGTCAGGTCGGGCAGGGGCTGCGCCGCCCGCCGGCGGGGGAGGCGCAGGGCCGGCAGGGCGCCGGCCGCCGCGACCGCGGCGGTGGCCAGGGCGACCGGGGTGAGGGCGGCACCCGGGGCGGTACGGCCGGCCACGGTGGTGGCGAGGGCGATGCCCAGCGCGGGGCCGATGTTCATCACCGTCTGCTGGAGGCCGCCCGCGAGGCCGGACTCGGCCGCGGGCGCGCCCTGGACGATGGCCGAGGTGGCGGTGGTCATCACCGCGCCCAGGCCGCAGCCGAGCAGCAGGAAGCAGCCGCCGATCGCGGCGTCCCCCGAGTCCGGGCCGAGCCGGGCGGTCAGCAGGATGCCCGCCGTGATCAGCGCCATTCCGCCCAGCACGGTTGTGCGCACGCCGTGACGCTTCGCCAGCCAGGCGGCCGCGGGGGCGGCGAGGATCATCGACACCGCGAGCGGCGCCGCCCGCAGGGCGCTGCGCAGCGGGTCGAGGCCGAGGACGTCCTGGAGGAAGTAGGTGGCCGGGAAGAGGACGCCGAGCACCGCCGCGGAGGCGGCGAACAGGACGCCGAGCGCGGGCCCCACGGTCGGCGAGCGCAGCACGGCGGCCGGGAGCAGGGGGTGGGCGGTGCGCCGCTCGTGCCGGGCGAGGGCGAGGGCGGCCAGCGCGGCGACGGCGAGGACCAGGGCGGTGCCGGGTGTCCAGCCGGCGGTGGGCAGGGTGACCAGGGTGTGCACCAGGGCGACCAGGGTGAGGGCCAGCAGGGCCGCGCCCGGCAGGTCCAGGCCGCTGACGGTCCGTCCGGTGGTCGGTGCGCCCGGTGCGCCCGGTGCGGCGGGGATGGCGAGGGCGGCGAGCAGGGCGGCCGCGGCGGGCAGCAGGCCGAGCAGGAAGACCGCCCGCCAGCCGAGGTGGGTGGTGAGCGCGCCGCCGACCAGCGGTCCGGTCGCGGCGGCCAGGCCGAGTGCGGCGGTGCGGGCGGCGATGGCGCCGGGCAGCCGGTCGGCGGGCCAGACGGCGCGCAGCAGGCCGAGGGTGGCGGGCTGGAGCAGGGCGCCCGTCATGCCCTGGGCGACCCGCAGGGCGATCACCCAGCCGATGCCGGGGGCGGCCGCGATTCCGGCCGAGCTCGCGGCGAACCCGGTCACGCCGAGGACGAACAGGCGCCGGTGCCCGTAGCGGTCCCCGAGCCGGCCGGCGAAGACCAGCAGCGCGGCGACGGTGACCAGGTAGCCGGTGCTGGTCCACTGGACGGCGGTGACCGAGGCGTGCAGGTCGCGCTGGAGGGTGGGCTGGGTGACGCTCAGCACCGTGCCGTCGAGGGCGACCAGGACGGCACCGGTGATGCTGGCGGCCAGGGTGAGCCCCCGGCGGTGCCGCGGGTTCACCGGGGGACCGGCCCGAGGTGGGCGTCCAGGGCGGCGCGCAGCAGCGGTTCGAGGTCCTCGCCGCCGGTGGCCAGCCGCAGGCTGCCCCAGGTGCGCAGTTGGGCCAGGCCGTGCAGGTTGGCCCAGAGCGCGGCGGTGGCGGCGGTCGGGTCGGTCAGCTGCGGGTGGACCTCGGCGACCAGCTCCGCGAGGGTCCGGAACAGCGGCAGGGTGGTGCGCCGCAGCTCGGTGCCGCTGTCCTCCAGCAGGTCGTGACGGAACATCAGCTCGAACATGCCGGGATTGGCCGCCGCGAAGCCGAGGTAGGCGCGGGCGAGCGCGTCGATCCGGGTGCGGGCGTCGGCGCCGGTGGTGGCCGCCAGCGCGTCGGCGCCGGCCAGGGCGTCGGTGAGCCGGCCGAAGCCGTGCCGGGCGATGGCGGCGAGCAGTTCCCGGTGGGTGGGGAAGTGGCGGCGCGGAGCCCCGTGCGAGACCCCGGCGCGCCGGGCGATCTCGCGCAGGCCGAGCGCGTGCACGCCCTCGCGGCTCACCAGCTCGACGCCGGCGGCCACCAGCCGGGTGCGCAGATCCTGGTCGTCCTCTGTCATAGACACTGTCTACTGGATCGCCGTAGACGGTGTCTACTCGCCTCGCCGGGAAGTCACCGGGCAGAATCCGGGCATGGATCGAGGCGCAGTGGACGAAGGCGGGGAGTCGGCCTGCTGGCTGGACCGGGTGTGCCCGGAGTGCGGACGGCTGCGGGAGCGACCGGGCCCGGGGCCGTGCGGGAACTGCGGCTCCGGCGGCGACGAACCGCCCGAGCGCGACGGCGAGGGCGCCCCCGAGGGCCGGGGCCGGGGCTGAGCGCCGCCGACCCCGGCCGGGTGGCACCGCGGCCGGGTGCTACTGCGGCGGCTGGTCGCGGAACTGCTCCTTCAGCTTGTCCTGGGCGGTATCCACCTGGCTGCTGTACTTGCCCTGGGTGCGCTCGTCGAAGGCGTCTCCCGCCTTGTCGATCCCCTTCTCGGCCTGGTCCTCGTGCCCTTTGAGCATCTGCTTGAGCTTATCCAGCATGGACATCTGTTCACCCTCCTGGATGAGACGCCCCCACCCCTCCAGGATCACCGCAGGCGGCCGCCTCCGCACCTCGCGACCGCGCGGCGGCCTTGGCAAGGCGGGACGGTTCGGGTCCAATCGTGAGTCCACGGACCGTCGGAAGGAGTCGCCTTGCAGTCGCGCACCGCCCCTCCCACCCGCCCCGCCCGCTCCCGCAGCCGTGCGGGCGCAGCCCTGACCGTTACCGCCCTTGTCGCCCCGTTCCTCCTGGTCGGGGCCGGCAGTGCCCAGGCCGATCCGGACCCGGCCCGCCGGGGCGCGAGACTGGCCGAACGCCTGGTCGCGGCCGCCGGCGCCGACTCCGCGCACCGCACCCTGGCGGCGCTGCAACGCTTCGCCGACCGCAACGGCGGTACCAGGGCCGCCGGTTCGAAGGGCCACGACGAGTCCGCGCGGTACGTCTACGAGCAGGCCCGGCGGGCCGGCCTCAAGGTCTCCCGGCAGGAGTTCGAGTACACCTTCTTCGAGGCCCGTTCGGAGCACCTCCAAGTCCTCTCCCCGCAGGCCGAGTCGGTGCCGGTGTCGGCGATGACGTACTCGGTGAGCGGCCCCGAGGCGGGCCTGACCGCCGAGTTGGGCGTCGCCCCGGTCGGCGCGGCCACCGGCTGCACGGCCGCCGACTACCCGGCGGGATCGGTCACCGGCCGGATCGCGCTGATCCGGCGCGGCGGCTGCACCTTCGCCGAGAAGCAGGCGGCCGCGGCCGCGTCCGGCGCCGTCGGGGCGCTGATCTACAACAACACCGACGGCGCCCTCAGCGGCACCCTCACCGACCCCACCGCCGGGAAGGTCCCGACCGGCGGGATCTCCCGGGCGGACGGCGAGGCCCTGGCGGCGAAGGCCGCCGCGGGGCCGGTGCGGGTGACCCTCGACCTGCGGACCTTCATGGAGCAGCGCAGGACCTGGAACGTCCTCGCCGAGACCCGCGGCGGGGACCCGGCCGACACCGTGATGATCGGCGCGCACCTGGACTCCGTCCCCGCCGGGCCCGGCATCAACGACAACGGTTCCGGCGCGGCCGGCATCCTGGAGGTCGCCCGGAACCTCGGCGTCCACCCGGTGCGGAACAAGGTCAGGTTCGCCTGGTGGTCCGCCGAGGAGTTCGGCCTCAAGGGCTCCGAGGCGTACGTGAAGTCGCTCTCCGCAGCGGACCGGAAGAAGATCCGGCTCTACCTCAACTTCGACATGATCGCATCCCCCAACTACGCGCAGTTCGTCTACAACGGCTCCGGCAGTGCGGGCGGCGACGCGGGCCCGGAGGGCTCGGCCCAGCTCGAACGGGACCTCGGCGACTACCTCGACAGCCGCGGACTGCCGCACGAGCCGATCGCCTTCGACGGCCGCTCCGACTACGGCCCGTTCATCGACCAGGGCATCCCGGCGGGCGGCACCGACACCGGCGCCGAGGTGATCAAGACCCCCGAGCAGCAGGCCCGTTACGGCGGCACGGCGGGTGCCGCCTTCGACTCCTGCTACCACCGGGCCTGCGACGACCTGGGCAACCTCGACATGGCGGCCTTCGACGCCAACATCGACGTGATCGCCCACGCCGTCGGCACCTACGCCTGGGACCTCTCCTCGCTGCGGCGCCCGGTGGCGGCGACGCCGTCGGACCGGCGCCCGGCCGGTCAGCCGGCCGCCGGAACGGGTATGAGCACCCCGGGCCGCGCCGGATCGGGCAGTGCCGGCACGGGCGGCGCCGCGGGCCGTGAGGTGACGGCCTGACGCCCGGGTGGGCCCGCTGCCGTCCTCGGGCGGCGGGCCCACCCGCCCGCCGTGCGCCGTGCGTCCATGCCCGCCTCCCTCCGCCGTCGCCCCTGGTGGGGTCCGGTGCCGGTCACCGTAGCGGAGCCCACTGACAATCCGCCCCGGGCCCGGTACGGTTCCGCGCGGAGCGCCTCCGCCGGGACCCGGTGGGTGCGCCGGACCCGGTCCTGACACCATGGGATCGAGACCACGCCACAGGGACATCCCCCGGAGGAGTCAGCAAGATGAGCACCCACTACGACGTCGTCGTCCTCGGCGCGGGCCCCGGCGGCTACACCGCCGCCGTCCGCTCGGCCCAGCTGGGCCTGAAGGTCGCCGTCATCGAGGCCAAGTACTGGGGCGGCGTCTGCCTCAACGTCGGCTGCATCCCCTCCAAGGCCCTGCTGCGCAACGCCGAGCTCGCCCACATCTTCACCAAGGAGGCGAAGACCTTCGGCATCAAGGTCGACGGCACGGTGACCTTCGACTTCGGCGAGGCCTTCAAGCGCAGCCGCTCGGTGGCCGACGGCCGGGTCAAGGGCGTCCACTACCTGATGAAGAAGAACGGCATCACCGAGTACGACGGCTGGGGCACCTTCGTCGACGACCACACCCTCCAGGTCGCGCTCAGCGGCGGCGGCTTCGACGTGGTCACCTTCGACCACTGCGTCATCGCGGCCGGCGCCACCACCCGACTGCTGCCCGGCACCAGCCTGAGCGAGCGCGTGGTGACCTACGAGGAGCAGATCCTCACCGAGCAGCTGCCGGAGAGCATCATCATCGCGGGCGCCGGCGCGATCGGCGTCGAGTTCGCCTACGTGCTGCACAACTACGGCGTGAAGGTCACCATCGTCGAGTTCCTCGACCGGGTGGTGCCGCTGGAGGACGTCGAGGTCTCCACCGAACTCGCCAAGCAGTACCGCAAGCTGGGCATCGAGGTGCTCACCTCCACCCGGGTCGAGTCGATCGACGACAGCGACCGGAACGCCAAGGTCCGGGTCACCGTCACCAAGGACGGGCAGCAGCAGGTGCTGGAGGCCGACAAGGTGCTCCAGGCGATCGGCTTCGCGCCGCGGGTCAACGGCTACGGCCTGGAGAACACCGGCGTCAAGCTCACCGACCGCAACGCCATCGCGGTGGACGGCCGCGGCCGCACCAGCGTCGAGCACATCTTCGCGATCGGCGACGTCACCGCCAAGCTGATGCTGGCGCACGCCGCCGAGACGATGGCCGTGATCGCCGCCGAGACCATCGGCGGGGCGGAGACCATGGAGGTCGACTTCGCCATGATCCCGCGCGCCACCTACTGCCAGCCGCAGATCGCCTCCTTCGGCTACACCGAGGCGCAGGCCCGCGAGCTGGGCCACGACGTCAAGGTCGCCAAGTTCCCGTTCACCGCGAACGGCAAGGCGCACGGCCTCGGCCACCCGATCGGTTTCGTCAAGGTGATCAGCGACGCCGAGCACGGCGAGCTGCTCGGCGCCCACCTGATCGGCCCCGAGGTCACCGAGCTGCTGCCCGAGCTGACGCTGGCCCAGCAGTGGGACCTCACCGTCCACGAGGTGGCCCGCAACGTGCACGCCCACCCGACCCTGGGCGAGGCGGTCAAGGAGGCCATCCACGGCCTCGCCGGTCACATGATCAACATGTGACGACCCGACCCGTACGACCGGTACGAGCTGTATGACCGGTGGCCCCGCCGGACGCTCGCTGCGTC
>NZ_JBFBGS010000031.1:0-110352 GCF_040684795.1 Kitasatospora sp. NPDC089797 | reverse complement strand
AGCCGACAGATCCCAAACAGGACAGTCGAGACGTCAGTCAGCCGAGGAGTCAGACCCACCAGCGACGTCACCACGAACATCATCACTGTCAGCCGACGTTCAGGGCGACGTCGTCGATCACGAAGCTGGTCTGGCCGTTGCCGTCCTCGGTGCCGGTGAAGGCGAGGTTCACGGTCCGGCCGGCGTAGGCGGTCAGGTCCACGGTGCGCCGGACGTAGCCGGCGGCGGCGTCCGCGTTGGACCAGGTGCCCACGGTGGTCGAGCCGGCCTGGAGGGTCAGCGTGTCGGTCGGGGTGGGGTCGGTCTTGGCGGTGTCGACGTGCAGCCAGAAGGTCAGCACGGCGGACTTGCAGCCGGCCGGGACGGTGACGGTCTGGGCCAGGGTGTCGGTGTGGGCGGAGCCGTAGCCGTCCAGCCAGGCCTTCCAGCTGCCCGAGTGGGCGGGCTCGGAGGAGCCGTTGTCGAGCACGCTGCCGGAGCTCGTCCAGGGGGCGGCGGTGCCGGTCTCGAAGCCGCCGTTGCCGATCAGCTGGGCGGCGGTGCAGCCGCCGGCGGGCGGCGGGGTGGTGCTGCCGGTGGAGCCGCCGAGCAGGGCGGTGGTCAGGGCGTCGGCGACCGGGCTGCCCCAGCCGGTGACCTGGTCGTAGCCCTGGCCGGCCGAGAAGTCCTGGTTGGCGCCGGTGGTCACGTCGTGGAAGGCGCTGCCGTAGCTGCTGCTGTTGGCGACCGCGTACAGCTTGGGAGCGGCCTCGCCGAGTGCGGGCTGCCCGGCGGCCTTGGCCTTCTGGTCGAACTGCGCCGCGTAGCCGGACCACAGCGGGGCGGCCGCGCTGGTGCCGCCGATGACCTGCCAGGCGCCGCTGGTGTACACCGCGAAGCCGCTCTGCGGGTCGGCGTTGGAGGCGACGTCCGGGACGGTGCGCATGGTGCCGTCCACGCCGGTGCCGGTCTGCCAGGCGGGCTTGGCGAACACGGTGGAGACGCCGCCGCCGGCGGTGCTCCAGGCGCTCTCCGAGGAGTAGCCGTTGTCGGCGGTGACCTGGAGGTTGGTGCCGCCGACACCGGTCTGGTGCGGGCTGGAGGCCGGGAAGTCGACCGAGGTGACGCTCGAGCCGCTGGAGGAGCGGGTGCAGTCGCGGGAGCCGTCGTCGCCGGAGGCGGAGAAGATCGAGATGCCCTGGGCGGCGGCCTGCTTGAAGGCGTTGTCGACGGCCGTCATCGAGGAGGCGGTGGTGTCCGGCTCGCAGGAGCCCCAGGAGATCGAGATGACCGTGGCCTTGTTGTCGGTCACGATCTTGTTGGCCATGTCGATCTCGCCCTGGTCGTTGTTCGGGGCCTCGTAGACCAGCTGGGTGGCCTTGGGCGCCGCGCCGCGGACGATCTCGCTGTCCAGCTCGACCTCGCCGATGCCCCGGCCGGGCGCGGAGTCGTAGTTCGCGCCGTCGACCGACACGGTGGAGACGGCCGGGCCGGTCAGGCCGTACTGGGCGTCGTAGCTGGTCAGGTCGGAGGACTTGTAGCCGTCGAACTCCCAGAGGGCGACGGTCGTGCCGGTGCCGTCCGCGCCGGTCTTGTCCAGGTTGTAGGCACCCTGGTACTGGGCCGGGCTCATGCCGTCGGGGGTGGCGGTGGCCGCGTTCGGGGCGGCGGTCTTCGGCTGGACCAGGTGGTTCTTGCGCACCGCGTGGTTGTCCAGGCCGCTGACGCCCTGGACCACGGAGGCCAGGTCGGCGGGGACCGAGGCGGCGTCGTCGTTGGCGAAGTAGGTGCGCTGCTGCTGCGGGTCGACGTAGGCGCTCTCGTGGGTGCCGAACGCCCGGGAGACCTGCGCGGTGCTGCCGTGGGCGTTGACCACCTGGCGGTTGGCGCTGACGCCGCTGACCGTCAGACCCTGGGCGGTGAGGTAGGCCTTGACCTGCTGGACGTCCTGCTCGGTCGGGCCGAAGCGGGCGGTGAACTGCTCGGGCGTCAGGTAGTGCCCGTACTCGGGGGCGCCGGGGGTGGCGACCGCGGCGAGGAGGCGGTCCAGCCCGGCGGAGTCGTGCAGCTTGAGGCTGACGGCGACGGACAGCTGCTGCCCGGACGGGACGTCACCCTGCTTCTCGGAGTGGGCGACCGCGGGGTTCACGGTGTCGGGCAGGGCGACCCGCGGGGTGGCGTGGGGGACGGGGGCGGCCTGCGCGGTGGAGACGCCGAGCGAGACGGCGGTCAGCGGCAGGACGGCTATCGCGGCGGCGACGGCGAGGGAACGGGGGCGCAACGGATCCTCCTCCGGCCGGCTGTGGGGAGCCGGCAAGGGGCAAGGCGCTCCGAGGGGTTCGGGAACGCTGGCTAGAACATGTCAGAGCCGATCCGGGCTGTGGATCATGGTCGGGCAATCGGTTGCTAAAAAACAGTCAACTGTGGAGGGCCGGGGAATCCGGGGTTGCATTCAGTGAATGGGTGCCTTTGCGGCAGTGGTCCAGACCGGTGCGCGAGCCCGCCGAACGGTGTGCGAGCACGCCGAACAGGGCGCGCGGGCCGGGGCCCGCGCGCCCTGGGGTGCGACGGTCAGGCCTCGGCGGGGGCGCCGAGCCAGCTGGTGAGGGCTTCGCGGAGTTCGCCCTGGCCGGGGTCGACGGCGGCCCAGGCGACGTAGCCGTCGGGGCGGATCAGCAGGACGGTGTCGGCCAGCTTGCCGTGCGGGTCGGCCGGGGCGGCCGGGACGAGACGGTCCGACCAGGGGGCGACGGCGGCCAGCTCGTCATTGCTGACCAGCACGAACTTCCCGGCGCGCAGCGCCTCGTAGAGCCGCTCGGGGCCGGCCGGTTCGCCCTCGGAGGGCTTGCTGAGCGCGGTCAGCCGCAGGTCCGGGACCCGCTTGCCGACCTGCGGGTGGGCGCCCTTGGGGGCGGGGTAGGCGATCTCGATGCCGGAGATGGTGCGGGCGCCGCGCTCGGTGAGCAGGTCGAGGTGGCCGCCGAGCGCGGTGAGGGCGCCGCGCAGGGCGCGGGTGGGGGCGGACTCGGCGAGGGCGATCCGGATCAGCGCGCCGGAGGTGCGCAGCACCGCCTTGCCGACCGGGTGCCGTTCGGTCTGGTAGGTGTCGAGCAGCGCGTCGGTGGCCCGGCCGCGCAGGGCGGCGGCGAGCTTCCAGGAGAGGTTGGCGGCGTCCTGGAGGCCGGTGTTCATGCCCTGGCCGCCGGCCGGGGAGTGGCAGTGGGCCGCGTCCCCGGCCAGGAAGACCCGGCCGGAGCGGTAGTTGGGGGCCTGGCGCTCGTCGCTGTGGAAGGTGGAGCTCCAGCGCACGTCGTGCAGGCCGTAGTCCTCGCCCTGGGTGGCCTGGACGATGGCGGCGAGCTGCTCGGGGGTGGGGGTGGTGCCGTCCTCGTGGTGCTCGTTGCGGTCCCAGGCGATGACCCGGTACCAGCCGTCGCCGAACGGGGCGATGAAGGAGAAGCCGGACTTGTTGGCGCCCACCGCGATGGCGTCGGCGGGCTCCCGCTCCAGCCGGACGTCGGCCAGGACCACGGAGTCGACCACGGACTCGCCGGGGAAGGGGACGCCGAGCAGCTCGCGGACGGCGGAGCGGACACCGTCGGTGCCGACCGCGTAGCGGGCGCGGTGGCTCCGGCCGTCGGCGCTCTCCAGGGTGACACCCTCGGCGTCCTGGCGCAGTGCGGTCACCTCGGCGCCGCGCACGATGGCGGCGCCGGCCCGCTCGGCGCGTTCCCGGAGCACCCGCTCGACGTGGTACTGCGGGGTGATCAGCACGAACGGGAAGCGGCTGGGCAGCGAGCTGAGGTCGATGCCCACCCGGTTCATCATCCGCAGCCCGCCGAGCGGGCGGCCGGTGGCGATCAGTTCGTCGGCGAGGCCGCGGGCGTCCAGGAGTTCCAGGGTGCGGGCGTGCACGGCGAAGGCCCGGGTGAGGTTGGACTCGACGGTGCGCTTCTCCAGGACGGTGACGCCGACTCCGGCGGCGGCGAGGTCGCCTGCCAGCAGCAGTCCGGTCGGTCCGGCCCCGACGATGATGACGTCGGCTTCGGTCGTCGGCTTCACGGTCATGTATCAGCTCCCACTGTTCGGAGGGCGGTTGGACGCCGTTCCCGGCGTTCTCCCAGCCTCCATCATCGCGGGCGCGGTCGGAGCTGTGAACCGCCGGTCCCCCGGTGGCGGTGGCCGGCCGGGGGACGCGGGGGCAGGACGGCTCAGCTGTGGCGGCGGATCTCCACCGTGCGGAACCGGTTGGCGACGAAGGCGCCGTCGCAGTAGGCGGCGTTGGCGG
This sequence comes from Kitasatospora sp. NPDC089797, assembly GCF_040684795.1. Classification (NCBI taxonomy): domain Bacteria; kingdom Bacillati; phylum Actinomycetota; class Actinomycetes; order Kitasatosporales; family Streptomycetaceae; genus Kitasatospora; species Kitasatospora sp. NPDC089797. The sequence goes on along the minus strand of NZ_JBFBGS010000031.1, from coordinate 106,085 downwards.
CCGGGTTGGCGCCGGTGCCGTGCAGGTCGGAGAAGGCGGCGGTCTGGTTCGGGTAGACACCGCCGGTGAGGTTGAGCGAGAGCGAGACGCCGGAGTCCAGTGCGGCCGCCACCAGCAGGGCCTCCACCTCGGGCGAGGTGGTGTAGCCGGAGGCCGTCATGGCGCCCTTCTCGCGGACCGTGGTGCGCAGCAACTCCACGGCGGCGGGGGTCGATTCGACGGCGACGGCGAAGGCGACCGGGCCGAAGCACTCGGTGCGGAAGACCGCGCGGTCGTCCGGCTTGTCGGCGTCGAGCTTGACCAGCGCCGGGGTGCGGACGGTCGCGCCGGGGAAGTCGGGCGAGACCACCGCGCGCGGGGCGAGGGCGAGTTCGCCGTACTCGCCGCCGGCTGCGGCGGCCGAGCGCTGCAGCACGCCCGGGTTGACCACGGCGCCGAGGACGGCGGCGGCGCGGGCGTCGTCGGAGAGCAGGCCCTCGATGGCGGCGGCGAGGTCGGTGACCACCTCGTCGTAGGACTTGTCGCCCTGGTCGGTGCCGATGCCGCCGCGCGGGATCAGGACGTTCTGCGGGGTGGTGCACATCTGGCCGCTGTAGAGCGAGAGCGCGAAGGCCAGGTTGCCGAGCATGCCCTTGTAGTCGTCGGTGGAGTCGATCACGACCGCGTTCACGCCGGCCTTCTCGGTGTACACCTGGGCCTGCTTGGCGTGCTCCTCCAGCCAGTCGCCGAAGGCGGTCGAGCCGGTGTAGTCGATCATCCTGATCTCGGGGCGGACCGCGAGGGTCGCGGCGACGGTGCCGCCCTCGTGCTCGGCGGCCAGGCAGACCAGGTTGGCGTCGAAGCCGGCCTCGGCGAGCACCTCGCGGGCGATGGCGACGGTCAGCGCGAGCGGCAGCACGGCCCGCGGGTGCGGCTTGACCAGCACCGGGTTGCCGGTGGCCAGCGAGGCGAACAGGCCCGGGTAGCCGTTCCAGGTGGGGAAGGTGTTGCAGCCGATCAGCAGCGCGAGGCCGCGCGGGACGACGGTGAACTGCTTGGTCATGACCAGCGGCTCGCGCTTGCCCTGCGGCTTGGTCCAGCCGGCCTGCTCGGGTAGCCGGGTCTGCTCGGCGTAGGCGTAGGCGACCGCCTCCAGGCCGCGGTCCTGGGCGTGCGGGCCGCCGGCCTGGAAGGCCATGCCGTAGGCCTGGCCGGTGGTGTGCATGACGGCCTGGGCGAACTCGTGCGAGCGGGCGTTGATCCGCTGCAGGATCTCCAGGCAGACCGCGGCGCGCTGCAGCGGGGTGGCGGCGGCCCACCCGGGCCGGGCGGCCTCCAGCGCGGCGATCAGCGCGTCCGGACCGGCGTGCGGGTAGCCGATGCCCAGCTCGATGCCGTACGGGGAGGCCTCGCCGCCGACCTGGTCGCCGTCGGTGGGGTGGCCGTCGAGGACGAAGGGCCGGCCGAGCAGGGCGTCGAAGGCGGCCTTGCCGTCCGCCGGGCCGCTCTCGCCGTAGGCCTTCGGGAACTCGGGGTACGGGGACCAGTAGTCGCGCTTCGCGGCGGCGGCGAGCGCGGCGTCCAGGGTGGCCTGGTGGCGCTCGACCAGCTCGCCGACGAGGGGGTGGGTGACCGCTGCGGACATCTGTGCGCTCCTCAGGAGGGAGGACGGGACACGTCACAGGGTAACCGAACGATCGGTCGGCTCAAGAGGGTGCAGGGAACGGATTTCCGGCCGGAACGCGCCGGGGGCGCGTCCTGGTAGGACGCGCCCCCGGGGCTCGGCGGATGCTTCGTACCGCTGCGGTCTACGGAACGCCGAGCTCGAAGATCACGTACCCGGCGTACCAGCCCGAGGCGATCGCGCCGGTGCCCAGCACCGCCGCCAGCACCGGCCAGCTGAGCTTGCGCATCCCCACCGCGAGCGCGATGAACAGCGGGAAGGCGGGCAGCAGGTAGCGCGAGACGTTGCCGAAGATGCCCAGGCTGCCGAGCACCGAGACGATGGTGGCCAGGGTGTAGGCGGTCAGCACCAGCGGCGGGCGCAGCCGGACCAGCAGCACGATCAGCACCGGCAGGCTGAACACGATCAGGGTGGCCAGCAGGTCCGGCACCGGGAAGGCGAAGGGGTAGTCGTTGCGGCCCAGCAGCACGCCGCGGATCGCCTGCCAGGTGCCCTGGCCCCAGTCGAAGTAGTGCAGCCAGGCGTCGTGCTGGATCCGGAAGTAGCCGCCCCACTCGCCGGTCCGCCAGCCCACCCAGGCCACGTAGCCGAGCAGGCCCAGCGGGGCCAGCACCATCGCGGCCAGCGGGCGCAGCACCCCGCTCTCCCGCCGGAACAGCTCGACCAGCGCGGCCAGGCCGACGGCGCCGATCAGTGCCGCGGCGGTCGGCCGGTTGAGCCCGGCGACCAGGGTGACCGCCCCCGCCGTGACCCACTGCCGGGTCATCGTGAAGTAGCAGGCCCAGGCCGCCAGCGCGACGAACAGCGAGTCCGAGTAGACCGCCCACTCGGCGCCCGAACCCGGGGCGATCGCCCAGATCCCGGCCGCGATCACGCCGGCCTTCGCGCTGCCGGACAGCTTCTCCACCACCGCGAAGATCCCGGCCGCGGCGAACAGCGAGGCCACCACCGAGACCAGCATCCCGGCGCCGTACGTGCCGAGGCCGGTGACGTCCGAGGTCAGCCGGATCAGGCCGGGGTAGAGCGGGAAGAAGGCGGCCGAGTTCTGCTCGATGGTGAAGCCGGGCTGGCCGCCCGGGATCGGCACCAGCGCCGGGTGGTAGCCGAACCGGGCGACCTGCTGGTACCACCAGCCGTCCCAGCTGGCCAGCACGTCCCAGGGGTTGGCGCCGCCGCCGAACCGGGCCGGCTTCTTCGCGTAGTCGCCGCCGAAGGACAGCAGCTTCATGAAGACGGTGAAGCCGATCAGCTTGAGCACCGCGTAGCACCACACGGCCGGTCCGTAGCGCAGCACCAGGGCCCGGGCGCGCTCCTGCCAGCCGTCCGGGACGTCCGCCGGCTCCTCGCTGTGCTGTTCGGGCACGTCGGAGGAGACTGCCGGTATTGCGTTCATCAGCTGTGGACCCCAGCCTGCTGGACGTGGACGATCGTCCGCCGAGTCTAGGGCCTGGCCTCTGCGGCGGGGATGGACCGAGCGCCCCGATCGCGTGACCTCCGGGGCGGCCGGGGATACTCGGAGGATGGCCGATCACACCACGCGCACCGCCTACACCGTCGAGTCACTGCTCGCGGTGACCGTCGACGTGTTCAACGAGCGCGGATACGACGGCACCTCGATGGAGGACCTGTCCCGGGCGGCCGGGATCTCCAAGTCCTCGATCTACCACCACGTCCGCGGCAAGGAGGAGCTGCTCCGGCTCGCCGTCGGGCGGGCGCTGGACGGGCTGTTCGCGATCCTGGCCGAGCCGGCGGCGGTGACGGGCCCGGCGGTGCAGCGGCTGGAGCACGTGGTGCGGCGCACCGCGGAGGTGCTGCTGGCGGAGCTGCCGTACGTGACGCTGCTGTTGCGGGTGCGCGGCAACACGGCCACCGAGCTGTGGGCGCTGGAGCGGCGGCGGGACTTCGACCACCAGGTGGCGGACCTGGTGCGGGCGGCCGTCGCGGACGGCGCGCTGCGCGGGGACGTGGAGCCCCGGCTGGCGACCCGGCTGCTGTTCGGGATGATCAACTCGATCGTGGAGTGGTACCGGCCCGGGCTGAAGGGGGCGGACGGGGTCGCGGACGCGGTGGTGCACCTGGCCTTCGACGGGCTGCGGGCGCGCTGAGCGGCCGGTCCGGCGGGTCCGGCGGGTCCGGGCCGAGGGATCGGGCCGGGGGACCGGGCCGGTTCCGGTCCGGGGGCCTGGTCGGTCTCAGTCCGGGGGGACCTGGTCGGTCTCCTCGAACACCAGCATGGTGCGGGTGCCGAGCACCTGCGGGATGGACTGGATGCGGTTGAGCACCAGCTCCCGCAGGGCGTGGTTGTCGGCGGTGTGCACCAGCAGCAGGACGTCGAAGTCACCGCCGACCAGGGCGATGTGGGCGACCCCGGGCAGCTCCAGCAGCTGCTCGCGCACGGTGCGCCAGGAGTTCTGCACGATCTTCAGGGTGATGTACGCGGACGCGCCCTGACCTGCCCGTTCGTGGTCCACCCGGGCGGTGAAGCCGCGGATGATGCCGTCCTCGACCATCCTGGAGATCCGGGCGTACGCATTGGCCCGGGACACGTGCACCCGCTCGGCCACCGAGCGGATCGAGGCGCGACCGTCCTGCTGCAGCAGCCGCAGGATCGACCGGTCGACCCGGTCGAGTCTGGACATCTGTTCAGCCGACATGACCCCCCACCCTCGCCGATTGGACACACTGCCACCAGTCGACCGCCGCTCGGGCCGAATGTCCACCACCTTGTCACGCTTCTGGTCAAGATGAACAGACGACCGAACAATCGGTAGGGAGCCCCCGCCACCCATGGAGGTGCCCCGAGATGACCGTTCTCGACCACAGACACCACACCGGAGTGCCCGGCTGGATGCCCGGGGCCACCGCTCCGCGCACCGATCCGGCCCCGCTCCTCCCGGACGTCTCCCCCGTCCGGGTGCTCGGCACCCCCGCGCTGGAGAAGTACGAGCCGGCGCTGCTGCACGAGCTCTACCGGCGACTCGTCGTCGGCCGCCGCTTCAACCAGCAGGCCACCACCCTGACCAAACAGGGCCGGCTCGCCGTCTACCCGGCCTCCACCGGGCAGGAGGCCTGCCAGGTCGCCGCCGCCCTGGCGCTCGGCGAGCGCGACTGGCTGTTCCCCAGCTACCGCGACACCCTCGCGGTGGTCTCCCGCGGCATCGACCCGCTGGAGGCGCTCACCCTGCTGCGCGGCAACGCCCACACCGGCTACGACCCCCGCGCCAGCCGGACCGCCCCGCTCTGCACCCCGCTCGGCACCCAGGCCCCGCACGCGGTCGGACTGGCGCACGCCGCCCGGTTGCGCGGCGAACCGGTGGTCGCGCTGGCCCTGCTCGGCGACGGCGGCACCAGCGAGGGCGACTTCCACGAGGCGCTGAACTTCGCCGCCGTGCTGCGGGCGCCCGTCGTCTTCCTGGTGCAGAACAACGGCTACGCGATCTCCGTCCCGCTCAGCGCGCAGTCCGCCGCGCCCAGCCTCGCCCACAAGGCCGTCGGCTACGGCATGCCGGGCCGGCTGGTGGACGGCAACGACGCCCCCGCCCTGCACTCGGTGCTCACCGAGGCGGTCGAGCGGGCCCGGGCCGGCCAGGGCCCGACCCTGGTCGAGGCGCTGACCTACCGGATCGAGGCCCACACCAACGCCGACGACGCCACCCGCTACCGCACCGAGCCCGAGGTGGAGGCCTGGCGGGAGCACGACCCGATCCTGCTGATGGACCGCGCACTGCGCGGACTCGGCCTCCTCGACGACGGGACGGTCCAGGACGCGGCGGACGAGGCGGAGGCGCTGGCGGCCCGGATGCGGGCCGAGTTCCACGCCGACCCGGAGCTCGACCCGATGGCGCTGTTCGCCCACGTCTACGCCGAGCCGACCCCGCAACTGCTAGAGCAGGCCGCCCAGTTGTCCGCCGAGCTGGCCGCCGAGGCCGAGGTGCAGCCCTGATGAGCACTGCTGTTTCGTCCCGGACCGCCTCGATGGCCCAGGCGCTCAACGCCGCGCTGCGGGACGCCCTGCGCGAGGACCCGACGGTGCACGTGCTCGGCGAGGACGTCGGCGCGCTCGGCGGCGTCTTCCGGATCACCGACGGGCTCACCGCCGAGTTCGGCCCCGACCGCTGCCTGGACACCCCGCTGGCCGAGGCCGGCATCCTCGGCACCGCGATCGGCATGGCGATGTACGGGCTGCGCCCGGTGGTCGAGATGCAGTTCGACGCCTTCGCCTACCCGGCGCTGGAGCAGCTGTTCTCGCACGTCGCCAAGATGCGCAACCGCACGGCGGGCCGGCTCCCGCTGCCGATCACCGTGCGCATCCCGTACGGCGGCGGCATCGGCGGCGTCGAGCACCACAGCGACGCCTCCGAGGCGTACTACGCCGCCACCCCCGGCCTGCACGTGGTCACCCCCGGGACGGTCGCCGACGCGTACGGGCTGCTGCGCGCCTCGATCGCCTCCGACGACCCGGTGGTCTTCCTCGAACCCAAGCGGCTCTACTGGGGCAAGGCCGGGTTCGATCCGGCCGCACCGGTCGAGCCGATCGGTCGCGCCGTCCTGCGGCGCACCGGCACCTCCGCCGTGCTGATCACCTACGGCCCCTCGCTGCCGGTCTGCCTGGAGGCGGCCGAGGCGGCGCAGGCCGAGGGGTGGGACCTCGCGGTGCTGGACCTGCGCACCCTGGTGCCCTTCGACGACGAGACCGTCACCCGGGTGGTGCGCTCGATCGGGCGGGCCGTGGTGGTGCACGAGGCGAGCGGCTTCGGCGGCACCGGGGCGGAGATCGCGGCCCGGGTCACCGAGCGCTGTTTCCACCACCTGGCGGCGCCCGTGCTGCGGGTCACCGGGTTCGACATCCCGTACCCGCCGCCGATGCTGGAGCACCACCACCTGCCCGGGGTGGACCGGATCCTGGACGCGGTCGCCCGGCTGCAGTGGGAGGACCGAGGATGATGCCCGTCGTACGGGAGTTCCGGCTGCCCGACCTCGGTGAGGGGCTCACCGGGGCGGAGGTGGTGCGCTGGATGGTCGAGGTCGGCGAGGTGATCGCGGTCGATCAGGCGGTGGTGGAGGTGGAGACGGCCAAGGCCGTGGTGGAGGTGCCCTGCCCGTACGGCGGGGTGGTCACCGCGCGGTACGGGGCGGAGGGGGAGGAGATCGCCGTCGGCGCGCCGTTGGTGACGGTCGCGGTGGCGTCGGGGGTCGGTTTCGAGGTCGCCGTCGCCGGGCCTGGTGGTTCCGGCGGTTCTGGTGGTTCTGGCGCTCCTGGTGGTCCTGATGCTCCTGGTGCCGCGGTCGAACGGCCGTTGGTCGGGTACGGGGTCGCCGAGAGCCGGGGGGTCCGGCGGCGTCGGGTGGGGGCCGCTGCCGTGGTTGCTCCTGCTGCTGTCGCTGCTCCGGTTGCCGCTCGGGCGGTTGCTGCTCCGGTCGTGGTGCCGGTGATCTCGCCGTTGGTGCGGCGGCTGGCCCGGGAACAGGGCGTCGACCTGGCCGGGCTCATCGGCAGCGGGCCGGACGGGCTGATCATGCGGGCGGACGTCGAACGGGCGGTCGCGGCCGGGGTGGCCGCTCCGGCCGCCGTCACGGTGGGTGCCGCCGCCGGCTCGGGTGCCACCGTCGCCTCGGGTGCCCCCGCCGCGGAGCAGGTCGTCCCGCTGCGGGGGCTGCGCAAGGCGGTGGCCGAGAAGCTCGGCCGCAGCCACCGGGAGATCCCCGCCGCGACCTGCTGGGTGGACGTGGATGCCACCGAACTGATGGCACTGCGACGGCAGTTGAACGCGACGCCGGGACCGAAGGTGAGCGTGCTGGCGCTGCTGGCCCGGATCTGCACGGTCGCCCTGGCGCGCTTCCCCGATCTCAACTCCAGCGTCACCGCCGATGGTTCGGGCATCGTCCGGCACTCGGCGGTGCACCTGGGCTTCGCCGCGCAGGGCGAGCGGGGACTGGTCGTCCCGGTGGTCCGGGACGCGCAGGCCCGGAGCACCGAACAACTCGGCGAGGAGCTGGGGAGGTTGACCGAGGCGGTGCGCAGCGGAACCCTCACGCCGGCCGAACTCACCGGCGGCACCTTCACCTTGAACAACTACGGGGTGTTCGGTGTGGACGGTTCCACCCCGATCCTCAACCACCCGGAGGCGGCGATGCTCGGGGTCGGCCGGATCGTGGCCAAGCCCTGGGTGCGCGAAGGGGAGTTGGCGGTGCGCGAGGTGACCCAGCTGTCGTTCACCTTCGACCACCGGGTCTGCGACGGCGGGACGGCGGGCGGCTTCCTGCGGTTCGTGGCGGACTGTGTCGAGCGGCCGGGGATGCTGTTGCGGCAGCTCTGAGCGGGCCGGGTGGCTCTGGGCGGGCCCGGGTGGCTCTGGGCGGCCCGGGGCGGCTCCAACGCCGCCGGGGCAGGCCGGGGCGGGGCTGCGGTGAGCAGGGCGGGGTCGCCCTGGGTGTGCTGCTCGGCACTCAGGGCGACCACCGGTCGAGTGAGAGTAGCGCGTTCCCGGGGCGGCCGTCCGGGCTTCGCGTGATTTGTCGGATGAGCACTTCGGGCGTGCCACGCTGCCTAGGCATCAGCAGAGACCAGCCAGGTGGTGGCGCAGGTCGGCCGGAGGCGAAACGATTCTCTTGGGTACTCGAAACGTAGCGGTGAAGTCCCGCAGAACACTCCTGATCCGCACCGGGCACGGCTCGGCGGGGGCGGCCGCCGTTCCCGGTCTGCCGGAATCGTCGGCGTCGGCGGAGTCGGCGTCGTCGGTGGCCGTGGCCGTGCAGGCGGCACAGGTCGCGGCGGCGGCCGTTCCCGTGCTGGAGCCCGTACGGCCGGTGATCCCGCCCCCGCCCGTCCATCCGCCGGCGGTTCCCGCGCCCAGCAGTCCGGAGACGTCCTCGACCATCGGCGCCGCCCCCGCCTTCCAGCCCCTGTTCGCCGATGCTCCCAGTCTCAACTGGTCCGGGCCTGGCGACAGTTGGACCGATGCCTGGGCCGCGCAGCGTGCCGTGCCGGCGGCGCCCCCGGCCGCGCCGCCCGCCGTCGTCGACCCCGGTGCCGGGCCGCGTGCCGCCGATGGGTCCGAACTGCCGCTCACCGCGCGGGACATCGAGCTGATCCGGGCCAGCCTGGCGATCGTCGAGCCGGTCGCCGACCGGGCGACCGCGCACTTCTACGCCCTGCTCTTCCTGCAGCACCCCGAGGTGCGTTCGCTCTTCCCCGCCGCCATGGACGTCCAGCGGGACCGGCTGTTCCGCGCCCTGCTGGCCGCCGCCCGCGGCGCCGAGGACCCGGGCGCCCTGCGCACCCGGCTGGCCGCGCTCGGCCGCGGCCACCGCCGCTACGGCACACTGACCGGCCACTACGCCCCGGTGGGGGAGTGCCTGGTGCAGGCGCTGGCGCGGTACGCGGGCGGCCGGTGGGACGCCGACACCGAACTGGCCTGGCGCCGCGCCTACCGGCTGATCTCCACGATCATGATCGAGGCCGCCGAGGAGGCCGCCCGCACCTCCCCGCCCTGGTGGCAGGGCGAAGTGGTGCGGCACGAGCGCCGCACCCGGGACGTCGCGGTGCTCACCGTCCGCCCGGACCAGGCCTACCCGTTCCGGGCCGGCCAGTACTGCAGCCTGGAGACCCCCTGGTGGCCGCGGGTCTGGCGGCACTACTCCTTCGCCTCCGCGCCCCGTCCGGACGGGTTGCTGACCTTCCACGTCAAGGCCGTCCAGGCGGGCTGGGTCAGCAACGCGCTGGTGCACCGGGCCGCTCCCGGGGACGTGGTGCGGCTGGGCGCGGCGACGGGGACGATGACCGTCGACCACACCGCCGGTGCCGACCTGCTCTGCCTCGGCGGCGGCACCGGCATCGCGCCGATCCGCGCCCTGGTGGAGGAGGCGGCCGAGTACGGCACCGCCGGCCGCAGCGTTGAGGTGTTCTACGGGGCCCGCAGCACCGTCGAGTTGTACGAGTGGGACGCGCTGCGCGAGCTGGCCGGCCGGGTGCCCGGGCTGACGGTGCGGCCGGTGCTGTCCGGCACCGGTCCGGCCGGGGGCCTGCTGACCGGCGAACTCCCCGAGGTGGTGGGCCGGTTCGGCCCGTGGCCCGACCGGGAAGCGGTGCTCAGCGGCCCGCCCGCGATGGTCCGGCGGGGTGTCGGGGTGCTGCTCGCGGCGGGTCTGCCGGCCGAGCGGATCCGGCACGACCTGGTCGGCGAGCTGGCGGCGGGCTAGCGCCGGTCGACCGGCACGGACGCTGACCGGTGCGGACGTCGACCGGCACGGCCGCTCACCGGTGCGGACGTCGACCGGGTCGTGCCGGGATCGGAGCGGGGATCAGCCCAGATCGGGAGCGAGGAGTGCGCGGATGCCCTCGATGTTGGCCGCCAGATACGCCCGCAGCCGGGGCGGTACGACGTTCACCGAGGTCACGCCCTCGCGGGTGAACGGCAGCCGGACCACCTGGTACTCGCCGTTCGGGTCCGTCACCTCGGGCCCGTGCCGCCGGCTGAGGTCCATCGAGGCCAGCCGGCAGACGAAGAAGTGCTGCACCTTGACCCCGTGCGGGTGCAGCAGGGTGCCGTCGTCGTGGAGCGTGTGGCTGATGGTGTCGACGAAGGCGGGCACCACGTCCACCACCTTGCCGCCCAACTCCTCGTCCACCTCGCGGTGCAGCGCCTCGACGACCGTGCGGTCGCCCCGCTCGACCCCGCCGCCCGGGGTGATCCAGTACGGATGCGGCGCGCCGGGCCGGACCCGCCGGATCAGCACGATCGAGGCCGGGCCGTACGGGTCGTCCGGGTCCAGCTCCAGCAGGATCGCCCGCGCGGTCCGCTTGACCACCGGGCGCAGCGGCGGGGTTCGGTTGTCGGGGCCCATGGCGACCTCCGGGGCTGGAGCGTTGTGCGGGAGTCTCCCGCGTCGGGCGCGGGCCGAAACGCCGACCCGGTCGGGTGCATCCGTTCGGGGGCCCGCTGTGCTCCAATGGTCGACCATCGGGCAGATCGGAGCATTTCCCCCACCTGTCGGGCGTCGGCAACTCCGGTACGACGCGGGGCCGCTGGGTCCGTCGTCGACGCCCCGAGGCGCACCGTTCGGCTTCTGAACCCTCCTGTTCGTCCCCGCACGCTCCTTGCCGGGAGCGGGGTTTCCCTCTCGTTCACCATTTGAAAAAGCACACCTTGTCCACTACCTCCCCAAACATGGACGATGAGGATCGAACGTGGATTGCTTGCATATAACCGTCGAAAGCATGTCCGGCCGCGGCGGAACCCTCAATCTCGACACCGGGGCCGGGCAGAAGAGAGGTACTGGCGCCATGCAGCACAGCACAGTCCAGGGTCACCTGGTGATGAACCTCGTGGTCTCGCCCGAGCTGTCCTTCAGCATCGTGGCGGACCTGGCGTACGAGCCCAGCGATCCGTACGCGGTCCGGTTCACCTTCCACCTGCCCGGCGACGCCCCGGTCACCTGGGTCTTCGCGCGGGAGTTGCTGCTGGACGGCCTCAGCGGCCCGTCCGGCGAGGGCGACGTGCACATCCACCCGGAGGGCGGGGAGCTCTCGGAGGTCCGCATCGCGCTCCACTCCCCCAACGGGGACGCGCAGCTGCGCTGCTCGGCGGCGCCGCTGGTCGCCTTCCTGGTGCGTACCGACCGGCTGGTTCCGATGGGGCAGGAGCTCACCGGGCGGGAGCTCGACGCCCAGCTCGCGGACATCCTGCGGAGCTGCGACGCGGGGTGAGCGCCCACGGGGCCGGGGCCGGTGCGGGACGCGAACGGGGCCCGCACCCGGTGGACCACCCGGGTGCGGGCCCCATGCGCGTCCGGTCCTGAGGCCGGCCACGGCGCCGGTCAGTCGTCGTCCAGGGCCAGGTGCAGGCCCCAGGCAACCAGGCTGATGATCAGTGAACCCACCAGTGCGGAACCGAAGTTGACCACGTGGAAGTCCAACGACAGCTTGGTGGACGCCCAGGAGGTGAGCAACAGCATCAGGGCGTTGATCACGAAGGTGATCAGCCCCAGGGTGAGGATGAACAGCGGGAACGAGAACAGCTTCACGACCGGCTTGATCAGCCAGTTGATCAGGCCGAAGACGACGGCGACGCCGAGCACCGTCAGGGCCTTGTGCTGCCAGTCGGCCTTGCCCTCGGCGAGTTGGATGCCGCTGACGATCCAGGCGGCGACCCAGATGGCCGCCGCGTTGATCAGTGTTTTGATGACGAAACCCTTCATGCCGCCCAAGCCTGACAGGCGCCCCGCCCGGGGGGAAGCTCCCACCGGAGGAGTTGGTGTTGAATGCCCCTGGTCCCGGAGGTGGACGGGACACACCCCGATGGGCGGGGCGCGAGGAGGAGGACGGCAGCGGTGAAGATGTTCCGGCTGGACGAACTGGACGCCGAGCGGGCGGCCAACGACGGCGCCTACCTGCGGTTCCTGCGCGAACCGCGGATGTCCGCCGGGCTGTACGCGCTCTCCCCCGGCGCCACCGACACCCAGACCGCGCACGACCAGGACGAGATCTACCAGGTGATCAGCGGCCGCGCCGAGCTGACCGTCGGCGCCGAGACCGCGACCGTCGGGCGCGGCAGCGTGGTGTACGTCCCGGCCGGCACCCCGCACCGGTTCCACCACATCACCGAGGAGCTGCGGGTGCTGGTGGTGTTCTCCCCGCCGGAGGACTGAGCACCGGCCGCGGGGACGGAGCGGGGCGGGCGCGGGACGGGCGCCCGGGCCGGCGGCCAGCGGCCGGCGGCCGGGGACGGGACCGGCGCCGGAGGCCGGAGCCGGGCCGGGTCGTAGGGTCGTCCGCATGACCCGTAGCCCCAGCCTCACCGACGAGCTCTGGGCGTCGATCGAGCCGATCTACGCCGAGATCCTCGCGCACCCCTTCCTCGGTGGCCTCACCGACGGCACCCTGCCGCGCGAGGCCTTCCGCCACTTCGTCGTCCAGGACTCGCACTACCTGCGCGACTACGCCCGCGCGCTCGCCGTCTGCGCCGCCAAGGCGCCCGGCGAGGCGGACGTCCGGGCCTTCGCCGACGACGCGGTCGGCGCGATCGCCGCCGAGCAGGGCATGCACGCCGATTTCCTGACCGCCTTCGGCGGCACCGCCGAGGCGGCCGCGGCCGAGCCGGTGCTGCCGACCACCCGGGCCTACACCAGCTACCTGCTGGCCACCGTCTACGGCGGGTCCTTCGCCGAGGCGCTCGGCGCGGTGCTGCCCTGCTACTGGATCTACGCCCGGGTCGGGGAGGCGCTGCTCGCGCAGGGCTCTCCCGAACCGCTGTACGCCCGCTGGATCTCGACCTACGGCGACGAGGCCTTCCAGTCGGTGGTGCGCCGGGTGCTGGAGCTCACCGACCGGATCGGCGAGGAGCTGTCGGCGGCCGAACGGCGAAGGGTGGTCGAGCACTTCGGGACCACCTCGCGCTACGAGTGGATGTTCTGGGACGCCGCCTGGCGCGGCGAGCGCTGGCCGGTCTGACCCCGCTCTGGCCCTGCTCAGGCGCTGCTTCGGCGCTGCCCAGCTGCTCCCCCGGGGGCTCGCCGGGCGCCGTACGGAACCTGCTTCCCGACCCCCGTCCGGGGCCGTCCTCAGGGGACTCCCCGGGGTCGGGGGTCGGGGTGATCTAGGGGTTCTCTCCGGGCTGCGGACCCTCGTTCCGGCGTCCCCGCCCCCGTACGATCGAAGCATCGGAAGAAAGCGGGATGCGGCCACCGGACGGCAGCCGACCCGAGGGGAGAAGGAGAACCGACATGGCTGAGCTCTGGAAGTCGCTGCCCTCCTGGGTGCGCAACATCGTCATCCCGGTGCTGGTCCTGGTGCTGGCCTGGAACATCATCGCCTTCGTCTTCGGCGTCGTCGGCGCCCTGCTGAGCATCGTGATCAAGGCGCTGGTGGTCGTCGGCATCGCCGCCGCCGTGGTGATCCTGGTGAAGAAGGCCGCCAAGAGCTGACCCCGCTCCGCGCGCCGCGCGGAGCACCTCCGGAGGCCCGGTACCCCGTCCGCGGGGGCCGGGCCTCGGCGTTTCGCCGGCCTCTCCCCCGCCCCTCCTCCGGCGGGTCCGTTTCGGACACCGTCTGGACCTGCGGCGATCGGCTCGCTACGGTGTTGGGCGTCATGTGCAGGCAACACCGCCTGTGGACGCGGGAGCTCGGAGCACCGGGCTGAGAGGACGCTGACCGGACCGTCGACGGACGGACCGACGGCTGCGTCGACCGCAGGAACCTGACCGGGTAATGCCGGCGTAGGGAGTAGAGGTCAGATGACCACGTTCGACGCACAGCCGCAGTCTGCCCAGGGCGCCCCCAGCAGCGAGCGCACCGGCTACCCCACCCCGGCCTGGCGCAAGGCCCACCGCGACGGATCCCGCCCCGACCTGCGGGTCCCGTACCGCGAGGTGCAGCTCACCAACGGCCGGACCGTCCCGCTGTACGACACCTCCGGCCCGTACACCGACCCGGCGTACGAGCCCGACGTGCGGCGCGGCCTGCCCGCCCTGCGGGACGCCTGGATCCGCCAGCGCGGCGACGTCGAGGAGTACGACGGCCGCGAGGCGCGCCCCGAGGACGACGGGATCAAGCACACCTCCCCGCGCGGCGGCAACCTGCGCAACCTGGACGCCGTCTTCCCCGGCCGTCCGCGCCGCCCGCTGCGCGGCCGCGGCGGTGTCGCGGTCACCCAACTCGCTTACGCCAAGCGGGGCGTGGTGACGCCGGAGATGGAGTTCGTGGCCCTCCGGGAGGGCCTGGAGCCGGAGTTCGTGCGGGACGAGGTGGCCCGCGGCCGGGCCGTCATCCCGGTGAACGTGAACCACCCCGAGGTGGAGCCGGCCGTCATCGGCACCAACTTCCTGGTGAAGATCAACGCCAACATCGGCAACTCCGCCGTCACCTCCTCGATCGAGGAGGAGGTGGAGAAGATGACCTGGGCGACCCGCTGGGGCGCCGACACCGTCATGGACCTCTCCACCGGGCGCAACATCCACACCACCCGCGAGTGGATCCTGCGCAACTCCCCGGTGCCGATCGGCACCGTGCCGCTCTACCAGGCCCTGGAGAAGGTCGACGGCCGGGCCGAGGAGCTGAGCTGGGAGGTCTACCGGGACACCATCATCGAGCAGTGCGAGCAGGGCGTCGACTACATGACCGTCCACGCCGGCGTGCTGCTGCGGTACGTCCCGCTCACCGCGCGCCGCAAGACCGGCATCGTCTCGCGCGGCGGCTCGATCATGGCCGCCTGGTGCCTGGCGCACCACCAGGAGAACTTCCTCTACACCAACTTCGAGGAACTCTGCGACATCCTCGCCACCTACGACGTCACCTTCTCGCTCGGTGACGGCCTGCGTCCCGGCTCCATCGCCGACGCCAACGACGAGGCCCAGTTCGCCGAGCTCCAGACCCTCGGCGAGCTCGGCCGGATCGCCCGCGAGCGGGACGTCCAGGTGATGATCGAGGGCCCGGGCCACGTCCCGATGAACAAGATCAAGGAGAACATGGATCTCCAGAAGGAGATCTGCGACGAGGCGCCGTTCTACACCCTCGGCCCCCTCACCACCGACGTCGCCCCCGGCTACGACCACATCACCTCGGGCATCGGCGCCGCGATGATCGCCTGGTGGGGCACCGCGATGCTCTGCTACGTCACGCCCAAGGAGCACCTGGGCCTGCCCAACCGGGACGACGTCAAGACCGGCGTGATCACCTACAAGATCGCCGCCCACGCCGCCGACCTCGCCAAGGGCCACCCCGGCGCCCAGGCCTGGGACGACGCCCTCTCCGACGCCCGCTTCGAGTTCCGCTGGGAGGACCAGTTCAACCTGGCCCTCGACCCGGAGACCGCCCGCGACTTCCACGACGAGACCCTGCCCGCCGAACCCGCCAAGACGGCCCACTTCTGCTCGATGTGCGGCCCGAAGTTCTGCTCGATGAAGATCTCCCAGAAGATCCGCGACGAGCACGGCGACGGCTCCAGCGCGGTCCGGACCGACTTCGACGCCGAGGCCCTGGCGGGCATGCAGGCCAAGTCCGAGGAGTTCGCCGCCCAGGGCAACCGGGTCTACCTCCCGCTGGCCGACTGACATCGGACCACCGAGCGCCGTCCCGGTCGACGCGGGGCGGCGCTCCGTCGTGGCTGCTCCGCACGAGCTCCGTCATCTGCATTTTGCAGATGACGGAGCTAGAATGCAGACATGACTGTCCTCACGATCCGGGACGTCCCGGACGACCAGATCCAGACCCTGAAGGTCCGCGCAGCCCAGGCGGGCAAGTCGCTCCAGGCGTTCATGCAGGACCTGATCGCCAGGGAGGCGTCCAAGCCCACGATGGCGGAGATGATGGCGCGGCTCGACCGGGAGACCACCGCCGACGTCAGTGCGGCCGATGTCCTCGCTGCCATCGACGAGGGGCGAGCCGGACGTTGATCGTCATCGACTGCTCCGCGCTCGTCCTGGCCCTCACGGCGCAGGGTTCCGACGGAAAGCTCGTCCGCAGCCGGGTTTCCGGGGCGGGGGACGTGTACGCGCCCACCCTCCTGGACTACGAGATCCAGTCGGCCCTCCTCGGCATGCGGCGTGGCGGCAAGCTGACCGAGAAGGAGATGGAGAAGGCGATCGCCGCGTACCGGCTGCTTCCCATCGCCAAGCGCGAGACCTTTCCCTTCTGGGACCGCGTGAGGACACTGAACGCCAACCTCAGCGCCTACGACTCCCAGTACGTCGCTCTGGCGGAAGCCCTGGGCGCACCACTGATCACCAGTGACGCGAGGATCCGGCGCAGCGGTGCGGCGAAGTGCGAGATCGAGGTCTTCGCCGCGGGACGCCGTTAGCCGGTGCGATGGTGCGGCCGTCCGTCGAGGCGCTGGTCACGGCGGTTCCGACCTGCCTCGCTCCGGCGGCGGTCCGGGTGCTCAGGCGGTGGTGGCGGTGACGTCCTGGGGGTACCAGCGGAGTTCGACGGTGTTGCCGTCCGGGTCCTGGACGTAGAGGGAGGTGGCGGTGCCGCGGGCGCCGTAGCGGGGGCCGGGGCCGTCGAGGACGGTGAAGACGCCGGAGTCGACGACCTCCTGCCAGTCGAGGGGTTCGACGGTGAGGCAGATGTGGTCGACGTTGGACTCGTGGCGGGGGCGGTGGAGCAGGTCGATGATCGTGTCGGCGCTGACCCGGACGGAGGGGAAGGAGACCCGGCCGGCCCGCCACTCCTCGACCCGGACCGGTGCCAGGCCGAGGAGGCCGGTGTAGAAGGCGAGGGACCGCTCGATGTCGGCGACGTTGAGGACGAGGTGGTCGAGGGCGACGACGCGCATGGTGATCGGCTCCGGCGGTGAGGGGCGGTGGGGGCGGTGACGGGGGCAACGATCCTCCGGTCCGGGATGATCATCAATGGCGGATCGCCGTACGATCGTTGAGCCGGGTTAAACGGAGCGGGGGCGGCGGCATGCTGGAGCGGGTGGAGGTCGAGGTCTTCCTCGGGCTCGCCGGGGAACTGCACTTCGGTCGGACGGCCGAGCGCCTGGGCCTGACCACCGGCCGGGTCAGCCAGGTGGTGCGGAAGCTGGAACGCCGCGTCGGTGCACCGCTGTTCGAGCGGACCAGCCGGTCGGTGCGGCTGACCCCGGTGGGGCGGCAGTTGGCGGCCGACCTGGGGCCGGCGGCGGCCGCGATGGAGGAGGCGCTGCGGCGGGCGGTGGACGCCGGGCGGGGGGTGACCGGCGAGCTGCGGGTGGCGTTCCTCGGGGAGTCGACGGCACCGGTGCTGCTCCGGGCGGTGGCGCTGTTCGGCGAGCGGCACCCGGAGTGCCGGGTGGACGTCCGGGAGGTGCAACTGTCCGACTCCCGGGCCGGTCTGGAGGACGGCTCGGTCGACGTGCTGGTCGCCTCCTACCCCTTCGACGGCATGGCGGTCGGCCCGGCGCTGCTCATCGAGCGGCGCGTGCTGGCGGTGCCGGCCGGGCACCCGTTGGCGGCCGAGGCCGCGGTGTCGCTCGAGGTGCTGGCGGACCACCCGGTGGTGCAGTACCCGGCGGTGACCTCGGTCGGCTTCAAGCGGGACCGCACCCCCGACCGCACGCCGTCGGGCCGTCCCGTCCCCAAGGGGCCGTCCGGCGGGACGTTCTCGGAGATGCTCAGCCTGGTCGCGATGGGCCGGGGCGTGCTCCCGGTGGGCGAGCACTGCCGCCTGTACTACCCGCGCCCCGACCTCGCCTACGTCCCGATCCACGATGCCCCGCCGATCGAGCGCGGTCCGGTCTGGCTCCCGGGGAACAGCACGGAGCGGGTCCGCGCGTTCGTCCGGGCTGCGGCCGAGGTGGCCAACAGGCCTGCTGCTGCGGTCAGTTGACGGAGGGGCGACGGATCAGCGGATCGACGGATCAGCCGACGTCGTCCGGGCCGGTGAAGTCGGGCGGGGTGTAGCCGGGGCCGGTGAAGTCGGGCGGGGTGAAGGCGGCGGGGCGAGGGGTGCGGCCGTCGGGGTCGGTGAGGCCGTCGGGGCCGGGGCTGGTGAAGGCCGGTGGGGTGAAGCCGGGGCTGGAGTAGCCGGGGGCGGGGCGGCCGGGGACGGCGGGCAACTGGGTGTGGAGGTAGGGGAGCAGGCCGTGGGTGCGCAGGGCGGTGCGCCATTCGGCCCGGGCGGTGGCGAGTTCGGCGGCGAGCTCCGGGTCGGTGCCGGCCGGGGCACTGGCGCCGTCGCGTAAGGCGGTGAGCAGCAGCCCGATGACGCCGACGGCCATCGCGGCGACCCCGGCGGCGAGTGCCACCCAGCCGGCCGTGACCAGCGAGCGGGCCAGCAGCCGGCCCGGGTCGGCGGCCCGCAGCAGGTAGCCGACCAGCAGCAGGACGAGTGCGGCGGCCCAGGCCAGGATCGGGGTGAGCACGGTGAGGACGGGGAACAGCCCGGCACCGCCGTTGGCCGAGCGCAACTGGCCGAGCAGGCCGGGGGTGTACGGCTCGGCGTCGGCCGCCGGCGGGGGCGTGGCGCGCAGACTCTCGCGCAGCGCGGTGTAGTGGGCGTACTCGGTGGCGGCCGCGGTGTTGATGCCGTCGGCGTCGCGCAGGGCGAGGACGCGGAGCTGGTCGGCGGTGAGCGCGCCGGGGGCGCGCAGGGCGGCGAGGACGGTGCGGTCGCGCAGGACTTCGCCGAGGAGGCGCTCGTACTCCGGGCGGTCCTCGGCGAGCAGCGGCGGGGGGTTGGACATGGGGACCCCGTTCATGCGGACCCCGCCCGGTATCGAGGACGCGGGGCCGCATCGGAACGCGGGACACCCTCGGGACGCCGGGACGG
Organism: Kitasatospora sp. NPDC089797; assembly: GCF_040684795.1. Taxonomy (NCBI): domain Bacteria; kingdom Bacillati; phylum Actinomycetota; class Actinomycetes; order Kitasatosporales; family Streptomycetaceae; genus Kitasatospora; species Kitasatospora sp. NPDC089797. The sequence goes on along the minus strand of NZ_JBFBGS010000031.1, from coordinate 87,177 downwards.
GCACGGAGGCGGGCCGCCGGACGGACGGCCGGGTGTGGTGTGCCTCATGGTAGGGGCGGGTGCGGCCGTGCTGACAGTCGGTTTCCGGAACTTCGCGCCCCGGGCCGCGTGCGCGCGGAGGTGCGGGCGCCGGGAACAGGTGTTCGCGCGGCGGGAACGACGGCGTGCTGCGGGAGTGACCGGCCGGGGGGCGGCCGAGGGGGAGACCGGTCGGGGTCAGATCGGCAGCCGGGCGACCAGCAGCCGGCCTTCCATGGTGACCCCGCCGTCCATCGCCACCGCCAGGTCGTCCGCGTACACGTACGGCCCCGGGATGTGCGGCGGCTGTCCGTCGTCCGCGTGCACCGCGCCGGTGAGGTACGGGATCGGGCTGTGCCCGTGCACGATCCGGGTGCCGCCGAAGGTGTCGAGCAGCTCGTGGACGGCCGTCGGGCCGGCGTCGCCGCGGAAGGCGAAGCGCTTGGTGAAGCGGCGGAAGCAGTCCCACCACTCGTCCACGCTGCCGTCCGCGAGCAGGCTGTGCACGGCGTCGTTGACGTCCGGGATGGACTCGCCGTACTCCAGGTACGCGGTGGTGTCGGAGTGCAGCAGCAGGTGCCCGTCCTCCAGCCCGATGGCGGGCAGCCGGGAGAGCCAGCTGATGTGGTGGGCCTCCAGCCGGTCCAGGTCGTTCTGCTGGCCGCCGTTGAGCCGCCAGGCGGCGAGGAAGGAGGCGGTGCCGGCGGTGGACTGGACGGGCTCGTCGCCGTACTTGGCGGCTCCGAGGAAGAGCAGTTCGTGATTGCCCATCAGGGCGCGGCAGTAGCCGCCGGCCGCGGCCGCCTCGGCGGCGAGCTGCATGACCAGGTCGATGACGCCGATGCCGTCCGGGCCGCGGTCGGTGAAGTCGCCGAGGAACCAGATCCGGGCCCGGCCGGCCGACCAGTGGCCGCCGTCGTCGATCAGGCCCTGGTGGTGGAGTTCGGCCCGCAGCTCCTCCAGGTAGCCGTGCACGTCGCCGACCACGTAGACCGGGCCGGGGGGCTCGCCGGGGCCGGGGGCCGGGTACGGGTAGCTGGGGGCGGAGGGGTCGGGCAGCGGCGGGCCGAGTTCGATGGTCGGCGGGTCGTCGCGGTCGGACCGGGGGTCCGGGTGCTGGTCACCGGGGCGCTCGCCGGGCCGGTCGTCGAGCCGGTCGTCGAGCCGGTCGTCGAGCCGGTCGTCGAGCTGGAGGGCCGGGGAGGGCCGGTCGGGCAGGGTCGGCTCGTAGCCGGAGTGCTCCTGGGCGCGGGGGTCGTAGCCGCCGCCGTAGCCGCCCCCCTCGTAGCCGCCCCCCTGGTAGCCGTGGCCCTCGTAACCGCCGCCCTCGTAACCCGCCTCGTAACCCGTTTCGTAACCGCCCTGGTCCTGATGCGAGAACGCCGGGGACTGCCCCGGCGCGCCGTGCCCCTGGTCGGCGCCCGGTCCCTGGGCGTGCACGGTGTGGCCCCGGCTGTCGGCGGGCCAGTGCTGTTCGAGGTAGCGGGCGCCGCCGTAACCGCTGTAGGTCTCCGCTTCGTACGGCGTGCCCTGGTGGCCCGGTGCGGGCTCGGGTTCGTAGTAGGTGCCGTACGGCAGCACGTCGAGGTCCGGCTGGTGGCGGGGGCCCGACTGGGGGTGCTCGGGCCCGGGGAAGCGGTCCTCGGGTGTCATTCGCCCATCATAGGAAGACCACTCTCCCGCCGTCGTCACCTGGTGGGTATCCAATCCTCCGGAGCGTCAGCCGGGCGGTTGCGCAAGGTCCGTTTTGTCCCGGCTCGGTAGGGTCTCCAGCGCTCCCGTGGGGTCTCGTGGGGGCCGGTGGGGCTCCGCTCGGCGCCCCGGCGGCGTTCCGACGGGGCGTCGGCCCGGTGGACGAGGTCCAGACCTCATCCACCGCGGGCTACACCTCGCCCGGGGGCCGGGGCGGGCTGACGGTGGTGCGCGGGCTCCGGCGCTGCGAGGAGGCGCGGACGATCAGCTCGGTCGGCATCAGGGTGCCCGGCGGCGGGCCGTTGCCGGCGGTGCGGTAGCGCGGCGGGAAGAGCCGGGCGATGTCCACGCCGGTGCCGGAGTCGACGCCCTCGATGGCGTCGATCAGCAGGTTGACCACGGTGGTGCCGATCTTGCGCGGTTTGAGCGAGAGCGTGGTGATCGGCGGTTCGGTGGTCGCGTAGACGTCGCTCTCGCTGCAGCAGACCAGCAGCAGGTCGTCCGGGACCCGCAGGCCGTACCGGCGGGCGGCGGCCAGCAGGTCGGTGCCGTTGGGGTCGAACAGGCCGTACACGGCGTCCGGGCGGTCCGGGCGGGCGAGCAGCCGGTCGGCGGCGACCGCGCCGGCGGCCGGGTCGTGCGCCGGGTAGGTCTCGTAGACCGGCTCCTGGCCGACCTTGACGCACCAGGCGAGGTAGGCCTCGGTGGAGAGCCGGGTGTAGGTGTCCGTGCTGGTGCCGGTGAGCAGGCCGATCCGGCGGGCGCCGGCCTCCGAGAGGTGGTCGAGGATGCCGAGCACGGCGGCCTCGTGGTCGTTGTCGACCCAGGCGGTGACCGGGCAGTTGCCGGGCTTGCCGTCGCTGACCACCGGCACGCCGGACCGGTACAGCTCGCTGACCAGGGGGTCCTGGTCGGGCGGGTCGATCACCACGGTGCCGTCCAGGGCGATGTTGCCCCAGACGTCGTGGCGGGAGGAGGCGGGCAGCACCACCAGCGCGTAGCCGCGGCCCAGGGCGGCGCTCGTGGCGGCCCGGGCCATCTCGGCGAAGTACGCGAACTCGGTGAAGGTGAAGGGCTCTTCGCCGTAGGTCGTGACGGTCAGCCCGATCAGGCCGGACCGTCCGGTGCGCAGGGTGCGGGCCGCCGCCGAGGGGCGGTAGCCGAGGCGCTCGGCGACCTCGCGCACCCGGCTGCGGGTCTCGTCGGGCAGGCGGCCCTTGCCGTTCAGCGCGTCGGAGACGGTGGTGATCGACACTCCGGCGGCTGCTGCCACATCCCGGATGCCGGCCCGCTCCAGACGCCTTGAGGTGGTGGGACGCCGACCGCTCTGGTTGGCTGCTGCTGTCATGGCGGACCGATCGTATGGCTCCTGACAAGGGTCTGTGACCGGCGCATCGGGAGCCTTCGGAGATACGTTTCTCCAAGAGTGAGCCGGGGTGCGCCCCTTCGATCCCCCTCCGAAACCAGGCCTCTTACCTCTGACATGTGCCAAAGGAACCGGGCAGAATGGCTGATCTGCGCCTGTAACCCGTCCGGGCATCTCACTCCTACGGGTGAGGGCGGTCGGTATCGTGCAAGGCACCCGACCGGGGTGGTCCGGGCGAGCCCCGCGGAATCCGGGGGCGGAGCCAGGTCCCGGGGCACGGCGGCGATCCCGACCGTGCGAGGGCGGGCGGACCGGCAGAGAACACGAAGGAGTACGACCGTGAGCAGTGGTACCTCAGCACAGGGCCCGCGCCTGCGCCCGAGCCTGGACGGCATCCCCACCTACAAGCCCGGCAAGCCGGCCGGCGCCGACGCCTACAAGCTGTCCTCGAACGAGAACCCGAACAACCCGCTGCCCGGCGTCCTGGAGGCGGCGGTCGCGGCGGCCGGTTCGTTCAACCGCTACCCGGACATGGGCGTCAGCGAGCTGACCGCCGTCCTGGCCGAGCGCTTCGGCGTGCCCGCCGAGCACATCGCCCTCGGCACCGGATCGGTCGGCGTCGCCCAGTCGCTGGTGCTCGCCACGGCCGGCCCGGGCGAGGAAGTGGTCTTCGCCTGGCGCTCCTTCGAGGCCTACCCGATCATCACCCAGATCGCCGGGGCCACGCCCGTCCCGGTCCCGCTCCGGGCCAACGGCGACCACGACCTGGACGCGATGCTCGCCGCGGTCACCCCGGACACCCGGCTGATCTTCGTCTGCAACCCCAACAACCCCACCGGCAACGTGATCCACCGCGCCGAGCTGGAGCGCTTCCTGGACGCCGTCCCCGGCGACGTCCTGGTGGTCGTCGACGAGGCCTACATCGAGTTCATCCGCGACCCCGAGGTGCCCAACGGCATCGACCTCTACCGCGACCGCCCCAACGTCTGCGTGCTGCGCACCTTCTCCAAGGCCTACGGGCTGGCCGGGCTGCGGGTCGGCTTCGCGATCGCCCACGAGCCGGTCGCGAACGCGCTGCGCAAGACCGCCGTCCCGTTCGGCGTCAGCCAGCTCGCCCAGGACGCCGCCGTCGCCTCGCTGCGCGCCGAGGAGGCGCTGCTGGAGCGGGTGGAGGGGCTGGTCGGCGAGCGCGACCGGGTCGTCGCCGGGCTGCGCGCCCAGGGCTGGGAGATCCCGGACTCGCAGGCCAACTTCGTCTGGCTCGGGCTCGGCGAGCGGTCGGCGGACTTCGCCGCGGCCTGCGCCGCGGCCGGGGTGATCGTCCGGCCGTTCCCGGAGGGCGTGCGGATCTCGATCGGCGAGGCCGAGGGCAACTCGATCTTCCTGGCGGTGGCGGAGGGCTTCCGCAAGGAGATCGAGGGCTGAACCTCCGGCCGGTCCGACGTTCGGACCGTCGGCTGAGCCTCCGGCCGGCCGGTCCGTCGGCCGGTCCGTAGGGGCGCACCCCGCTGCTGGGGGTGCGCCCCTACGGCGTTCACGCGGTGTGGACGGCGAGCGGGGCGGCCGCCGGCGGAGTGGTTCGCTCCCGGATGGCTGGGGATCGCTGGGAGGGCGCTGGGAGTTCCGCCAACGGCGGCCCACGGCCCGGCCAAGCCGGCCGTCCGGGGCGGGCGGTACGGGCGGAATGCCCGGATCCGGCCGGTCAGTCTTCTCCCAGCCGACGCCCAGGGCAGCGCAAGAGCGTCCGGCGAAGCTGTCCGCCATGAAGGTGCTCCCACGGCGGCGAGGCGCCGTCCTCGTCAACTCCGCGCTCGGCGTGGCCCTGCTGGGCGGGGCCGCCCTGGTGTACGCCACGGTCGACGGCAGCGGCGGCACGGCCGCCGCCAAGCCGGTCGCCCGTACCGCGACCGTCACCAAGGGGACGGTGCTGGCCACCGTCTCCGGTACCGGCACGCTGGCCTCCCCCACCGACGCCGGTCAGGACTTCACCACCGGCGGGCGGCTCACCGCCGTCAAGGTCGCGGTCGGGGACACCGTCAAGAAGGGCCAGGTGCTGGCGACGGTCGACACCACGGCGGCCCAACAGCAGGTGGACGCCGCCCAGTCGGCGCTCGGCACGGCGGACGCCAACCTCACGAAGGCGCAGGCGGGCGTCACCACCACGACCACCGAACAGCTGCCCGGGGCGACCACGGCCCCGCAGGCTCCTTCGCCGAACAGCGGAGGCGGAGGAGGTCGCGGGGCGGGCGGGAGCAGTACGCCCGCCCCGCAGACCACCACCATCACCACCACCAAGGTCGACGACGCGGCGGTGGCCCAGGCCCAGCAGCAGGTCGCCACCGCGCAGACCAACCTCACCAACGCCCAGGCGGCGCTGGCCGGTACGACGCTCACCGCCTCGGTGGACGGCACGGTCGCCTCGGTCGCGGCGAAGGTCGGTGACACGGTGGGCTCCCCGGCGTCCGGCTCCTCGGCCTCCTCCTCGACCAAGTCCACCGGCACGAGCGGCGGTTCGGGAACGCCGAGCGGCTTCATCGTGCTCACCAACCCGACCGGGATGCAGGTCACCGCCAACTTCTCCGAGCTGGACTCGCTCAAGCTGAAGAAGGGCGAGGCGGCCACCGTCACCCTGAACGCCCAGTCCGACACCAAGCTCAACGCCACCGTCCTGTCGGTCAGTTCGCTGCCGTCGAGCGGTTCCGGCGGCGGCACGGCCGGCTCCTCCGCCGTCCAGTACGCGGCCACCCTCCAGCTCAACGGCGACACCAGCACCCTGCGCACCGGGCTCAGCGCCACCGTCCAGGTGATCACCGGCGAGGCGGACAGCGCGCTCTCGCTGCCGACCTCGGCGCTGTCCGGCACCGGCGCCTCGCGGACCGCGACCGTGGTGCACGCGGACGGCAGCACCGAGCGGGTCGACGTCGGGGTCGGCGTCGAGGGCGACAGCACGGTGCAGGTGGTCTCCGGCCTGAAGGAGGGCGACAAGGTCGAACTCCCCACCACCAGCGGCAACAACGGCTTCCCGAACGCCTCCTTCCCGGGCCTCGGCGGCGGTGGCGGCCGGGGCGGCAACGGCGGCTCGGTCGGGATCCCCGGCGGAGCGGGCGGTGCCGGAGCCGGCGGCGGCCGGGGCGGTAAGGGCTGAGCATGCAGCACGTCATCGACAACCGCGTCCCCGCGCACCCCGTACCGGTGATCCGGATCCGCCGGCTCACCAAGTCGTACGGGCACGGCGACGCCACCGTGCACGCCCTGCGCGGCCCGTACCGGCCCGGGACGGAGGAGCCGGCCGGCGTCGACCTGGACATCGAGCAGGGCGACTACGTGGCCGTGATGGGCAGTTCGGGCTCCGGCAAGTCCACCCTGATGAACATCCTCGGCTGCCTGGACGTCCCCACCGCCGGCCGCTACCTGCTGGACGGCACCGACGTCGGCCACCTGGACGAGCAGCAGCTCGCCCTGGTCCGCAACCGCAAGATCGGCTTCGTCTTCCAGTCCTTCAACCTGGTCCCCCGCACCACCGCGCTCGCCCAGGTCGAGCTGCCGCTCGCCTACGCGGGCGTCCGGGCGGCGGAGCGCCGACGGCGGGCGATGGCCGCGCTGTCGCTGGTGGGGCTGGGCGAGCGGGCCGGACACAAGCCCAACCAGCTGTCCGGCGGCCAGCAGCAGCGCGTCGCGGTGGCACGGGCGCTGGTCACGGCGCCGGCCATGCTGCTCGCCGACGAGCCGACCGGGAACCTGGACAGCCGCTCGACGGAGGAGGTGCTCGGCCTGATCGACGGGCTGAACGCGACCGGCCGCACGGTCGTGCTGATCACCCACGAGGACGAGGTTGCCCGGCACGCCAAGCGGGTGCTGCGACTGGTCGACGGACAGATCGTCAGCGACGTCCGGCAGGCGCCGGCGGACGGGCTGCCGCCGGCGATGGCGGGGGTGGCGGCGTGATCCTCTGGCAGATGCTCCGCTTCGCGGTCGGCGGCCTGGCCGCCAACAAGGTGCGCTCGGCGCTCACCATGCTCGGGGTGCTGATCGGGGTGGCCTCGGTGATCCTGCTGCTCGCGGTGGGCAACGGCTCCTCGGTGGCGGTGAAGGACTCGATCACCTCGCTGGGCACCAACTCGCTGACGGTCAGCGCCGGTTCGGCGTCCGGTGGGGCGCGGTCAGCCTCCTCGGTGAAGAAGCTGACGGTCGCCGACGCGAAGGCGCTGGCGAGCGACGGCGACGGCTCGGCGATCCGCTCGGTGGCGCCCGTGGTGACGACCAGCGCGACCGCGCTGTACGGGAACGTCTCGTACAGCCCCGGCTCCGTCGTCGGCACCTACCCCGCGTACTTCGAGACCGCCAACCAGAAGGTGGCGCACGGCGACTACTTCACCGACGACGACGTCCTCGGCTCGCGCAAGGTCGCGGTGCTCGGCGCCACGACCGCCAAGCAGCTGTTCGACACCGAGGACCCGGTCGGGAAGCGGATCGTGCTCGGCGGCACGCCGTTCACGGTGGTGGGCGTGCTCGCGGCCAAGGGCGGCAGCGGGTTCACCGACCCCGACGACGTGGTGATCGCCCCGCTGCCGACCGTGCAGAACGCGTTCACCGGCTTCGGGCCGGTCAACCAGATCCTCGTCCAGGCCTCGTCCGCCGACAGCACGACGGCCGCGCAGGCGGAGATCACCCGGGTGCTGCTCGGGACGCACGCCATCGCGGACCCGACCAAGGCCGACTTCCGGATCACCGACCAGGCCTCGCTGCTGACGGCCCGGGAGAGCACCACCAAGACCTTCACCGTGCTGCTCGGCGCGGTGGCGGCGATCTCGCTGCTGGTCGGCGGGATCGGGATCACCAACATCATGCTGGTGACGGTCACCGAGCGGACCCGCGAGATCGGCATCCGCAAGGCGCTCGGCGCGCCCCGGGCGGTGATCCTCGGGCAGTTCCTCGCCGAGTCCACGCTGCTGTCGGTGATCGGCGCCGGCCTGGGCGTGGCGGCCGGGATCATCGGCTCGCACTTCAGCATCGTCGGCATCAGACCGGTGGTGATCCCGGAATCGGTGCTCGGCGCGTTCGGCATCGCCGTCGCCATCGGCCTGTTCTTCGGCAGCTACCCCGCCAACCGCGCCGCCGCGCTGCGGCCGATCGACGCCCTCCGACATGAGTAGGAGCAGTTCTCCGATGGAGCACGACGAACAGGTCGCCCTGCTGGCCACCCCGCCGGACGCGCGCGACGTGAGCGCGGAACTGGCCGCACCGCCGCGGCGGAAACTGCCCTGGCTGTCGCTGGTCCTCGCCGGCGGGGTGATCGCCACCGGGGCGTTCGCGGGCGGGGTCTGGTACCAGCAGAACGACGGGTCCTCCACCACGGCCAAGTCCGCGCCGCGGGCGGCGGCTTCCGCCGGGGGGTACGGGCAGAGCGCCGGCGGGCGCCGCGGCGGGCAGGGCCAGGGCGGTGGCCAGGGGCAGGGCGGCGGCCAGGGCGGTGGCCAGGCCGGGTTCACCCGCGGCACCGTGAAGGCCGTCGACGGGAGCACCGTCTACCTGACCGACGCCAACGGCAACACCGTGAAGGTCACCACGGCGGACTCGACCAAGGTCCAGCTCAACAAGGAGGGCAAGGTCGCCGACCTCCAGCCCGGCCAGAGCGTGACCGTCGTCGGCACCCCGGACGCGAACGGCGGCTACCAGGCCAGCCAGCTGGTCGAGGGCGCCGCGACGGGCGGCTTCGGCGGGGGAGGCTTCGGCGGTGGTGGGGGCGGTGGCGGCGGCGCGCCCCGGACCCCGTCCGGCGGCTGACCCGGGGTGGGTCTGGCCCCACCCCAGGTGTGGGGCCAGACCGGTGTCCGCCCGGTCGCCGTCTCCGTAGATTCGTCCTCACCACGACACGGAGGACAGAGCAATGGCGATCACGGCGACGGCGAACACCGGCAACTCCCGCACCGACAAGGCCTTTTCCACGGCCAGGAAGTACATCGCCCTGTTCGGTGCGATCGGCCTGATCACCCTGGCGACCGTCGCCGTGATGGCCGCCGCCGGTCACCCGACCACCCCGTTCATGTGGATCCGCGGCGTGATCTTCCCCGCCCTCGCCCCCGTCCTGCTCCGGGTCACCGCCCGCGCCGCCGAGGGCGACCACAAGGCCTTCGACCGGATCCGGACCGTCTCGACCGTGATGCCGATCGCCGTCCTCGCCGTCGACCTGATCCCCGGCATCTGCCCGGCCTGGTACGCCGTCCTCCAGGGCCTCTCCGCCCTCGCCCTCCTCCCCATCGCCGTCCTCACCCGCACCAAGGCCGTGACCGCCGCCTTCCCCAAGCCGTGACGCCCGGTCCCTCGGCGCGTAGGAAGTCGGCCCCGCCGACTTCCTGCGCCGGCCTTTGTCCGCTGCCCTGACCGGCCCGTCGCCCACCGCTCGGACTGCTCCTGACGGACGGGCCGGTAGTGGAGGCGGACCGCCTGGGGGAGTGGCACCGTTCGGGCGCCCGCCGGAGGTGACGCACGGTGTGCGCGGGGGAACCGTGCGCACACAATCGAGCCGCGCCACTCGGGGTTTGCCGCCGTAAAACCGCCCGTTAAGGTGTTAATCCAACATTCATCCATGCCGCGTAGCCTCCGGGGGCTAGCCTCATGCTGAACGTCATCGTCCGACCGGGAGGCGAAACCCCCGTGCAAGGCACTGTCACCACACCGGGCGGCCCCACCGTTGCCGGGGGCCAGGGCGAGGCGTTCCTCCTCGTCGTGGACGACGAGCCGAACATCCGCGAACTGCTCGCGGCCTCGCTGCGGTTCTCCGGCTTCCGGGTGGCCTCCGCCGCGAGCGGCACGGAGGCGCTGGAGCTGATCGCCGTCGAGCGGCCGGACCTGGTCGTCCTCGACGTGATGCTGCCCGACCTCGACGGCTTCACCGTCGTCGAGAAGCTGCGCGAGCGCACCAGCCGGGGCCAGATCGCCGGTCCCGCGCACGGGCACCCGGGCGACCACCTGCCGGTGCTCTTCCTCACCGCGAAGGACGGCGTCGGCGACAAGGTGCAGGGGCTCGCCGCGGGCGCGGACGACTACGTCACCAAGCCGTTCAGCCTGGAGGAGCTGATCGCCCGGATCCGGGCGATCCTGCGCCGGGCCGGCGGCCCCGCCGAGGACGGCCGCCTGGTGGTGGCCGACCTCACCCTCGACCCGGTCGCCCACGAGGTGACGAGGGCCGGCATCCCGGTCGCGCTCTCCCCGACCGAGTTCAAGCTGCTGCACTACCTGCTGGCGAACGTCGGCCGGGTGGTGTCCAAGGCTCAGATACTCGACCACGTCTGGGCCTACGACTTCGGCGGCGACCTCTCCATCGTCGAGTCCTACATCTCCTACCTGCGCCGCAAGCTCGACTCCGGCCCGGCGCACGGCCCCAAGCTGATCCACACCGTGCGCGGCATCGGCTACGCGCTGCGCCGCCCCCCGCAGGGCTGACCGGTCCCGCTCGTGTTCACCCGCTTCACCGCCCGACTGTCGCTGCGCGCGCGGCTGTTGGTCCTCGCGCTCGCGCTGGTGACCACCGGTCTCGTGGTCAGCGACACCTTCGTGCTGGGCGCCGTCCGGACCCAGCTGGTGGACCAGCTGGACGAGCAACTCCAGCGCTACGGGCAGCCGTTGTCGCGCAAGGCGCCGACCCAGCTGAGCGGGCCGGGCGGCGGCAAGCCGGTCCTCGCCGGGCGCCGGATCAGCCTGCCCAGCCAGTACCTGGTGCAGTGGCTCTCCTCGGACGGCAAGGTCCAGGGGTCCCTGCGCCAGCCCGTCTCGGACAGCGACCCGGCGCCCCAACTCGCCGGGCTGGACCCGACCCAGACCGCCCCCGACACCCCGTTCGACCTGCCCGACCAGCGCGGCCACCACAGCTGGCGGGTGCTGGTGCTGCCGCTCCAGGCCCCCCGCACGCCCACCCCCGGGGTCAACGCGTACTCCGCGCCCGCCACCACCTCGACCTACGTCATGGTCGCCGTCTCCCGCGAGGACATCGATGCCACCACGCGCCGGCTGAGCAACTCCTTCCTGGCGATCGGCGGGGGCGTGCTGGTGCTGATCGCGGCGCTCGGCTTCTTCGCCGTCCGGGCCGGGCTGCGGCCGCTGCGGCGGATCGAGGCCGGGGCCGCCCGGATCGCCGCCGGCGAGCTGTCGCACCGGATGCCGGAACTCTCCCCGGGCACCGAGGTCGGCCGGCTGTCCATCGCGCTCAACGGGATGCTCACCCAGATCGAGGCGGCCTTCGCCGCCCGTGCCGAGTCCGAGGCCCGGATGCGGAGCTTCGTCGCCGACGCCTCGCACGAACTGCGCACCCCGCTGGCCGGCATCCGCGGCTTCGCCGAGCTGTACCGGATGGGCGCGCTGCCCACCGAGTCGGACGTCACCCGGACCATGGCCCGGATCGAGAGCGAGGCGGTCCGGATGGGCGCCCTGGTCGAGGACCTGCTGGTGCTCGCCCGGCTCGACGAGGAACGCCCGCTCGACCTCGGACCGATGGACCTGCGCACCCTCGCCGCCGACGCCCTGCACGACCTCACCGCGCTCGATCCGAGCCGCCCGGTCGCCCTCACCGGCCCGGCCGGCATCGGCGCGCCCGGCGCGGCGCCCGTCCTCGGCGACGAGGCCCGGCTGCGGCAGGTGGTCACCAACCTGGTCGGCAACGCCGTCAAGCACACCCCGCCCGGCACCCCGGTGCGGATCGGGGTCGGCGCCGGGGCCGCCGGGGTCTGCCTGCTGGAGGTCTCCGACACCGGGCCGGGCCTCACCGAGGAGCAGGCCCAGCGGGTCTTCGACCGCTTCTACCGGGTCGACGCCTCCCGCAGCCGCGACAACGGCGGTGGCGGCGGCCTCGGCCTCGCCATCGCGACCGCCCTCACCCGCGCCCACGGCGGCACCCTCAGCCTGAACACCGCACCGGGCGCCGGTGCCACCTTCCGGATCGAACTGCCCACCGGCGGCGACCGGCTCTCCTGAGCCGTGGGCGACCCGTCGATCCGCCCGGCGACCGGGCAGGGAGGGCGGAGAGGGCGGACCGGGCAGCCCAAACGCCCCGATCGGGTGAACCCGCCCCCGTTCACCCGGTCGGCCCCCCGGTCGTGTGCGACCGTGCAGCCGTTGCTTGTGCGCGCTCGCACGGGCTGACCACACTGGACGGGAAAGGGGTGTCCCGTGAGCGTGCTTGTCGTCGAGGAGACCGTCGTGAACCTGGACCAGCAACTGTGGCGGGCTTGGAAGTCCATGGATGTGCCCGAGGGCTTCCGTGCGGAGATCATCGAAGGGACGATCACGTTGTCACCCACCGGCGGGGTACGCCACTTCAGTGTCGATCGGCGGCTGGGCCGGGCGCTCGGCGCCCATCTGAGCGGTACCGGCTACGGCCCGGCCCAGGACGGCAACGTGATCGCCGGTCTCAAGGTGTTCATCCCGGACGTCTTCGTCGCGCCGGACGACGTCGAGGAGATCGAGCACCCCGAAGGCATGGGGGTGCTGGCCTCGGGGGTCCCGATGGTCGTCGAGACCGTCTCGGCCGGCTCCGAGGCCCGCAAGCGGGACCATGTCGTCAAGCTCCGTGCCTATGCCGCCGCCGGCATCCCGGTCCATGTGATCATCGACGACTTCGACGACGGCGGCGCCGTCACCGTCCTCACCGGCCCGGACCGGGAGCGCCGTGCCTACGCCTCGTCGACCCGGATCCCGTACGGCAAGGAGGCCGTGATCCCCGAGGGCCCGGCCAAGGGCTTCGTGATCGGCCCCGACATCACCGGAGAGCCGCGTGACTGACCGCACCGTCTCGTTCCAGCGGGACCTCTCGGACTGGCGGATCGCCCTGGTCGCCTGGCGGTTGCTGATTCTCCAGGCGGCCGATCCCGTGGTCGGGGCCGGGATGCAGGAGCACTCGACCTACCGGGCCCATCCGTGGCGGCGGATCGAGCACACCCTGGAGAGCGGGCGCCGGCTGTTCTACCAGGACGCGGAGGCGCTGCGCCGGGAGGTGGCGCGGCTGGAGCGCGCCCACAAGCGGATCCACGGCACGATGCCGGACGGGAAGCCGTACGACGCGCGGGACGCGGCGACCAGGGTGTGGGTGCTGCTGACCCTGTTCGAGTGCGTGGTCGCGATGCGGCGGCTGTCCGGCGATCCGTACGACCGGGGTCAACTGGAGGCGGCCTACCGGGAGTTCCGCGAGGCGATCGCGCCCTTCGGGCTGCCGGAGGAGGAGCTGCCGGGGACCGCGGCGGACCTGCCCGGGTACTTCGCCCGCTACACCCGGGAGAAGCTGGAGTTCAACGACGCGGCGCGCTACCTGCTGGACGACATCCTGCGCGAGGCGCCGCGCCCGCGCCGGCTGTGGTTCCTCGGGGACGCCGGCTGGCGGGTGGTCCGGGTGCTGGTCGCCCGGATGATCCGGGAGCTGACGGTGGCGGACCTGCCGCCGGCGGTGCGGGAGCGGCTGGGACTGGCCGGGACGGCGCGGGGCGCGCTGCTGTCCGTGGTGCTGCACCGCGGTGCCGGGGCCGTCATCGGCCTGCTGCCGGAGCGGATGCGCTACCGCTCCCCGCGGGACCCGGACCAGGGTCCGGACCGGGGGCGGAGCCGGCCCTCGCGGCCGCGGCCGCAGCGCCGGGACGCGCGGGGCAGCCGGGTGGACCGGTTCTTCCGCGAGGTGCTCGACCAGACCGGGGACGGCGTCATCACCGTGCACGACCTGCGGGCGATGGCGCACAACGTCTGCTGGCAGCTGGAGCTGGACGAGGCCGCCGAGGCCCGGGTGTACGCGGCCTTCGACGGCTGGTGGGAGCAGCTGCGCACGGCGATGGACGCCGATGGGGACGGCCGGGTCAGCCGGGAGGAGTTCACGGTGGCGACCCTGGCGGGCTGCGACCGGGACGAGGCGTACCTGGAGCAGGGCCTGCTGCCCGCGCTGCGAGCGGTGTTCACCGCGGCGGACACCGACGGCAGCGGCTTCCTGGAGTTCGACGAGTACCGCGCGGTGTTCGGCGGCCCGCGGGTTCACCCGGCCGAACTGTCGCACGGGTTCCGCCAGTTGGACGTGGACGGGGACGGCCGGATTACGCTGGCGGAGTTCGTCGGCGGGTTCACCGGCTTCTTCACCGCCCGGACCGACTCCACCTCGGGCGCCCAGCTGCTCGGCAGGCCGTAGCGCCGGGCCGTAGCACCCGCCCGTAGCGCAGGCCCGCAGCACCCGCCCGTAGGACCCGCCCGTAGCAGGCCCGTGGCACCCGGCCCCGCGGCCGGTCGTCAACCGGCCGCGGCGGCTGTCAAGCGCCGCTTCGGCCAAGATCCCGGCCACTCCCACCCGGCCGGGATCTTTGTCGTGCGCCCCCGGGCCCGCAGACTGTGCGCACCGTCACGCCCCGCCACGCCGCGTCAACCCCACCCCACCTGCGGTTCCCCCGTAAGGATGGTGGATACTGTGCTTGTGAACGTGTTCACGTTCACAAGCGGACAAGCTTGCACGGGTGTGCAGCGGTCTACGGCTATAGATGAAGTTTGTCCGGAAACGCCCTGAGGAAGGGCCGGTTGGAGAGAGGGCGACGTGGAACTGGCAATCGCTCACGAGACCATCGCGCGATGGCAATTCGGAGTCACCACCGTCTACCACTTCCTCTTCGTACCGCTCACCATCAGCCTGGCCGCGATCGTGGCCGGGCTGGAGACCGCCTGGGTGCGTACGAACAAGGAGAAGTACTTCCACGCGACCAAGTTCTGGGGAAAGCTCTTCCTCATCAACATCGCGATGGGTGTCGTCACCGGGATCGTGCAGGAGTTCCAGTTCGGCATGAACTGGTCCGACTACTCCAGGTTCGTCGGTGACGTCTTCGGCGCCCCGCTCGCGATGGAGGCGCTGATCGCCTTCTTCTTCGAGTCCACCTTCATCGGCCTGTGGATCTTCGGCTGGGACAAGCTGCCGAAGAAGATCCACTGCGCCTGCATGTGGATGGTCTCGCTGGGCACCGTGCTCTCCGCCTACTTCATCCTGGCCGCCAACTCCTGGATGCAGCACCCGGTCGGCTACGCGATCGACCCGGCCACCGGCAAGGCGCAGCTCACCGACATCACCAAGGTGCTGTTCCAGAACACCACCCTCACCGTCGTCTTCCACACCCTGACCGCCGCCTTCCTCACCGGCGCCGCCTTCATGGTCGGCATCGCCTCCTTCCACCTCTGGAAGGCCAAGCGCAAGCCCGAGGCCGCCGACCCCAAGAAGACCGCCGTGATGCGCACCTCGCTGCGGCTCGGCCTGGTGCTCGCCGTGGTCTTCGGCGCCGGCACCGCGCTCAGCGGCGACACCCTCGGCAAGGTGATGTTCGAGCAGCAGCCGATGAAGATGGCCGCCGCCGAGGCGCTCTGGGACACCCAGTCACCCGCGCCGTTCTCGATCTTCGCGGTCGGCGACGTCAGCAAGGGCCACAACTCGGTCGAGCTGGAGATCCCCGGGATACTCTCCTTCCTCGCCCACAGCGACTTCAGCTCCTCGGTCCCCGGCATCAACGACACCGCGGCCGCCGAGGCCGCCGCCCACGGCGGCGACCCCAAGGACTACATCCCGAGCGTCTTCGTGACCTACTGGGGCTTCCGTTTCATGATCGGCTTCGGGATGACCTCCTTCGTCGCCGCCCTGATCGGCCTCTGGACCACCCGCCGGAAGTTCCTGCTGCACCCGGACTTCCGCACCGGCGAGACCGAGGTGCCCCGGCTGATGCTCACCCCGAAGCGGGAGATGGGGCCGCTGCTCACCAAGTGGAGCTGGCGGATCGGCATCCTCACCATGGGCTTCCCGCTGATCGCCAACAGCTTCGGCTGGATCTTCACCGAGATGGGCCGTCAACCCTGGGCCGTCTTCGGCCTGATGACCACCGCCAGCGCCGTCTCCCCGAACGTCGGCATCGGCACCCAGATCGGCGCCCTGGCCACCTTCACCACGCTGTACGCGATCCTCGCCGTGGTCGAGGTCCGGCTGCTGGTCAAGTACGCCAAGGCGGGCCCGGTGGTGACCGAGCAGCCCCCGGCCAAGGACCCGTCGCTGCGCGGCCCGTCCGCGGACGAGGACGCCGACAAGCCGCTCGCCTTCGCGTACTGACGCGCACCACAGTGGAACTGGGGATCTGACATGCAACTCCACGACGTCTGGTTCGTGCTGATCGCGGTCCTGTGGATCGGCTACTTCTTCCTGGAGGGCTTCGACTTCGGGATCGGCATCCTCACCAAGCCGCTCGCCCGGAACACCGCCGAACGCCGGGTGCTGATCAACACCATCGGCCCGGTCTGGGACGGCAACGAGGTCTGGCTGCTCACCGCCGGCGGCGCCACCTTCGCCGCCTTCCCGGACTGGTACGCCACCCTGTTCAGCGGCTTCTACGTCCCGCTGCTGGTCATCCTGGTCTGCCTGATCGTCCGCGGCGTGGCCTTCGAGTACCGGGCCAAGCGCGACGGCGCCCGCTGGCAGCGCAACTGGGAGGAGGCCATCTTCTGGACCTCCCTCCTCCCGGCCTTCCTGTGGGGCGTGGCGTTCGCCAACATCGTCCGCGGCGTGGACATCGACGCGCAGAAGAACTACGTCGGCGGCCTCGCCGACCTGCTCAACCCGTACGCGCTGCTCGGCGGACTGGTGACGCTCGCCCTGTTCACCTTCCACGGCGCGGTGTTCGCGGCGCTCAAGACCGTCGGCGAGATCCGCGAACGGGCCCGCCGGGCCGCCCTGCTAGCCGGCCTGGCCACCGCCGCGCTCGCCCTGGCCTTCCTGACCTGGACCCAGGTCGACAGCGGCAACGGCCGCAGCCTGGTCGCCGCGGTGATCGCCGTGCTGGCCCTGCTCGGGGCCCTGGCGGCCAACCGGGCCGGCCGCGAGGGATGGGCGTTCGTGCTCTCCGGGGCGACCATCGTGGCCGCGGTCGCGATGCTCTTCCTGGCGCTCTTCCCGAACGTGATGCCGTCCACGCTCAACCCGGACTGGAGCCTGACCGTCACCAACGCGGCCTCCTCGCCGTACACGCTCAAGCTGATGACCATCGTGGCCGCCGTGTTCACCCCGCTGGTGCTGCTCTACCAGGGCTGGACGTACTGGGTGTTCCGCAAGCGGATCGGGGTGCAGCACATCCCCGGCCCCGCCCACGGGCCGGTCGCCCCGGTTGCTCCGTCCGATCCGGCCGCTCCTTCCGACCCGTCCGACCGGGCCTGACGCCGTGAAGCCGGTCGACCCCCGACTCCTCGGGTACGCCCGCACCACCCGTGCCTTCCTCGCCGGATCCGTGCTCCTCGGCGGGGCGGGCGCGGCCCTGGTGGTCGCCCAGGCGAGCCTGATCGCCGAGATCGTGGTCCGCGCCTTCCAACGCGGGGCCGGCCTCGGCGAACTGACCACCCCGCTGGTGCTGCTCGCCCTGACCGCGGTCGGCCGCGGGCTGGTCGGCTGGCTCACCGAACTCACCGCGCACCGGTCCGTCGCCCGGGTGAAGTCCACCCTGCGGGGCCGGCTGCTCGACCACGCCACCGCGCTCGGCCCGTCCTACCTGGCGGGCCGGCGCACCGGCGAACTCACCACCCTCGCCACCCGCGGCATCGACGCCCTCGACGACTACTTCGCCCGCTACCTGCCGCAGCTCGCGCTCGCCGTCGTCGTCCCGGTGATCGTGCTGCTGCGGATCGTCGGCGCCGACTTCACCTCGGCCGCGATCATCGCCGGGACGCTGCCGCTGATCCCGCTGTTCATGGTGCTGATCGGGATGGCCACCCAGTCCCGGATGGACCGGCAGTGGAACACCCTGGCCCGGCTCTCCCACCACTTCCTCGACGTGGTCGCCGGCCTGCCCACCCTCAAGGTGTTCAACCGGGCCCGCACCCAGGCCGCCACCATCGCCCGGATCACCGCCGACTACCGCCGGGCCACCCTGCGCACCCTGCGGATCGCCTTCATCTCCTCCTTCGCGCTGGAACTGCTCTCCACCCTCTCCGTCGCGCTGGTCGCGGTCACCGTCGGCTTCCGGCTGGTGGACGGCAGCCTCGACCTGGAGACCGGGCTGCTGATCCTGGTCCTCGCCCCCGAGGTGTACTTCCCGATCCGCCAGGTCGGCGCGCTCTACCACTCCAGCGTCGAGGGCCTCACCGCCGCCGACGAGATCTTCCAGGTGCTGGAGACCCCGCTGCCCGCCACCGGCACCGTGCCGGCGCCCGCGCTCGCCGGGGCCGTGATCACCGCCGAGGCGCTGACCGTCCGGCACCCCGGGCGCGCCCGGCCCGCCCTGGACGGCGCCGCGCTGACCCTGCGCCCCGGCTCCAGCACCGCCCTCACCGGCCCGAGCGGGGCCGGCAAGTCCACCCTGCTCGCCGTCCTGCTCGGCCTCACCACCCCCGAGGCCGGCAGCGTCCGGATCACCGCCGCCGACGGACGCGACCACGACCTCGCCGACCTGGAGCCCGCGAGCTGGCGCCGGCAGATCGCCTGGGTGCCCCAGCACCCGCACCTGTTCGCCGGGACGGTCGCCGACAACCTGCGGCTCTACCGCCCGGAGGCCTCGACGGAACAGCTGTGGGCGGCCCTGCGCTCCGCCCACGCGCTCGACTTCGTCACCGACCTGGACGCCCCGCTCGGCGAGGACGGCGCCGGGCTCTCCGCCGGCCAGCGCCAGCGGCTCGCGCTCGCCCGGGTGCTGCTCGCCGACGACCGGCCGCTGGTGCTGCTGGACGAGCCCACCGCCCACCTGGACGGCGCCTCCGAGGCGGCCGTGGTGGCCGCCGTCCGGACCCTCGCCGAGGACCCGGCGCGCACCGTACTGGTGGTCGCCCACCGGCCGGCGCTGCTCGCGGTCGCGGAGCAGCGGGTGCGGCTGGCCGGGGCCGGGACCGGGGCCGACACGGCCGACGAGTCCGGCGCGGCTGCTGCCGCCGCCGGTGGACCGGGGGCGGCCGGCCCGCTCGTCCACAGCGGGCGGCCGACCCCCGAGGCCGGGGAGCCCGAGGAGCCCGGGGCCGAGCCGGCCGCCCCCCGGCTGGCGCTGTCCGTCCTGCTCGGCGCGCTCGCCCTCGGCAGCGCCGTCGCCCTGATGGCCACCTCCGGCTACCTCATCTCCCGGGCCTCCCAGATGCCCCCGGTGCTCTACCTGATGATGGCCGTCACCGCCGTCCGGGCCTTCGGCATCGGCCGCAGCGTGTTCCGCTACGCCGAACGGCTGGTCTCCCACGACGCGGTGCTGCGCACCCTCGGCACCCTGCGGGCCGCCGTGTACCGGCGGCTGACCGCGCTCGCCCCGGCCGGACTGCCCGCCTTCCGGCGCGGCGACCTGCTCTCCCGGCTGGTCGCCGACGTGGACGCGGTCCAGGACCACTACCTGCGCTGGCGGCTGCCCGCCGCCGTCGCGGCGGTGGTCGCGCTCGCCTCGACCGTCGCCATGGCCGCCTTCCTGCCCGCGGCCGGGTTGGTGCTCGGCCTCGGACTGCTGCTCGCCGGAGTGCTGGTGCCCGCCCTCGCCGCCCGCTGGTCGGCCGGCGCGGAACGGCGCCAGGCCCCCGCGCGCGGGCGGCTGGCCACCACCGTGGTGGACGCCTTCACCGGCACCGCCGAGCTCACCGTGGCCGGTGCGCTGCCCGGCCGGCTGGCCGCCGTCCGGCGCGCCGACGCCGCGCTGACCGGGCTCGCCGCCCGCTCCGCCGCCACCACCGCGCTCGGCACCGGGCTTGTCGCGCTGCTCACCGGGCTGACCGTGGTCGGCGCGGCCGCCGTCGGCGTCCAGGGGGTGCACGGCGGCGCGCTCGCGCCGGTCTGCCTGGCCGTCGTCGTGCTCACCCCGCTGGCCGCCTTCGAGGCCGTCACCGGCCTACCGCTCGCCGTCCAGGCCCGCCAGCGCAGCCGCGCCGCCCGGGCCCGGCTGGACGAGGTGCTGACCGCCCCCGCGCCCGTGGAGGAGCCCGCCGCGCCGGTCGGGCTGCCCGAGCAGCCGCTGCCGGTCGCGGTGCGCGGGCTGACCGTACGGCACCCGGGGCAGGCCGTGGACGCGCTCACCGGGGTCGACCTCGACCTCGCCCCGGGCCGCCGGATCGCCGTGGTCGGCCCCTCCGGCTCCGGCAAGAGCACCCTCGCCCAGGCGCTGCTGCGCTTCCTGGAGCCGGGCGCCGGGTCCGTCACCCTCGCCGCCGGTCGTCCACAGGCTGTGGACAGCCGGGCGCTCACCGGCGAGTCCGTCCGCCGGGTGATCGGCCTCTGCGCCCAGGACGCCCACGTCTTCGACAGCTCGCTGCGGGAGAACCTGCGGCTCGCCCGGCCCGGCGCCGACGAGGCCGAACTGCGTGCCGCGCTGGCCGCCGCCCGGCTGCTGGACTGGACGGACACCCTGCCCGAGGGCCTGGACACCATGGTCGGCGAGCACGGCGCCCGGCTCTCCGGCGGCCAGCGCCAGCGCCTCGCGCTGGCCCGCGCGCTGCTCGCCGACTTCCCGGTGCTGGTCCTGGACGAGCCCGCCGAACACCTCGACCTGCCCACCGCCGACGCGCTCACCGCCGACCTGCTGGCCGCCACCGCGGGCCGCAGCACCGTGCTGATCACCCACCGGCTGGCCGGGCTGGACGACGACACGGTGGACGAGGTGCTGGTGCTGGAGGCCGGCCGGGTCGCCGAGCGCGGCCGCTGGTCCGAGCTGCTCGCCGACCCGGACGGGCGGCTGCACGCGATGTGGCGGCGGGAGCGGGAGACGGACGGGCTGCTGGAGCCGGCGGTGCGGTGACGGCGGTGGCGGCGCGCCGGTGGTGGTGCCGCGACGGTCGTGCCGCGCCGGTGGTGGTGCCGCGATGGTGGTGGTGCCGCGACGGTGGTGGTCGAGGACGGCTCGCGGAACCGCGACGCCCGTGCGGCGGCGCCGTTCCGGCGGCTGAAAACCGTACAAACGTAGGCTTTCTCCATGGACCCCACGCCAGACCTCCCCGAGGCCGTCCCCGAGCCGACACCCCATCGGGTGCCCGAGATCGCCTCGCTCGGGCTGGACACCCTGGTGACCGAGGTCGCGGAACGCCTGCAGTCCGCCGCCGCGGTCACCGACCGGATGCAGCGCCTGCTGGAGGCGGTGGTCTCCATCGGGGCCGGGCTCGACCTGCACGCCACCCTGCACCGGATCGCCACCGGCGCCGCCGAACTCGTCGACGCCCGGTACGCGGCCCTCGGCGTGATCGCCCCCGGTGGGCAGGGCCTGGCCGACTTCATCCACGTCGGCATCGACGACGCCAACGCCGCCGAGATCGGCGAACTCCCGGCCGGCCGCGGCATCCTCGGCGCGCTCATCGACCGCCCCGAACCGCTGCGGCTGGCCGACCTCCGGGCCGACCCGCGCTCCACCGGCTTCCCGCCGCACCACCCGTGCATGAAGACCTTCCTCGGCGTGCCGATCCGGGTCCGGGAGGAGGTCTTCGGCAACCTCTACCTCACCGAGAAGAAGGGCGGCGGCGCCTTCACCCCCGAGGACGAACAGGTGGTGCACGCGCTCGCCGCGGCGGCCGGGGTCGCCATCGAGAACTCCAGGCTGTACGAGGAGGGCCGCCGCCGGGAGCGCTGGATCGCCGGCGCCGCCGCCGTCACCACCGCCCTGCTCTCCACCGAGCAGGCCGAGGGGGCGCTGACCGTCGCCGCCGAGCAGGTCCGGGAGCTGGCGGGCGCGGCGCTCGGGATGATCCTGCTGCCCACCGGCACGGTGGGGGAGGGGGACTGCCAGATGCGGGTCGCCCACGCCTCCGGCGAGGCCGCCGAGTTCGTCCGCGGCGAACTGCTGCCCAAGGAGAGCTTCGCCGCCCAACTGCTGGAGGGGGACAGCGTGTACCTGGACGACATGTCCGGCGACCCCACCGTGGTGATGCGGCTCGCCCGCAGTTTCGGCCCGTCCATGGCCGTGCCGATGGTCGCCGCCGGCCGGGTGCTCGGCGGGCTCTGCGTCTGGCGCTCGCGCGGTGCGCTGCCGTTCACCGACTCCGAGAAGCAACTCGCCGAGACCTTCGCCTCCCAGGCCGCGCTGGCCCTGCGGCTCGCCGAGGGCCAGCGCGACCAGCAGCGGCTGGCGGTCTTCCAGGACCGCGACCGGATCGCCCGCGACCTCCATGACCTGGTGATCCAACGGCTGTTCGCCACCGGGATGATGCTGGAGAGCGCGGCCCGCCGCGCCGTCGTCCCCGAGGTGAAGGTCGGCATCGGCAACGCGGTGGACGAACTGGACGCCACCATCCAGGAGGTCCGCACCACCATCTACGCCCTCCAGCACGACAACCACGGCGACGCCCCGGACACCCTGCGCACCCGCGTCCTGCGCGAGGCCAGCCAGGCCGCCGCCGCGCTCGGCTTCAAGCCCTCGGTCAGCTTCGTCGGTCCGGTGGAGAGCCTGGTCGGCGAGAACACCGGACGTCAACTCCTGGCAGCGCTACGGGAGATGCTCTCCAACACGGCCCGGCACGCCCGGGCCTCCCGGGTCGGCGTGGAGATCGACGCCACCGTCCACCTCGGCGACGACGGCCGGCCGGTCGGAGGGGACCCGGAGTCCCTGGACCGCGGTGGCCGGCCCGGCGTCCTGCTCACCGTCACCGACGACGGCGTCGGCATCCCGCAGGGCGGCCGACGCAGCGGACTGCTCAACCTCACCCGGCGGGCAGAGGCGCTCGGCGGCGCCGCCTGGCACGAGCGGGGGCCGTACCGGAAGGGCACCATGGTCCGCTGGACGGCCCGGCTGTAGCACCCGGCCGTAGCGCCCGGCTGAAGGTCGCGGCTGTAGGCCCCGGCGGTGGCTCCCGGGCGGGCGGAGCCGGGGTATCAGAGTCCTGACACCGATAGGTGAAAGCTGAACGAGGGAGAACTTCCCGACCAACGGCGAAAGTTGTGAACGTTCTGGGCTTTCGTCGGTTCCGTGTGCACACATAGCTTGGCTCCCGTCTGGGAGGGGACGGCGCTGTTCTGCAGCACTGGACGGAGGGGGCAGTGGACGCTGCCGGCCGCGGTAACACCGCAGCAGGGGCAAGTCGAGGGGGGTTCCGGACCGAGCGCGCACCGGACGGGCGCTACCGCTGGCAGCTGAAGGCTCCCAACGGCCGGGTGGTGGCGATCACCCCCGCGCTGTTCGAGACGCCCGGCGAGGCCGAGCGGGGCTTCGACGGTCTGCGCGTCGGTGCGGCCGACCTGACCGCGCGGATCACCCATGTCCGCGACGGGATCGGATGGATCTGGGTCATCCCCGGGTCGCGCAACCTGCCCGAAGTGCGGTCCAGCCGCGCGTACGAGCGGTACGCGACGTGCCAGAACGCGTTCCGGCGCTTCGTCGTGCTGCTAGCCAAGCAGGCGCCGCGCGACGTGCCCCCGGGGCGGGATGCGTCGCCGGGGCGGGACACTCCGCCGGGGCGGGAGCCGGCCGGGCGGGACGTGCCGCCACGCGACCCGTCACCGCGTGAACTCCCGGGGAGAGCCGT
Organism: Kitasatospora sp. NPDC089797; assembly: GCF_040684795.1. Lineage (NCBI taxonomy): Bacteria > Bacillati > Actinomycetota > Actinomycetes > Kitasatosporales > Streptomycetaceae > Kitasatospora > Kitasatospora sp. NPDC089797. The sequence goes on along the minus strand of NZ_JBFBGS010000031.1, from coordinate 63,665 downwards.
CTCCTTGAGACGCCGCAATGGCCGCTGAGCGGCGCGGGCCGCGACTGCTGATCGTGCCCGCGGCCGACCGCTGCGTCGGCTGGACGCTGCGCGCCGCCAACGGCCGGCCGCTGGGCGTCGGCGTACGGACGTACCGGAGCGAGGAGGAACTCGCCGACGCCGTCCGCGAACTGATCATCGAACGGGCCGCCCTGCGGTGCTCCACGGTGCAGGCCGAGGGGCGCCAGTGGGTCTGGTCCGCCTACCTCCCGGTGCGCAGCACCCGCCCGGGGGCGGCCTCCACCGTCCCCGTCGCGCGCAGCGCGCGCGGATACCTGCGCCGCGACCAGTGCCAGTCGGGCGTCGAGGGATTCCTGTCCGGACTGCAATGGGTGGGGCAGGAGTTGCGCAGGAGCGGCCGGGACAACCGCTGGCCGCTGTAGCCGCCCCCGTTCGTGCTGTCCCGGTGAAGCGCAGGTTTCCGGCAACACCCCGAGCAGCCTCCTGGAGAAGAACGTCGACCGGGTTCGGACCGCCCGCTCCGCCCCGCTCCCGTCCGCGTTGACCAGTGCCTAAACCTCGTCGAACCGACGAGTCGACATTCTCCAGCCGGACCCGACCACCCTTCCGGCGGAACCTCCCGGCCGGACAGGATCAGCACTGCCGGAGCGGCCGCAGCGGACGCGGCCCACCGGCCCCGAGCTCCCCCCGGAGCACGGGTTCACGCGATGTACGTCTCTCCTTCGGAGGAAGAGGAACATGCGTAAGACCGCTGCCAAGCTGCTCGTCGCCGCCGCGCTGGCGACCTCCCTCGCCACCGTCGCCTCCGGCACCGCCGTTGCCGACCCGGCCGCCGGCGTCACCCCGGCCGCCCAGGACCTGGTGGGTGTCGGCTCCGACACCATCCAGTCGGTGCTGAACCAGTTCTCGACCGACTACAACGCCTCGCTGGCCGCGAAGGGCGACACCACCTCGCCGCGCCTGTACAGCTGGGACGCGACCGGCACCTCGCCGATCACCACCAAGACCGGCGCCACCTCGATCCCGCGCCCGAACGGCTCCGGCGCCGGCATCAAGGCCCTGGTCGCCAACACCAGCGCGACCGTGGACTTCGCCCGTTCCTCCCGCGGCCCGGCGGCGACCGACGCCCACGGCCTGGACTTCGTCGCGCTCGCCAAGGACGCGGTGACCTGGTCCGCCCTGTCCGGCGGCAACGCCCCGGCGCAGCTCACCCCGGCGCAGCTGAACGCGATCTACAGCTGCACCACCGTCACCTGGAACCAGATCAGCTCGAGCCTGCCTGCCACCACCATCAAGCCGGTCCTGCCGCAGGCCGACTCCGGCACGCGCTCCTTCTTCCTGTCCGCGATCGGCAACCCGACCCTGGGCGGCTGCGTCACCACCGGTCCCGAGGAGAACGAGGGCACCGACCCGAGCCTCAACGACCCGAACGTGGTCTTCCCGTACTCCGTGGCCCACTACCTGGGCCAGACCGTGGGCAACCACGGCACCGCCACCGACGCGCCGGGCAACCTGACCCTGCGCAACGTGGTGATCGGCACCAAGACCCTGAGCCCGATCACCAACAACCAGATCGACGGCACCTTCGCCAACTCGCAGTTCGGCCGCGTGGTCTACAACGTCTTCCGGGACGCCGAGTGGACCGCGACCGACGCCCACGGCACCGCGATCCAGAACGTCTTCGGCACCGGTGGCTGGATCTGCACCGACCCGACCGCCGCCGCCGACCTGGCGAGCTACGGCTTCCTGGCCTCCCCGGCCTGTGGCACCGCGACCCTCACCTGATCCACCCCGCACCATCCGGCGGCCGCGGGCGTCCTGCCCGTGGCCGCCGGCCCACCAATCGGGTACGTCGAAGGGATCGGGCATGCGGATCGCATCCAGGTTGCTCGCGGTGTGCGCGACGGCCGTGCTGGTGGCGTCACCGTCGTCGGGAAGTGCCACGGCTGACCCGGCGGGTCCGCAGGCGAGGGATCTGGTGGGGGTGGGGACGCAGACGACGCAGGCGCTGCTGAACCAGTTCTCGGCCGACTACAACGCCTCGCTGGGTTCGGACACCACGTCGCCCCGCCTGTACAGCTGGGACGCGACCGGAACATCCCCGATCCTCACCAAGAGCGGCGCGACGCCCATCGTCCGGCCGCACGGAGCCGACGCCGGGATAACGGCGCTCATCGCCAACACCAATGCGACCGTGGACTTCGCCCGGTCCGACCGCGGGCCGAGGGTAACCGACCCGCATGGCCTGGACTTCGTCGTGCTCGGAGAGGACGCGGTGACCTGGTCGGGCGCGCGGAACGGGAACGCCCCGGCGCAGCTCAGCCCGGACCAGCTGAACGCGATCTACCGCTGTGCCATCACCAGCTGGAACGAGATCGACCCGAGCCTGCCGGCCGCCACCATCAGGCCGGTCCTGCCGGAGGCCGGCTCCGGCTCGCGCCTCTTCTTCCTGTCCGCGATTGGTGCTCCGGCCGCGGGCAGCTGCGTCACCACCGGCCCGGAGGAGAACGAGGGCACCGACCCGAGGCTGAACGACCCGAACGTGGTCTTCCCGTACTCCGTGGCCCACTACCTGGGCCAGACCGTGGGCAACCACGGCACCGCCACCGACGCGCCCGGCAACCTGACTCTGCGCAACCTTCGGGTCGGCGGCACCACCCTGGTCCCGGTGACCGGGAACCAGATCGATGCCAGGTTCGCCAACTCGCAGTTCGCCCGCTTGGTCTACAACGTCGTCCGGGACGCCGACTGGACCGCGACGGACGCCCACGGTACCGCGATCCAGAACGTGTTCGGCACCGGTGGCTGGATCTGCAACGACCCGGGCGCAGCCGCTGAGTTGGTGAGTTACGGCTTCCGGGCCCTGGCGACCTGTGGCGTCGCCATCCTCACCTGAAGCGTCCCGCGCCGTCCGAAGTCGAGGGGATCAGATCATGCACGGGTACGGCACGCGGGTGGCGGTGGTCGCCGCAATGGCCGCGCTCATGGTTCCGCTGTCGGTGGGGCGCGCCTCGGCCGACCCGGCGGTTCCGCAGGCGAGGGACCTGGTAGGAGTGGGGGCGCAGACGACGCAGGCGCTGCTGAACCGGTTCGCCGCCGACTACAACGCCTCGCTGGGTTCGGACACCACGTCGCCGCGCCTGTACAGCTGGGACGCGACCGGAACGTCCCCGATCATCACCAAGGGCGGTGCGACGCCCATCGTCCGGCCGGACGGCGCCGTTGCGGGCATCAAGGCGCTCGCCGCCACCACTGGTGAGACCGTGGACTTCGCGCGGTCCGATCGTGGGCCGAAGGCCAAGGATCCATACGGCCTGGACTTCGTGGTGTTCGCGAAGGACGCGGTGACCTGGTCGGCCACGCGGACCGGGAACGCCCCGGCGCAGCTCACCCCGGCGCAGCTGAACGCGATCTACAGCTGCACCACCGTCACCTGGAACCAGATCAGCTCGAGCCTGCCTGCCACCGCCATCAAGCCGGTCCTGCCGCAGGCCGACTCCGGCACGCGCTCCTTCTTCCTGTCCGCGATCGGCAACCCGACCCTGGGCGGCTGCGTCACCACCGGTCCGGAGGAGAACGAGGGCACCGACCCGAGCCTCGGCGACCCGAACGTGGTCTTCCCCTACTCGGTCGGGCACTACCTGGGCCAGACCGTGGGCAACCACGGCACGGCCACCGACGCGCCCGGAAACCTGACCCTGCGCAACGTGGTGATCGGCAGCAGCACGCTGACCCCGGTGACCAACAACCAGATTGACCCGAACTTCGCCAACACGCTGTTCGGCCGCATGCTCTACAACGTCTTCCGGGACGCCGAGTGGACCGCGACGGACGCCCACGGCACCGCGATCCAGAACGTCTTCGGCCCGTCCGGCTGGATCTGCAACGACCCGACCGCCGCCGCCGACCTGGCGAGCTACGGCTTCCTGGCCGCCCCGGCCGTGGCGTGCGGCAGCGCCACCCTCAGCTGAGGCGTCCCACGCCCTCCCCGAGCCGCGGGCGCGGCCCCGGCCGCACCCGTCGACCGGTCCACCGGACCGGTGTTCCACCTTCGAAGCGGAACCTTCCTCTCCCAAGGAGACTCGCATGTCCCGTACCACCGCCCGGTTCCTCGCCGGCGGCGCCGCGGTCGTTCTCGCCGTGACCGGCTTCAGCGGTGTGGCCGCGGCCGACACCGCTCCCGCCGCTCCGACCGGCAGCGCCGTGGTGACCGAGAACAACGCCTTCCTGGCCAGTGCGGCCAACAGCGGTGTGTTCATCGTGCCGCTGCCGAACGCCAGCGTGGCCTACGACAGCTCGGTCGGTCTCTCGACGACCCTCCCGGTGACCGGCGGCAGCATCAACCTGAGCAGCTTCTACGGCAACGCGGCGCTCGACGGCAGCCTGCTCTTCGTCGACGTCCAGACCGGCAAGAGCGTGCTGTTCAAGCAACTCGCCTTCAGTGCCGACAGCTGGCGCTTCACCGGTGTGCCGAACGGCAGCACCACGCCGGTCTCGCTGCTGAAGCCGGCCGGCACCGTGCGGAACTCGCGGACGGGCACCACCCAGACCCTCACCTCCACCGGCCTCGCGCTGGACGCCGCCGGGGCGAAGTTCCTGGACACCCAGCTGAACACCACCTTCTTCACCGCCGGCCAGGCGGTCGGCTCCTTCGCTCTCACCTTCAACGGCTGATCCTTCCAAGCCGGTTGAACCGCAGGCCCGTGCCGGGAGGCGCGGGCCTGCGCACGTGGAAGCGCCAACTCCGCTACGGAGGTGCCGCGTTGTGGTCCCGTACACACGGTCGACCGGATCCGGCCACCTGCGGCTGGCCGAATGGACGTGTACCGGAATCGCCGGCCGCTCGCAGTCTGATCCCCTGCGCCGCGCTTCTCGGCGGCGCGCAATCGCACGGAGGTGCCCGCCATGAGAGTCCGCCTGCCCGACCGGAGGGATCCGGGGTGGTGGCGTCGCCGGATGCCGGCGATCGCGTTGGTGTGGGGGGTGGTGGTGGCCGTCGGCGTGGTACCGATCGGCCTGGGCGCCGTGCCGGAGGCCGTCGCCGAGGACTCCTCCGTCACCAAGCAGGGGCCGCCGGTCTGGGACCCGACGAACCAGACGTCCGGTCCCAACGGCAGCGTCACCGTCGCGCAGACCAAGAACCTGGGCAACCAGGTGGTGCACGTCAGTTGGAAGGGGTTCACCCCGACGACCGACGGCATCGGCAACCCGTGGACGAACGGCCCGGTCCGGAAGGGCACCCAGCCGTACTACCAGGTCCGGGTGTACGAGTGCCGGGGTACGGACCCGAAGGTCACGGACTGCTACGACAGCACCCTGTACAACGCGGACGCGACCGCGGGCTTCCAGCAGAAGCTGCCGGTCGGGTACTCGACGGCCCCTGACTTCCCCTCCAACATGGTCATGGCCGTCACCGGGGCGGACGGCTCCGGCTTCGCGGACATCGAGCTCTTCACGGCGGACCAGAGCCCCACGCTGGGGTGCGACGACAAGCACCCGTGTTCGCTGGTGGTCGAGCCCAACTACGGTGGTGACTCCCTCGGGTTCACGGACACCACGAGGAAGGGCCTGACCAACTGCGCTGACCACTCCCTCGACCAGGCGTTGAATCTGGCGTCCAACCAGATCCTCGAGGGCAACCTCAACAAGTGGTCGAAGTTCAAGACCGGTGAGCAGTGCTCCTGGGACCGTCGCGCCGTCATCCCCCTGTCGTTCGCACCGACGGCGGGGGCCTGCCCGGTGCAGCGCGCCTCCTTCGCGGTGGCCGGTCTCGAACCGCTGAAGCGGGCGATGGACCAGTGGCAGACCGGCCTCTGCCAGGGCGACAGCCCGATGTCGTTGTCGTACGGCTTCGCCAACGGTGACGGCCCGTCGCGCACCGACTTCCTGGCCGGCGGCAAGGACATGGCGCTGGCGGCCCGGCCGGACACCCAGTCGCCGCCACCGCGCCCCTACGTGTACGCGCCGGTGGCGACCACCGGGATCTCCGTGGTCTTCGTCGTGGACGATCCCACCACCCACCTGCAGATCAAGAGCATGAAGCTCAACGCGCGGCTGATGGCCAAGCTGCTCACCCAGTCGTACAACTCGCCGGGTGACATCCCGTCGGTGAAGGGCAATCCGTACTGCATCTTCGACGACCCGGAGTTCACGGCGCTCAACCCGGTGCCGGCCGGAAGCGGGATGTCCTGGCCGACGGGGTGCGCCTACAGCAACTTCAGCCCGACGGTGTTCGGCGGTGCGGCGGACATGACCTACCAGCTGACCTCGTGGATAGCCTCCGACCCGGACGCGGTGCGCTTCCTCGACGGTGAGCCCGATCCGTGGGGCATGCACGTGGACAGCTTCTACCTGCGCCCGACGTACTCCGGCTACCCGGTCGACTCCTTCGTCCGGCAGGACGCCACCGGATTCGCCGACGGGAAGGACGACCCGCGGGACCGGTGGAAGTCCTACGAGTGGAACCCCGTCGCGACCGGGCTGGGCGACGTGGTCCGCAAGGTCCTCTGGAACAAGCCGAACTGCGTCAACACGGACAAGCACACGGACGGCAGCCATGACCTCTGTTCTTCCATGACCATGGGTCAGCGGACGCTGTTCGCCGTCATGGACTCCGGCCAGGCGAAGGCCTATTCGCTGCCCGAGGCCCAGCTGGTGAACCCGGCGGGCGGAGCCGTCGGGCCGGACGGTCCGGGCCTCCAGGCGGCCGTCGCCGACATGACCGTGGACGCGTCCACCGGGATCCAGTCGCTGCCCTACGGGGTGTCCGACTCGGCCTTCTCGCACGACAAGAAGGCCTATCCGCTGACCACCGTCGACTACGCGATGCTCCCGACCAAGGACGTCGCGTCCGACAAGGTGGCGGCGATGAGCAAGTTCATGCGCGCGGTGACCACCACCGGCCAGGTGTACGGCCACGAGCCCGGTCACCTCGCGCCGGGCTTCCTCGCGCTGACCGCCGCCCAGCGGACCCAGGCGGCCGACGCCATCGGCCACCTGGAGGCGCAGGACGCCAAGCTGCCCGGCAACCAGGCCGCGCCGCCGAACCCGCCCGCGTCCGGTGGCGACGGCTCGACCCCGACCTCCGGTACGGAGGGCGGCGGCCAGGCGCCCGCCTCGGTGACCCAGGTCGGTGAGGGCGGGGCGGCCGGCGGTACCGGCGGCTCCTCGACCGGCGGCTCCGGTGCCGGTGGCGCCGAGGCCACCGCGGGTGGCGCCGCCGCCGCGGCGGGTGGTGCGGCGGCCGGGGGTGCCAAGCCCGGTGCCTCGCCGAGCGCGCCCGGCAAGTCGTTGGCCGCCGCGCCGGTCGCCGCCGGGACTCCGTCGGCCGACCGCTCCGGTGCGGCCCGGCTGCTGCTGCCCATCGCGTTGATCGGCGGGCTGGTGCTGCTGGTCGGCGGCCCGGCGGCGCTGGTCCTCGGCGGTACGCCGGCGGGGGCGCGGATGATGGCGGAGGCGAAGCGGGGCTGGTCGCGGATCCGCCGCCGTCCGTGACGGACTGACAGGACACCGATCCACCGACCGATCCACCGCATGACGACTCGGCGGGGCCGCCGTTCCGGCCCCGCCGAGTCCTTTTGCGTTCCCGCCGACTGGCCGGGAGTTGACGCGCGTTGATCTCCGGATCGAAATCGGCCAGTGTTCCGGACGCGCCTGATGGCCACCAAAGTCCTTTGTTTCAGGGCGAGTTGGCCACAGAAGGCGCGCGAACATGTCATTCGCCCGGCCGGGTGCGCCTTCCGGAGTTCCCAACTCCGCTACGGAGTTGTCGCGTTGGGCCCTCGTACACACGGACGACCTGATCCGGCCACCTCCGACTGGCCGAATGGATACGTACCGGATCCGTCCCCCGCCGTCGAGTACGGAGAGCAGACCCATGACATCCGCCGCCGAGCCCGCGGCACCGTACGCCGGGGCGCCAGGCCGACCCGACCACGGGCCCGACCGGGACGTCCCGCGCACCATCACCGCCCCCGCGACCCCCGGCGACCGGGTGTTCCGAGGGGTGCTGCGGGTCGCGGGGCTCTCGGTCTTCGCGATCATGGGGCTGATCGCCTTCTTCCTGGTCCTGCGGGGCACCGACGCGCTCCGCGAGGTCGGCTGGTCGTTCCTGACCGAGCAGAAGTGGCAGACCGCCGCGCACAGGTTCGGCATCGGCGCGGTCCTGCCGGACGGCCTGCTGATCGCCGTGATCGCGCTGGTGATCGCCGTTCCGGTGGCGCTGTTCACCGCGATCTTCATCTCCGAGTTCGCGCCGGTCCGGCTGCGCTCGGCGCTGATCTCCCTGGTCGACCTGATGGCGGCGATCCCCAGCATCGTCTACGGCCTGTGGGGCCTGTTCTTCCTCCAGCCGCGCATCATCGGGTTCGTCCGCTGGCTGACCAACCACCTCGGCGACGCGGTCCCCTTCCTGAAGGTGCGCACCGGCGACATCGGCACCTCGTACACCTCCTCCACCTTCATCGCGGGCGTGGTGGTGTCACTGATGATCATCCCGATCGTCACCTCGCTCAGCCGGGAGGTCTTCTCCCAGGCCCCGCAGGGCGAGCGGGAGGGCGCGTACGCGCTGGGTTCGACCCGCTGGGGGATGGTCCGCACGGTGGTGCTGCCGTTCGGCAAGGGCGGCGTGATCGGTGCGGTGATGCTGGGCTTCGGCCGGGCGATGGGCGAGACCATCGCGGTCGCGCTGATCATCTCGCCGAGCTTCAAGACGATCACCCACATCCTGGAGAACGGCGCCAACTCGATCTCGGCGCTCATCGCGTTGCGCTTCGGCGAGTCGGACGCGCTCTCGCTCTCCGCCCTGATGGCGGCCGGCCTGGTGCTGTTCGCGCTGACCCTGCTGGTCAACGTGGCGGCGGGCTTCGTGATCAACCGGTCCCGCTCCGGGGCCTCCACCGCGGACTGAGGCGGCGCACCGACATGACCCATTCCGTGGAAGGGACGACCCGATGACCACGCTCGACCGCCCGGCGGTCGCCGCGCCCGCACCGACCACCGCCGTCGTCCCCGCGTCCGTCGCGGCCGCGGCGGCCCGTCCCGAGACCAAGGTGCGGCTCAGCGGAGTCACCGCCGAGGACGTGTTCACGGTGGTCGGCTCGGCGGTCGGCTCGCTGGCGCTGGACTGGATGCTGTACGAGCGGGTGCTGCCGTTCAGCGGCGTGTTCGGCTTCCTGGTCTGCTGGTACCTGCTCTTCCTGGCCGGCTACTTCACCCTCGGGCGGCTCCAGTGGGGCGAGCTCGTGGTGCGGGACCGGCTGGTGTCGGTGGTCGCCTGGAGCTCCGGGCTGCTGGTGGTCGCGCTGATCGGCGACCAGATCGGCTACGTGGCCAGCCGCGGCTGGGACGCCGCCCAGCACCTCAACTTCTTCACCGAGTCGATGGAACGCACCGGGCCGCTCAACCCGATCACCTCCGGCGGAGCGCTCAACGCGATCGTCGGATCGCTCGAACAGCTCGGCATGGCAACGCTGTTCGCGGTGCCGCTGGGCATCGCCGCGGCCGTCTTCATGTCCGAGGTCGGTGGCCGGATGGCCAAGCCGGTGCGGACCCTGGTCGAGGCGATGACCGCGCTGCCGTCCATCGTGGCCGGTCTGTTCATCCTCGGGATCTTCATCATCACCTTCGGCTTCGACAAGAGCGGCTTCGCGGCCTCCCTGGCGCTGACCGTGATGATGATGCCGATCGTCACCCGGGCCGCCGAGGTGGTGATCCGGCTGGTGCCGGGCACGCTGCGCGAGGCCTCGTACGCGCTGGGCGGCAGCCAGTGGCGGACGGTGTGGAACGTGGTGCTGCCGACCGCCCGGCCCGGCCTGATGACCGCGGTGGTGCTCGGCATGGCGCGCGGCGTCGGCGAGACCTCGCCGGTGCTGCTGACCTCGGGCTTCACCTCGCAGTTCAACGCCGACCCGTTCCACGAGCACCAGGTGTCGCTGCCGCTCTACATCTGGAACTACGTCAAGCAGCCCTACCCCGACATGATCGCCCGGGCGTTCGCGGCCGGACTGACCCTGATGGTCGTGGTGCTGATCCTGTTCGTCACCGCCCGGGTGCTCGGCGGCCGCAAGCCCGGCGAGCTGACCCGCGGCCAGAAGCGTCGGATCGACCGCGCGGCCCGCCGCGCCGAAGCCGACGCCCGGGCCGCCGGGCCGTCCGGTGCCGCCGCCCCGGCCGCGGCGCGGACGGCCTCCGGACCCGCGCACCCCACCGTCCCACTCCCCGGGAACAGCTGATGACCCACCCAACCACCCTCCGTCCCAGAGGAGTTCTCATGTCGTGGGAGGCCGCAAGCCGCCCCGTGGCCCGCGCGCTCGCCCTGCTGATGTCGCTGTTCCTGCTCGCCGCCGCCCCGCTGCTGGGGCCGGGCTCGCGGGCGTTCGCGGCGAGCGTCGCGCTGAGCGCCGACGGTTCCAGCTGGGCCGGTCCGGCCATCGACCAGTGGCGCCAGGACGTCGGGCCGCAGGGCATCCAGATCAGCTTCAACCCGATCGGCTCCGCGGCCGGCCGCAACTCCTGGACCCTCGGGCAGGACGACTTCACCGCCTCCGACGTGCCCTTCCGCACCACCCAGGACACCGGCGTCAACTCCGCCGGCCAGCAGACCGGCAGCGGTGGTGTGGAGAAGCCCACCTACGGCTTCTCCTACATCCCGATCACCGCCGGCGGCACGACCTTCATGTACAACCTGGTGGTCGGCGGCAAGCAGGTCCGGGACCTGCGGCTGTCGCCGCAGACCATCGTCGACATCTTCACCAACAAGATCACCAACTGGAACGACCCGAAGGTCACCGCCGACTACGGCAAGCAGCTGCCCAGCCTGCCGATCACCCCGGTGGTCCGCTCGGACGGCTCCGGCGCCACCGCCCAGTTCACCCGCTGGATGGAGCACACCCACAAGGACCAGTGGGACGCCTACTGCTCCTCCGTGAACGGCACCACCTGCGGTGACTACACCGAGTTCTTCCCGCCCGCCGGCCGGATGGTCGCCCAGAACGGCTCCGACGTCGTCGCCGGGTACATCAAGGCGCCGTCCGGGCTCGGCACCATCGGCTACGACGAGTACGCCTTCGCCAAGCGCAGCAACTGGCCGGTCGTGAAGGTCCTCAACCAGGCCGGGTACTACTCGCTGCCGACCGCCTCCAACGTGGCCATCGCGCTGACCGCCGCCAAGATCCGCGGGGTGGACGACAACACCCCGGCCAGCGACCCGAACTACCTCCAGCAGAACCTCGACGGCGTCTACACCATGGACGACCCGCGCTCCTACCCGATCTCCAGCTACAGCTACGTGATCGTGCCGCGGGCCGGAGCCGCACTGCCGCCGCCGGGCCGCTTCAACAACGACAAGGGCAACGCGCTCAGCCGCTTCCTCGCCTACGTGCTCTGCGAGGGCCAGGGCGAGGCGGACGGCCTCGGCTACTCGCCGATCCCGCGCAACCTGGTGCGCGGCGGGCTGCTGCAGACCAAGTCGATCCCCGGCAACGCCAGCCCGGTCGACCCGGAGACCCTGGCCAACTGCGCCAACCCGACCTTCAACTCGGCCGGTGAACTGACCGTCCTCAAGAACGCCCCGATGCCCAGCCCGTGCGACAAGCAGGGCGCGCCGCTGGACTGCACCGTGCAGAACGGCCAGGCGGTGAAGACCGGTTCGGGTGGCTCCGGCGGCTCGGGCGGTTCCGGTGGGTCCGGTGGTGCGGGCGGTTCCGGCGGCTCCGGCGGTGCGGGCGGTGGTGCGGGCGGCAACGGCTCCGGCGGCTCCGGCGGCAACGGCGACGCGGGCGGCTCCGGCGGCGCCGCGGCCGGTGACCCCAACGCCCCGGCCGCAGGCGCCGCGGCCGGCGACCCGAACGCCGGTGACGGCTCCGCCGACACCGTCGACCCGCAGACCGGCCAGGTGGTCGCCCGCGGTCGGGGCGGCGCCACCGACGTCGCCGCGAACGTGGTCGAGGTGAGCGGCAAGCCGGAGGACTGGATGCTGTCCACGCTGACCGCCCTGGAACTGCTCGCCGTGGTGCTCGTCCCGCCGCTGCTCGGCCGTCGGCTGCTGCGCCGGCGCAAGGGCTCGGGCGGTGCCGCGTGACGGCCCCCGTCCTGGAGAAGCCGGCGGCCCGGGCGCAGACCCCGGCCCCGGCCGCAGCGGGCGCCCCGGCGGCCGGAGCCGCGGCCGGGGAGCCGAAGGCGGCTCCGGCGGTCACCCCCGCCCGGCGCCGCTTCCTCCAGGGCGCCTGGGCGGTCAGCCTGCTGGCCGCGCTGGTGCTGGGCTTCGTCGGCTTCCTGTTCACGCTCTCGCACGTGCAGGAGCGGCACTACCAGTCGACGGCGTACAAGACCTTCCAGGACCAGCTCGCCCGGGCGGTCGCCCCGACCGGTTCGGCCGCCGACGGTGACCCGGTGGCGCTGCTGGACATCCCGGCGATCGGCCTGCACCAGGCCGTGGTGGTCGAGGGCACCACGGGCCGGGACCTGATGCGCGGCCCCGGCCACCGCCGGGACACCGCGCTGCCCGGCCAGACCGGGGTGGCCGTGCTGTTCGGCCGGGGCGCCACCTTCGGCGCGCCGTTCGCCGAGCTGTCCAAGCTGCGGGTGGGCGACCGGATCGAGGCGACCACCGGCCAGGGCAAGTCCACCTACGTGGTCAACGTGTACGGCGACGGCGACCACCCGATCACCGACCCGGCCCGCAACCGGCTGGTCCTGGTCACCGGCGACTCCGACTGGATCCCCGGCTCCACCGTGATGATCGGGGCCCGGCTGGAGGGCGACCCGCAGCAGAACCCCGGCGGCCGCCCGGCCACTGTCCCGTACGACAAGGCACTGGCCGCGGACAAGGGCGCGCTGGCCGTGCTGCAGCTGTGGTCCCTGGGCCTGCTGGGCGCGGTGGCCGGGGCGCTGCTGCTGGCCCGGTACTGGCGGCGCTCGACCGCCTACCTGAGCGCCGCGCCGGTGGTCGGCGCGCTGCTCTGGGCGGTCTACGAGAACGCCGCCGCCCTGCTGCCCAACCTCTACTGACGCGCGCCCGGAGGACCGTACCGATGACCGACACCACCCACCAGCCGCACGACGCGGCGGTCGACCCGGCCGCCGACACCCTCACCCTCCCGCCGGTCCCGCCGGCGGCCGCCCCCGGGGACGGGGTGCTGGCCGGGCTGGAGACCCGGGACGTCTCCGCCTGGTTCGGCAGCCGCAAGGTGCTGGAGCGGGTCTCGCTGGCGATGCCGGCCGGGGAGGTGACCGCGCTGATCGGCCCGTCCGGCTGCGGCAAGTCCACCTACCTGCGGATCCTCAACCGGATGCACGAGATGGTGCGCGGCGCCGCGCTGGCCGGCGAGGTGCTGCTGGACGGGGACGACGTCTACCGGCCGGGCCGGCGCCCCGCCGAGGTGCGGCGCCGGATCGGCATGGTGTTCCAGCGGCCCAACCCGTTCCCGGCGATGTCCATCCAGGACAACGTCTCCAGCGGGCTCAAGCTGGCCGGCATCAAGGTGTCCAAGGAGGAGCGCCGGGAGCTGGTGGAGACCAGCCTGCGCCGGGCCGGGCTCTGGGACGAGGTGTCCACCCGGCTGCACACCCCGGGTGGCGCCCTCTCCGGCGGTCAGCAGCAACGCCTGTGCATCGCACGGTCGTTGGCCGTCTCGCCGGACATCCTGCTGATGGACGAGCCGTGCTCCGCGCTCGACCCGACCTCGACCCGCCGGGTCGAGGAGACCATCGCCGAACTGCGCGGGCGGCTCACCATCGTGATCGTCACCCACAACATGCAGCAGGCCCAGCGCGTCTCGCAGACCTGCGCGTTCTTCCTGGCCACCCACGACACCCCGGGCCGGATCGTCGAGGCCGGGCCCACCGAGCAGGTCTTCGGCAGCCCGCGCGACCAGCGGACCTCCGACTACGTCAACGGCCGCTTCGGCTAGGCCGGGCACGGCCGTCGGCTGCCGGGCACGACCGTCGGCTGCCGGCGCGGCCGCCGGTCGGGGCCTGGGAGCCCCCGGGAGGGTCCGCCCGGTCAGGACGGCTTCAGCAGCCGCTCCAGCACCGCCGCGACGCCGTCGTCCTCGTTGCTCACCGTGTGCAGCGGCACCGCCGCCAGCACCTCGGGGTGCGCGTTGGCGACGGCGTACGCCGTTCCGGCCCAGGCCAGCATCTCCAGGTCGTTCGGCATGTCGCCGAAGGCCACCACCTCGGACCGGTCGATCCCGTGCTCGGCGCACCAACGGGCCAGCGTGCTGGCCTTGGTGACGCCGGGCGCGCTGATCTCCAGCAGCGAGATCGGCGAGGAGCGGGTGATCTCGGCCAGGTGCCCGGCGGCCGTGCGGGCCTCGGCGAGGAAGGCGTCCGGTTCCAGCTCCGGGTGCTTGGCCAGCAGTTTGAACAGGCCCTGCACCGGGCCGCCGTCGCCGAGGAGTTCCTCGGCCGGGCCGATCGCGCGGATCTCGGCGTCGCCCCACATCAGCACCTCGTAGCCGGGCTCACGGGCCCAGCCGTCCGCGTACTCGAAGGCGAACGCGGTGCCGGGCAGCTTCGCCCGCAGCGTCTCGACCACGGCCAGCGCCGTCCCGGCCGACATCGGGAAGTACTCGATCAGCTCGCCGCCGCGCCGCACGTCCACGATCGCGCCGCCGTTGGAGCAGATGGCCACCCCGTGACCGCCGATGTGCGGGCTCAACTGCTGCATCCAGCGCGGCGGCCGCCCGGTCACGAACACCACCTGGACCCCGGCCTCCTCGGCTGCCGTCAGGGCCGCGGCGGTGCGATCGCTGACGGTGCCGCCGGCGCACAGCAGCGTGCCGTCCAGGTCGGTGGCGATGAGGCGGGGGGCGCTGCGGGGTTCGGTCACCGGTCCATCTTCGCCCATCGGCGACGCCGCGGGCACCGCTCCGGGCACCGCCCCCGGCCCCGGCCGGACCGCGGCCGCCGGACATGACCGTAAGGACGGGTTCCGGCCCTTCGCGCGCCGTTTCCGGCCGATTCGCCCGGCTCCGGGGTGTCGCTGCGGCCCGGCGGGCAGGACTCCTCCCGGCCACCCCGTCGGCAGGAAGAGCCATGCCCACTCGCCAGCTCCGTGACGAGCCGCACCCGACCCTCCCTCCCCCGGACCCCGGGCAGCCCCCGGCCTCCGCCCGGGAGGCCCGGAACACCCAGGACACCCGGGACACCGTGGACGCCCCGGGCCCGCGGGCCGCCTCCCGCGAGCCGGTCCTGCTCGGCGAGGTCCTCTTCCACACCCTCGCCGAGCTCGCCCGCCGCACCCCGGAGCCGGTCCCGGGCCTCCCGGCCCAGCGCACCCGCCCGCACCCCTGACACCCGGCGGGGGCCCGACGTCGGCCCTCAGCCGAGCTGGGCGAGGCCCTCGGTGGCGATCCGCTCGAACACGTCGAGGTCGTTGGCGAAGATCGAGTCCGGCACCGGCCAGTGGATCACCAGCTCGGTGATGCCCAACTCCCGGTAGGTGCCGGCGAAGTCCACGAACGCGTCCAGCGACTCCAGCGGCTTCTCCGCCGTCGAGCCCTGGAGCAGCATCTTCTCCAGCGTCGCGACGTCCCGCCCCTTCGCCTCGCAGGCCGCCGTCAGCTTCCCGAGCTGCGCGGCGATCACGGCGGGCGCCTGCTCGGCCGGCACGTCCGCCGGGCCCTTCGGGTCCCCGTACGTCACCCAGCCCTGCCCGTACTCGGCGGCCAGCCGCATCCCGCGCGGCCCGGCCGCGGCCACGTAGAACGGCACCCGCGGGGTCTGCACGCAGCCGGGGATGTTCCGCGCCTCGACCGCCGAGTAGTACGTGCCCTCACGCGTCACCGCGTCCTCGCGCAGCAACTCGTCCAGCAGCGGCAGGAACTCCCCGAACCGGTCCGCCCGCTCCTTCGGCGACCACGCCTCCTGCCCCATCGCCGTCGCGTCGAAGCCCGTCCCCCCGGCCCCGATCCCCAGCGTCAGCCGCCCGCCGGACACGTCGTCCAGCGTGATCAGCTCCTTCGCCAGGGTCACCGGGTGCCGGAAGTTCGGCGAGGTCACCAGCGTGCCCAGCCGCAGCCGCTCGGTGGCCGTGGCCGCCGCGGTCAGGGTGGGGACGGCCCCGAACCACGGCTCCTCCCGGAACGACCGCCAGGACAGGTGGTCGTAGGTGTACGCGGCGTGGAAGCCGAGCTCCTCGGCCCGCCGCCAGATCTTCTGCCCCTCGCTCCACCGGTGGATGGGGAGGATCACGGTGCTCAGTCGCATGCACCCGACCCTACGCCGGGGAACTTCCGCGAGGGGCCCGGAGTCATGACGGGTGCCGGAGCGGGGAGGGGAACGCGGGCTTCCCCTAGGGGTGCGGGTGCCCGGCGTCATACCGGGGCACTAGGAGGCCTCGTCATTCCAGCTCATGGCCCCTGCGGTGCGGGCCCGTTACGTTGAACGCGTGTCCACTGCTGTCATCAAGACCGAGGGCCTCACCAAGAGGTTCCCCCGGGTCACTGCCCTCGACCAGCTCACCGTCGAGGTGCAGCCCGGGGTCGTCGGGCTGGTCGGGGCCAACGGGGCGGGCAAGTCCACCCTGATCAAGATCCTGCTCGGGCTCGCCCCGGCGACGTCCGGCCGCGGCGAGGTGCTCGGCCTGGACATCGCCACCCGGGGGGAGGAGATCCGCGAGCGGGTCGGCTACATGCCCGAGCACGACTGCCTGCCGCCGGACGTCTCGGCGACCGAGTTCGTGGTGCACATGGCGCGGATGGCCGGGCTGCCCGCCACCGCCGCCCGTGAACGCACCGCCGACACCCTGCGGCACGTCGGCCTCTACGAGGAGCGGTACCGCCCGATGGGCGGCTACTCGACCGGCATGAAGCAGCGGGTCAAGCTGGCCCAGGCGCTGGTGCACGACCCGAAGCTGGTGCTGCTGGACGAGCCGACCAACGGCCTGGACCCGGCCGGCCGGGACGAGATGCTCGGCCTGATCCGCCGGGTGCACTCCGACTTCGGCATCTCGGTGCTGGTCACCACCCACCTGCTCGGCGAGCTGGAGCGGACCTGCGACCACCTGGTGGTCATCGACGGCGGCAAGCTGCTGCGCTCCTCCTCCACCGCCTCCTTCACCGAGGCGACGGCCGTCCTCGCGGTCGAGGTCACCGACCACCCGCAGGACGCCGTCGCCGAGCCGGGCGCCGAGGTCCGCGAGCGGCTCGCCGCCGTCGGCCTGGAGGTCCAGTCGGAGAGCTCGCACCTGCTGCTGGTCCGGCTGGCCGGCGAGGACACCTACGACACCATCCGCGACACGGTCGCCGAACTCGGCCTCGGCCTGGTCCGGTTGGAACAGCGCCGGCACCGGGTCGCCGAACTCTTCACGGACGCGCACAAGGGAGGGACGGACGATGCCGCAGCCTCCTGACACCAGGCCCGCCGACACCGGTGTCATCCACGACATCGGCTACCGCGGCTACGCCGGCCCCCGCCTCGGCCGCGGCTACGCCACCCGCTCGCTCTTCACCCAGAGCCTGCGCGCCGCCTACGGCCTCGGCCGCTCCGGCAAGTCCAAGGTGCTGCCGATGCTGCTGCTGGGCGTGGTGACCGTCCCGGCGATGATCTTCGTCGCGGCCGCGGTCTACCTGAAGCGGCCCGAGCTCCCGGTCGAGTACGCCGGCTACCTCTCCAGCCTCGGCCTGGTGGTGTCGATCTTCCTCGCCTCCCAGGCGCCGGTGCTGCTCTCCCGGGACCTCCGGCACCACACCGTCCCGCTGTACTTCTCCCGCCCGATCACCCGGGCCGACTACGTCCGGGCCAAGTTCGGCGCCATGGCCTGCGCCCAGTTCCTGCTGATGGCCGCCCCGCTGCTGGTGCTGTACGCGGGCGCGCTGCTGGCCGGGATGGACTTCGGGCACAACACCGGCCACTTCCTCTACGGCCTGGCCGCCGCCGTGCTGTACGCCCTGGTGCCGACCTCGGTCGCGGTGGTGATCGCCGCGAGCACCCCGCGCCGCGGCTTCGGGGTGGCCGCCATCATGGGCTACCTGGCGGTGAGTTCGACGATCTCGGCGGTCGTGGTCGGCATCAACGGCAACCCGTTCAAGTCCCCGGACCCGGCCCAGTGGACGTCGCTGATCTCGCCGACCGGCCTGGTCGAGGCACTGGTCAACGAGCTGTTCGGGCTGGGCGGCGACGCGCCCGACCGGCGGCACGCCCCGGGCGGGATCGGCCTGACGGTGTTCGCACTCGTCGCCGCGGCGATGGTGGCGGGCGCTTACCGGATCCTGCTGCGCCGCTACAAGAACGTCTAGCGAGAGGTCTGAGAGGGCGGCATGGCCACCATCACCATCGACAAGGTCTCCCGCTGGTTCGGGAACGTCGTCGCGGTCAACGACATCACGATGTCGATCGGCCCCGGCATCACCGGTCTGCTCGGGCCCAACGGCGCGGGCAAGTCCACGCTCATCCACATGATGAGCGGCTTCCTCTCGCCGTCCAGCGGCGCCGTCACCCTGGACGGCGCACCGATCTGGCGCAACCAGCAGGTGTACCGGCAGATCGGCCTGGTCCCCGAGCGGGAGTCGATGTACGACTACCTGACCGGCTGGGAGTTCGTGCTCGCCAACGCCGAGTTGCACGGCCTGCCCCAGCCCGGCGCCGCCGCCCGGCGCGCCCTGGACCTGGTCGAGATGGCGTACGCCAAGGACCGCCGCACCGGGACGTACTCCAAGGGCATGAAGCAGCGGGTCAAGATGGCCTCGGCCCTCGTCCACGACCCGGCCGTGCTGCTGCTGGACGAGCCCTTCAACGGCATGGACCCGCGCCAGCGACTGCAGCTGATGGACCTGCTGCGCCGCTTCGGCGCGGACGGCCGGACGGTGCTGTTCTCCTCCCACATCCTGGAGGAGGTCGAGCAACTGGCCCGGCACATCGAGGTGGTGGTGGCCGGACGGCACGCCGCCTCGGGCGACTTCCGGCGGATCCGCCGGCTGATGACCAACCGCCCGCACCGCTACCTGGTCCGCTCCAGCGACGACCGCCGGCTCGCCGCCGCGCTGATCGCCGACGGCTCGACCACCGGTATCGAGGTGGACGAGCGGGAGCGGGCGCTGCGGATCGAGGCGGTCAACTTCCAGGGCTTCACCACCCTGCTGCCGCGGGTCGCCCGGGAGGCCGGCATCCGGCTGTACACCGTGTCCCCGGCGGACGAGTCGCTGGAGAGCGTCTTCTCCTACCTGGTGTCCGCATGACCGAGCGGACCTCTGCCCAGGACGTTGCCCAGGAAGGGGCCGACCGACCATGAACCCCACCGTCGCCAGGCTGACCCTGCGCGGGCTGCTGGGCCGCCGTCGCGGCGTCCTGCTGCTGGTGGCCCCGGCCCTGCTGCTGGTCATCTCGGCCCTCGCGAGCGGGTCGAGCAGCGATTCGCACAGCCTCACCGTCAAGATCCTCGGCCAGCTGGACCTCGGCACCCTGGTGCCGCTGCTGGGCCTGGTGATCGGGACCGGGGTGATCGCCACCGAGATCGACGACGGCTCGATCGTCTACCTGCTCGCCAAGCCGCTGCCGCGCTGGCAGATCATCACCACCAAGCTGACCGTCGCGATCGCCACCACCTGGCTGTTCGCCGCCGTCCCGACCCTGGTCGCCGGGCTGGTGCTGTACGGCACCAAGGACGGCGTGGCGCTCGGCTACACGGTGGCGGTGCTGGTCGCCGGGGCCGCGTACAGCGCGCTGTTCCTGCTGCTCGGCGTGGTCACCCGGCACGCGGTGGTGGCCGGGCTGGCGTACGCGCTGGTCTGGGAGTCGCTGATCGGCAACTTCGTCGAGGGCGCCCGGACGCTGAGCATCCAGCAGTGGGGCCGGGCGATCGCCGAGAAGGTGGCCGGGGACGCGGCGATCGGCGCCGACGTCTCCTTCGGGGCGGCCCTCCCGCTGCTGCTGGTGGTCACCGTCGGGGCGACGGTGCTGGCCTCGGTGAAGCTCGCCGGGCTGACCCTCGCCGCGGAGGAGTAGCCGCGGGAGCCCCGGCGCGGGGGAGCGGCCGCGGAAAGGCGACTGCTCCGGCCTCGGCGGGGCCGAGGACGGAGCAATCAGAAGGCAGGGCTCAGAGCGTGCGGTTGCGCCCGGCGCCGAAGCCGGCCGCGCCGACCACCAGGGCCAGCACCAGCATCAGCACCAGGGTGGCGTCCCAGCCACCGGTCAGCTGGTGCAGCGCACCGGCGCCGACCGGGCCGGCCGCGGCGACCAGATAGCCGATCGCCTGGGACATCCCGCCCAACTGGGCGGCGCCGGCCGCGGTGCCGGTGCGCAGCACGATGAAGGCCAGGCCCAGGCCCAGCGAACCGCCCTGGGCCACGCCGAGCACGGCCGCCGTCGCCCAGGCGGCGGAGACCGGGACGACCAGCAGCATCGCGATGCCGAGCCCGTTCAGGGCGGCCATGGTGACGGCCAGGGCGCGCTGGCTGGTCATCCGGCCGGCCATCAGCGGGACCAGGAAGGCGCCGGCCACCTGCACCAGGTTGGAGAAGGCGAAGACCAGTCCGGCCTGGCCGCGGTCCATGCCGTGGTCGGCCAGGATGGTCGGCATCCAGGCGACCAGGGTGTACACCAGCAGCGACGAGATGCCCATGAACAGGCTGATCTGCCAGGCCAGCGGGGACTTCCAGAGGCCCTCGATCGGCTTGCCGGGCTGGGCCGCGGCGGCCGCCGCGGCCTTCTCCTGCCGGGCGCGCAGCACCTGCGGCAGCCAGGCCACCGCGGCGATCAGGGCGAGCAGCGACCAGGCGCCGAGCGAGGCCCGCCAGCCGCCGCCGAGCGCGTGCTCCAGCGGGACGGACGTGCCGGCCGCGAGGGTCGCGCCGACCAGCATGGTGGTCGAGTAGACGCCGGTCATGGTCGCCGCGCGGTCCGGGAACTCCCGCTTGACCAGGCCCGGCATCGACACGTTCAGCACGGCGATGGCCACGCCGATCACCACGCAGCCCGCGTACAGCGCGAACACCGAGGGCAGCACCCGCAGCAGGACGCCCGCGCCGAGCACCAGCACCGCGCCGAGCACGACCCGCTCGGCGCCGAACCGGCGGGTCAGCCGGGGGGTGAGCGGGGCGCCGACGCCCTGGAACAGCACCGGGACGGTGGTGATCAGCCCGCTCGCGGTGGCGGACAGGCCGAAGGTGCGCTGGATCTCGGCGACCATCGGGGAGACCGCGGCCAGGCAGGCGCGCATGTTGAGCGCGACCAGCACGATGCCGGTCAGCAGCAGGGCGGGATGGGCCAGCCGGCTGCGGACGGGGAGCGGGACGGGAGCGGTGACAACCGGCTGCTGGGCACGGGTGACGGCCATGGGTGTGCTGTTCTTTCCTGACTGCCCGGTCCGGGGGAGCCGGGGGGTGGCGCGGGCACGGCGGGAGGAGGCCTCCACCGGCCGCGGTACGGACGGAAGCGGGGCTCGCGCCGTCCTACTTCCGGGCCGCGATGGCCGCGAGCAGCTGCTCGACGGCCGCGGTGGGCTCGGCGAGCAGCGCGCGACACGCCGTTTCGGCGCGGTCCGGGTCACCGCTCTCGATCGCGTCGACCAGCGCCTCGTGGGTGGCCACGGACGCCTCGGGCATCTCGTGGTCGCCGAAGGCGGAGGTCATCGCCTCGCGCACGGAGGCGCCGAAGTAGCGGTACACCTCGGCCAGGGCCGGGTTGTGCGCGGCCTCGACGACGGCGGTGTGGAACTCCAGGTCGTGTTCGACGGTGGCTTCGCGGGCGGTCCGCTCGGGGTGCCGGGCGAAGACCTCGGCCTCCCGGGCCAGTGCGGCCCGCATCCGCCGGACGTCCTCGGGGGTGTGCCGCAGCGCGGCCAGTCGGGCGCCCTCGGTCTCCAGCGCGGCACGGACCTCCAGGACGTCCCGGATGCCCGAGCGCTGGACGCCGCGGAGCACCGCCGCCGGGTCGCTGGTGGACCGGACGAAGGTCCCCTCGCCCTGCCGGGAGACCAGCATCCCGGCGTGCACCAGCACCCGGATCGCCTCCCGCACGGTGTTCCGGCCGACCTTCAGCCGCTCGGCGAGCTCGTGCTCGGTCGGGATCTGCGATCCCACCGGCCAGCTGCCGTCGGCCAGTTGCTCGCGGAGCTGCTCGATCGCGGTGTCCACCAGGGATCGCCGCCCGGCCGCGTGCAGGCCGTTGCCGTCGCCGCTCATACCGGGCCTCCCTTCGCACACCACTGATCGGTCATGGGTCATCCTACAACCAATTGCCCGGTCATCCTACAACCCCTGGGGTCCGGGTTTCAGCCGTCGGAAGAGGCGGGGGTGGCGGAGGCGGTGGGCCGGGCCGAACGGTCCTACGACCGGGTCGGGAAGAGCCGTTCCAGGACGACGGCGACGCCGTCCTCGTCGTTGCCCGTGGTGACCTCGTCGGCCACGGCGAGCAGCTCCTCGTGGGCGTTGGCCATGGCCACCCCGTGGGCCGCCCAGCCGAACATCGGCACGTCGTTGGGCATGTCGCCGAAGGCGACGGTGTCGGCGGCGCGCACGCCCAGGCGGCGGGCCGCGACGGCCAGACCGGTGGCCTTGGACAGGCCCAGCGGCAGCAGCTCGACCACGCCGGCCCCGGCCATCACCACGCCGACGAGGTCCCCGGCGACGCGTCGGGCGGCCTCGGCGAGGGCGTCGTCGGTCAGTCCGGGGTGCTGGATGTAGAGCTTGCTGATCGGGGAGCCCAGCAGCTCGTCGCGCTCGACCCGGACGACCGGGAGGTCGGAGCCGATCAGCAGCTCGTAGCCGGGCCCGGCCAGCACCTGGCCGTCCAGGCCGTCCTGGTTGGCGGCGACGGCCAGCGGGCCGGTCTCGGCCTCGATCTTCTCGATCGCGAGCGCGGCCAGCCGGCGGTCCAGGGTGAGCGAGGTCAGCAGCTTGTGCGCGCCGGCGTCGTAGACCTGGGCGCCCTGGCCGCAGACCGCTATCCCGGTGTAGCCGATCTCGTCGAAGACCGGGCGGGCCCAGACGGCCGAGCGGCCGGTCACCACGATGTGCAGCGCGCCCGCGCCGGTGGCCGCGGCCAGCGCGGCGCGGGTGCGCTCGGAGACGGTTTCCGTGCTGGTCAGCAGCGTGCCGTCGAGGTCGGTGGCGACCAGCCGGTAGGGCAGGTCGCCACCGACGGGCGATGCGGAGGAGGTCACTTGACCGGCTCGATGACGGTCCGCCCGCCGAGGTAGGGGCGCAGCGCCTCGGGCACGACGACCGAGCCGTCGGCCTGCTGGTGGTTCTCCAGGATCGCCACGATGGTGCGCGGGACCGCGACCAGGGTGCCGTTCAGGGTGGCGAGCGGGCGGGTCTTGCCGTCCTCGCGCATCCGGATCGACAGGCGGCGGGCCTGGTACTCGGTGGTGTTGGAGGTCGAGGTGACCTCGCGGTACTTGCCCTGGGTCGGGATCCAGGCCTCGATGTCGAACTTACGGGCGGCCGAGGAGCCGAGGTCGCCGGAGGCGACGTCGATCACCCGGTAGGGCAGCTCCAGCGCGTTGAGGAAGTCCTTCTCCCACTGGAGCAGCCGGCGGTGCTCGTTCTCCGCGTCCTCGGGAGTGGTGTAGACGAACATCTCCACCTTCTCGAACTGGTGGACGCGGATGATGCCGCGGGTGTCCTTGCCGTAGGTGCCGGCCTCGCGGCGGAAGCAGGACGAGTAGCCGGCGTAGCGCAGCGGCAGCTTGTCGGCGTCGATGATCTCGTCCATGTGGTACGCCGCCAGCGGGACCTCGCTGGTGCCGACCAGGTACTTGTCCTCCTCGGGGAGGTGGTACACGTTCTCGGCGGCCTGACCGAGGAAGCCGGTGCCGTCCATGGCGGCCGGGCGGACCAGGGCCGGGGTGATCATCGGGATGAAGCCGGCCGCGGTGGCCTGGGCGATCGCCATGTTGACCAGGGCGAGCTCCAGCAGCGCGCCGGGACCGGTCAGGTAGTAGGAGCGGGCACCCGCGACCTTGGCGCCGCGCTCGGTGTCGATCGCGCCCAGCAGCTGGCCGAGCTCCACGTGGTCGCGGGGCTCGAAGCCCTCGGCGGCGAAGTCGCGCGGGGTGCCGATCTCCTCCAGGGTGACGAAGTCCTCCTCGCCGCCGACCGGGGCGGCCGGGTCGATGAGGTTCGCCAGGGAGCGGAGCAGGCGGTCCGCCTCCTCCTTGGCCGTGCCCTGTTCGGCGTCCGCGGCCTTGACCTCGGCGGCCAGGTCCTTGGTGCGCTGGAGCAGGGCGGTCTTCTCCTCGCCCTTGGCCTGGGCGACCTGCTTCCCGAGCACCCGCTGCTCGTTGCGCAGTTCGTCGAAGCGGCTGCCCGAGGACCGGCGTCGCTCGTCGGCGGAGAGGAGGGCGTCGACCACGTCGACGTCCTCGCCACGGACGCGCTGCGAGGCGCGCACTCGGTCAGGGTCCTCACGGAGCAGGCGAAGGTCAATCACAGGGCCAAGCGTACCGGGCGGGCGTTCCTCCACCGGTACCGGTTTTCCCCTGGGGATAACTCGGCCGATCCTGTGGATAACTCCTGTGGGGAACCGACCCGGCCCGGGGCGGGGGCGGGTTATCCACAGGCCCCGCCCCGGGCCTGTGGATGAGCGGGGGTGATCAACACCCCTTCCTCGAAACCGGGGAATTGAGGTTTCAAACCCCAATGGACCTTCCCGAGTGAGGGAATTGAAGCACTCGCACGGGTGATTTAGAGGCAAGCGGGTGACTCTGGTCCGATTGGTCATCTCTGCGACGCAAACCGATGGTCCGACCGGTTCTGGGCAATGGCTATACCGGTTTGTCGACTCATCCCCAGGCCTGTGGATAACCTCGGGCTGTGGACAGCGGGAAGGCCTGTGGACAGCGGGCCGCGGAGCCGGAGGTTCCTGTGGATGACGGTACGGTCACCCGACGCACTTGATCAGGCCGGTCGATAACAGTCGGAAAAGGACAGAAAGACAAAAAGTGGCGCTCAGATGTCCCCGCGCCCGTCGAGTGCGCGCGAGAGCCAGTCGGCGGCCGCGGTGAAGTCCTCGTCCGAGGTGCCCGGCCGCCGGTGCTTGGACCCCTGCCGGTCGGCCCGCGGATAGGAGCCCAGGAACCGCACCTGCGGGCAGATCCGCTTGAGGCCCATCATCGCCTCGGCCACCCGCCGCTCGGACAGGTGCCCCTCGCAGTCGATCAGGAAGCAGTAGCTGCCCAGCCCCTCGCCGGTCGGCCGGGACTCGATCCGCATCAGGTTCACCCCGCGCACCGCGAACTCCTGCAGCAGTTCCAGCAGCGCACCCGGGTGGTCGTCCGGGAGCCAGACCACCATCGAGGTCTTGTCCGTCCCGGTCGGCGAGGAGACCCGGCCGGGCCGGCCGACCAGCACGAAGCGGGTGGTCGCGCTCTGCGCGTCGGCGATCTCCTTGACCAGCGGGTCCAGCCCGTAGATCGGCGCCGCGAACTCACCCGCGAACGCCCCGTCGTAGCGGCCCTCGGCGACCAGCCGGGCGCCGTCCGCGTTGGAGGCGGCGGACTCCCAGACGGCGTCCGGCAGGTTGGCGGCCAGCCACTTGCGCACCTGGGGCTGGGCCACCGGGTGGCTGGTCACCGTCTTGACCCCGGACAGCTCGGTGCCCGGCCGCACCAGCAGCGCGAAGGCGATCGGCAGCAGTACCTCGCGGTAGATCATCAGCGGTGCGCCGGCGGCCAGTTCGTCGTTGGTCGCGGTGACCGCGCCCTCCACCGAGTTCTCGATCGGGACGAACGCCCCGGCGGCCTCCCCGCCGCGCACCGCGTCCAGCGCCAACGCGACCGAGGACAGCGGCACCAGCTCCCGGGTCGCCGCCTCCGGCAGGGTGTGCAGCGCCGCCTCGGTGAAGGTGCCGGCCGGGCCGAGGTAGGTGTAGCGGGTGGCCGACATGACGCCTCCGTGGGGAAAGGGGTGCTGCACGAGCGGGGTGGTGCCGAAGCAGTCACCATAACGATTCCGCGGCGCGGGCATGAGCGCGTTCCGGAAGCCGGGACGGCGCGGACGGCGCCGTCCCGGCCTCCCGGGGCGGGGTCGCTACCCCTCCAGCAGTTGCTGCCCGAGGTAGCCCCCGGCCGGTACCCCCGGCGGCACCGCGTACAGCCCGCTCGCCTCGTGCCGCAGGAACCGGGAGAGGCCGTCGCCCCGGGAGAGCTTGCGCTGCACCGGGGTGAAGCCCCTGCGCGGGTCGGCCTGGAAGGCGAGGAAGAGCAGCCCGGCGTCCGGCGAGCCGTCCGGCAGCGTCCCGTCGTGGTACGAGAAGCCGCGCCGCAGCATCGCCGCGCCGCCGTTGCTCGCCGGCGCGGCCACCCGGATGTGCGCGTCGGCCGGCACCGCCACCCCGCCGTCCGGGCCCTGGGCGGAGAGGTCCACCGCGGTGCCCTCGCCCGAACCGGCCGGCGCGCTCAGCGGCGAACCGTCCGACTTGCGCCGCCCGATCACCCGCTCCTGACGCTCCACCGGCAGTTCCTCCCAGTGGTCCAGCAGCATCCGGATCCGCCGGAACACCAGGTACGAGCCCCCGGTCAGCCAGGCCGGCCCGTCCCCGCCGGCGGCGCAGAACACCTTGGCGGCGAAGCCGTCCTCGCCCGGCTTGGGGTTGTTGGTGCCGTCGATCTGGCCCATCAGGTTGCGGCCGGTCACCGGGCGGGCGGTCGCGCCGGGGGTCCGGGCGAAGCCGGCCGACTGCCAGCGCGGCGTCGCGGTGCCGGCCGCCAGCTTCTGCAGGGTCCGCAGGGCGTGCAGCGCCACCAGCGCGTCGTCGGCGCCGATCTGGACGAACAGGTCGCCGTCGCCGCGGGCCGGGTCCAGCGCGTCGCCGGTGAAGGCGGGCAGCGGTTCGAGGGCGGCCGGGCGGCGGTCGGCCAGTCCGGCCTTGTCGAACAGCGCGGCGCCGAAGCCCAGCGTGACGGTGAGCGAGCAGGGGCCGGCGTCCAGGGCGACCTGGTTGTCGAACTCCGCGGCCGGCTGACCGGTGGTCAGCCGCTCGATCGCGCCGGTCCAGCGCTGCAGCAGGGCGCGCAGCCCGTCCCGGCCGGCCCCGTCGACCAGGTCGAAGGCGGCCAACTGGACCCGCGCCTGCGCGGGTTCGAGGATGCCGGCCTGGTGCTCGGCCCGGAACGGCACCCGGCCGGTGCCGAGCGCGCCGTCGGGTGCCCGGTCGTCCGCGGCCGACCGTCCGGAGCGGTCGTGGACGACCGCCCCGGCCACCCCCGCCCCGGCGCCGACCAGCAGTCCGGCGCCGGCCGTGCCGAGCAGCGCCCGCCGGCTGAAGCCGGTGGCCGGGGCGGTGCCGCCGGGCCCGGTCGGTGTCGCCGCTCCCGCCGCTCCGGTGGCGTCCGTCGGGTCCGTGGTGTCCGTCGTTCCCATCGCGCTCACCCGACCTTGAACTGCTGGGTCGGAGTGGTCTGGTCGATGTCCGAGGAACGGATCTGCACCGAGACCACCCAGGTCCCGGCCAGCGGGAGCTGGGTGGTGCCGCTCCAGCGGCCGGTGCCCTCCGGGGTGAGCGCGACCGGCAGCGGGCCGAGGTCGCGGTCCGGCAGGGTGAAGGCGAGCTGCACCTCGGGGACGTCCACCGGCTTGCCGTCCGTGCCGTCCAGCGCGAGCTTGACCTCGTTCGGGCCGGTCCGGGCCGGGTTCAGGGTGACGGTCGCGGTGCCCTTGGCGTTCGGCGTCCGGCCCTTGGTGTCGTACGGCAGCTTGAGCTCCACCGTGCGGCCCGGCTCGGTCTGCGGGGCGGCCGGAGCGGCGTTCCCGGCGCCCGCGGCACCGCCCGCCTTGACCTCGCCGGCCACCCGTCCGGGCGGCGAGTTGGTGAGCATCGTGGTGACCGCCAGCACCGCCACGGCGACCAGCGCCTCGACCAGTACGGAGCGGCGCAGCCCGGCCCGGGTCGGGGTCAGTCCGCGGTCGCGGCCGGCGCTGCGCGCGGCGGCCAGCTGGCGCTCCAACTGCGCCTGCCGGAGCGGGTCCGCGCCGGACGCCACGGCGCCCACCGGCTCGGGCACCTCGGCCCGCTCGACCTCCGCGGCCTCGGCCGGGGCCGAGCGCAGCCGGGCCAGCCAGCTGCGGGAGATCCAGGCGACCCCCAGCATCACGACCACGCAGCCGGTCTTCACCAGCAGCAGCTTCCCGTACTCCGTACCGGTCAGCGCGCTCCAACTGCCCACGCCCCGCCAGGACTGGTAGACCCCGGTGACGACCAGCACGGCCACCGAGCCGAAGGCGACCCTGGAGAAGCGGTCCACCACCTCGGCGCCGACGCCCTCGCGCAGCGCGACCAGCAGCGCGGCCAGCCCGCCCAGCCAGAGCGCCATCGCGATCAGGTGCAGGATGCCGAACGGCAGCGCCAGCCAGACCTGGATGCCCACCGAGGCGTGGTCGGCGCCGGCCCAGGTCGCGGAGAGCGCCACCGCGAGCACCAGTCCGGCCACGCCCAGGCCGAGCCGGGCCTCGCGCTGCGGCCGCTCGACGGCCCGCTGCTCCAGCTCGCGCAGCTCGGCGGCCTCGGCGTCCTCCGCCGGGTGCTCGTCGGCGGTCGGGGCGACCGGCTTCGGCGGCTGCCCCAACTGGCCGACCAGCAGCGACAGGAAGATCCCGGCGGCCGCCAGCAGCAGCAGCCGGGCGGCCAGCGCGGTGCCGATCCGCTCGTCCAGGGTGGTGCGCACCAGCGACAGGTCGAGGGCCTGCCCGACGCCCGAGCCGCGCTCGTACGGGCCGCGCAGCAGCAGCACCGCGACGGTCGAGGTCAGCAGCGCCGTCCAGCCGGTCATCAGCAGCCGCTGCACCGGGCGCCGGGCGACCCCGGCCGGCCAGCAGACCAGGACGAAGGCGGCGACCCCGGCGAGCAGCGCGAACGCCGCGTAGGCGACGGTGCGTCCGGTCCCGTACAGGGCGGCGACCAGGGTGTCGGCCTTGGCGCCCTGCAGCGCGGTGGCGGACACCGAGGTGTCCGAGGGGGCGCCGATGGAGAAGGTGAACGCCCCGCCGACCGGGTGCGAGTCCTCGGAGACGGCCCGCCAGGCGACGGTGTACGTGCCGTTGGCGAGCCCGCTGTTGAGGCCGACCCGGGCGGTGTTGCCCTTGCCGTCGGCGTGCCCCGGGTTGCCGGTGTCCACGGCCTTGCCGGCCGGGTCGAGCACCCGGACCGAGTCGTTGGACAGCGAGACGGTCTCACTGAAGGTCAGGGTGACCGCCGCCGGGGCGGTGGCGACCACCGAGTTCTGCGCCGGGTCGGTGGCGTCCAGGGTGGCGTGCGCGGCGGCCGGGCCGGCGCCGGCCAGCATCAGCGCGAGCAGCGCGCCGAGCGTCCCGAGGAGCCCGGCGATCCGCCGGCGGGCGGTCCGGCGGTCGGTGGCCGTGCGGTCGGTGGCCGTGCGCTCGGTGGCCGTGCGCCGGGCGGCCGGGCGGTCGGCGGTCCCGCGGCCGCCGGTCGCGGGGTGCGGGAGTCTGCGGTGCGAGGCCTTCTCCATGCTGGCGGGTCCCCTAACTCTGGCCTGGGCGGTAGGTGAGCTCCTTGACCGGCACCTTGACGGAGATGGTGCCGGACTTGGCGAAGGTCAGGTCGAACTCCAGCTCGTCGCCCAGGGCGGGGGCCTTCTGCCAGCCCATGATCATCAGGTGGGTGCCGCCGCGGGCGAGTTGGAGCGCGCCGTGCGCGGGCACGTCCAGGCTGGTGACCTGTTCCATGGTCGACGGGGTGGAGCGGTGCATGGTGACCGACTCGGCGTCCGGGCTGGTCACCTTGACCAGCTGGTCGGCGCCGCCGCCGTCGTTGCGGACGGTCAGGTAGCCGGCCCCCATGCCGCCGGCCGGGGGCAGCGGGACGTAGGAGTCGGCCACGCTCAGCCTGGCCGGACCGCCGGCGGCGGTGCCGCCGCCCTGGCCACCGGTCCCGCAGGCGGCGAGTATCGCGCCGCCGCCCAGCGCGGTGGCGACCACGGCTCCCAGCAGGGCCGAGCGCCGGAAGCGCCGGGTGCCGGCCGTCGCGGGGTTCACGCCGCGACCCCCTTGGCGAGCAGCGGCAGGTCGTGCTCGTAGGTCTTCTCCTCGGTGCCGCTCATGTAGAGCACGTGCGCCTTGTCGTCCGAGGGGAGGAAGGCCAGCACCTGGGCGCCGTGGGTGGAGGTGACGGTGCCGTCCGCGTTGACCACCGGGTCCTCGATCATGATGCCGAGCGACTTGGCGGCGGTCTTCACCTTCTCCAGGTCGCCGGTCAGGCCTATGAAGTCGGTGCCCATCGAGTCCAGCCAGCTGCGCAGCACCTTGGGGGTGTCGCGCTGGGGGTCGGTGGAGACGAAGACGACGTTGATCTTCTTCCGCTCCTCCGCGGGGAGCGCCTTCATCGCGACGCCGATGTCGCCCATGGTGGTCGGGCAGACGTCCGGGCAGCTGGTGTAGCCGAAGAACAGCAGGGTGGCCTTGCCGTTGGTCTGCTGCCGCAGGTCGTACGGCTGGCCGGCGGTGTCGGTCAGCTGGAGGTCCGGCTTCTCGAAGTTCTTCGCCAGCTTGGTGCCCTGGTAGGGGGTGTCGTCCTTCTGCTGGACGACCTTGGCGGCGGAGGAGCCGCCGCCGGAGGAGCCGCAGGCGGAGAGGGTCAGCGCGGCGGCCAGGGCGAGCGCGGCCGCGCCGGCCAGGCGGGTGGTGCGGGTGGTGCGGGGCATGGTGGATCCGATCGGGGCGCGAGGGGCCGCCGACGGGGCCGCCGTGGTCGCGGCGGCCCCGTCGGCGCGGGGGTCAGGAGGCGGAGCCGCTGTTCCGGCGGCGCAGGCCGAGCACGCCGACGGCGGTGCCGATCACGCCGACCACGATGCCGACCACGCCGAGGGTGCGGGCGGTGTCGTCGCTGGACTTGCCGTCGCCGGCCGAGGCGGCGGCGTGGTCGGAGCTGTCGCCGTGGGCACCGGCGGCCGGGGAGGCGGTGACGCCGTGGCCGTCACCGGCGGCGGCCTTGGTGAGCTTCAGGACCGGGGCCGGGTGGGCCGGCTCGGGCTGGCCGTCCTTGGACTCGTCGATCCAGCGGACGATGTCGCCGTTGTCGTAGGTCTGCAGCGCCTTGAACTCCATGCTGTCGGCGTCGGTCGGCAGCGGGCCGAGCGAGAGCCGGAACTCCTGGAACTGGCCGGGGGCGATCTTGGTGCCCGCGTCGGCGGTCCAGGTGATCTTGGAGACGGCCTCGGTGACGTCGCTGCCGTGCACCTTGATCGGCTTGTCCAGCTTGGACTTCTCGACCGCGGCGGTCCAGCCCGGCAGCGGCAGGGTGCGGACCGACGCCAGCGGGTGGTCCAGCGGCAGGTTGACCTCCAGCTTCACCGTGCTCGCGGTGTCGCTCTCGTTCGGCACCCGGAAGTCGACGGCCGTGTAGCCGCCCTGGGCGGCCGAGCCCGGGTTCACGGTGACGTGCGCGAAGGCGGGGCCGGCCAGGGCCACCACCGAGGCGGCGGCGGTCAGGGTGACGGCGGCGATGCGACGGGCGGGAAGGGAACGCATGATGGGGGGTCTCCGATCGGAGCTCGGCGCGCGCGGTCGCCGGTCTCGGCGGGGCCGCGCGGGCGGACGTGGGTGGGGCAGGGCCTTGGGGCCGCCGTCGCCGTGGGAGGACGGGAACGGCCCGGACACCGCGCACGTCACCGGGTCGACCGGTACCGCTCGTCGGGTACGGGGGAACGCCGGGTCAGTACGCGAGGGCCCCGCACGGCGGGCCGCGCCGCACCACGCTGTGCCGCAGCACCGCACCCGCGGACAGCCGGCTCCCGCCGCCGCCCGCCCCGAACCGGCGGACCGGACCGGTCGCGCCGCACAGCCCGCGCAGCAGCGCGGCCACCAGCACCAGCGCCGACCGCAGCGGCGCCGCCCAGTGCTCCCGGGCCGCCGAGGCGGCCACCCGCACCAGCCGCCACAGCGCCGCCTCGCCGCGCCGCAGCCACCAGCCCGCCACCAGCGCGGCCGTCAGGTGCCCGGCCAGCATCGACGGCGTCATCCCCAGCACGCCGCCCTGCCACCAGGGCGCGACGGCGTACACGTGCGGGTCCAGGCCCGCGGAGGAGACCAGTTGCTCGGGCGAGGTGCCGCCGGGCAGGCCGAGCAGCGTGCCCGGCCGGGCCTCGTTGCAGATCAGCCGGCCGGCCGCCTGCGGCATGGACATCGCACCGGGCATGCCGGAGCCGGCGACCTCGTGGAAACCGTGGAAGAGGCAGTGCAGACCGAGCTGCCCCGCGCCCAGCGCCCCGGCGATGGCCGCCAGCGAACGCTCCCGTCCGCCGCACACCGCCGCGAACACCAGCACCGCGGCGAAACCCGTCGCCAGCGCGGTCGGCGGGACGTCCCCGCCACCGGCCAGCGCGTGCCCGGCGGCCGCTATCAGCGTGCAGACCAGCGCGAACGGGACCGCCCGGGCGAGCCGCAGGTCCCAGGCGGCAGCCCGGACCGGCCGAACCGGTGCAGGGGTGCCCTGGAACGGGGCGGCGGGGAGGGCAGTCATGGCCGGGCCATCATCTCATCGCGTACACCGCCGACACGGGCAGGGTGGGAAATCCCTACGAATGCCCCGTTCGGCCGCGGCGTGCAGGGCCGGGAGCGCGCCGCTCGGCACAGAGCCCGTCCCCAGTCCATCCGCCGAACGGGCGGTAGCCGCCCCCGGGCACGGTTCACCGCCGAATCGCCCGGAGATACCTAGTTGTATGTGGAGCCGCAGCCAGGAGGGACCTCCCGTGGACATCTGGTGGACTCTGCACCTCAAGCGCGACCCGGCCAGCGTGCCGCTGGCCCGGCGCATCCTGCTCGGCGCCATGGCGACCGCTGGCGTCGACCCGCAGATCGCCGACGACCTCGGCGTCGCCCTCACCGAGGCCTGTGCCAACGCCGTCGAACACGGCGCCACCGGCCGCCCGGACGACGGTTTCCAGGTCACCGCCTCGATCAACGGCGACCGGCTGCGGATCGAGGTCACCGACTCCGGCCCGGGCCTGCCCGCCGCCGGCGCCCTGCCCGCCCGCCGCCCGGCCGGCCCGCTCCCGGCCACCCGCCCCGCCACGAGCGGCCGGGCGCCCCGCCGCTCCCGCCGGGCCCGCGCCACCGTCCCGGCCCGGGTCCTCAGTGCCCACCGCCCCCGCCGCGACGGCCACCCGTACGACACCCACGTCCTGCCCTGCCGTCCCCAGGTCCCCACCCTCCGCCCGGTCGACCTCGACGCCCTCCCCGACCTCACCGCCGAGTCCGGCCGCGGCCTCTTCCTCATCCACGCCCTCACGGACCACGTCCAGCTCCGCAACCACCCGCTCCGCGGGGCGATCGTCAGCTTCGACAAGATCCTCAAGTGGCAGGACGACGCGCTGCTCCGGGCGGCCTCGTAGCGGCAGCGGGTCGGTGCCGCTGGTTCCGGGTGTCCGGGTGCCCGGGTGTCCGCGTCAGTCGGCGGTGGGGCGGCGGCGGGTGAGGACGCGGAGACCGGCGCCGAGGAGGAGGGCGGTGGTGCCGGCGACGGCGAGGGGGCGGGTGGCGGTGCCGGCGCCGGTGTCGGCGAGGTGGGCGGGGGCCGGGGTGCGGTCGGCGGTGGGGGTGGGGGTGAGGGTGAGGGTGGCCGTGTAGGTGGCGGTCAGCTGGGGGCAGGTGTACTTCTTCGCCGGGGCGGAGCTGCTGGGGAGGACCTCGGACTTGGCGGTGAAGGTGATCCGGTGGTCGCCGTGCCCGGCCCCGGCGGCGCTGCGCACGGTGAGGGTGAGCTTCTGGCCCTGGGGGAGCTGGTAGCTGCCGGCGTTGACGGGGGTGCCGGTGACGGTCAGGGGCTTCCAGGCCCCGGCTCCCGCGCGCAGTTCCAGCGGGAGGCTGCCGGCGCCGTCGGCGAGCGCGACGGTGGCGGCGAACTGCTTGGCCGTGGCGGTGGTGGTGTTGGTGAAGGTGACGGCGAGCTCGCCCGCGGCGTCGGTGGTGCCGGTGGCCGGGATCGGGTCGGCGGTGACGCCCTCCGGGCACTCGGCCGGGCCGGTGGGCTCGCCGGTGGCGGGGCCGGTGGGGGTCGGACCGGCCGGGGTGGCCGAGGGGGTGTCGGCGGCGAGGGCGGGGGCCGTGGCGAGGGCGACCGGACCGACGGTGAGCACGAGCAGGGTGCAGGCGGCGGGGAGGCGGGCGGGACGCATCGGTGGGCTCCAGCGGTCGGTCGGGGTGCGCTCTCCGGGGTAGACCACCGAGGGGCCCGAACGGTTGTCCGCGCCCCTCGGTTCATGTGGCGGAGGGTCAGTTGTGGGCACCGGCCTTGCGGCGGCGCAGGACGAACAGGGTACCGGCGCCGGCCGCCAGCACCGCGGCGCCGCCCAGGGCGAGCGGCAGGGTGCTGGAGTCGGCCCCGGTCTCGGCCAGGTGCGGGCCGGCCGACGGGGAGGCGGAGACGGCGGCGGCGGGCACGGCGGTGGTGGCCGGGGTGCTGGCGGCCGGGGCGGTGGCGCCGCCGGCCTCGGCGACCTGGAACGTGCCCGCGTAGTCGTCCAGGAACTGGGTGCAGGCCTGGGGCTTGTTGTTGGCCGGGGTGGGGATCTTGTCGTTGTCGAAGGCGTCCGAACCGGCCTCGTAGTTGGCGCCGTAGCGGCCGACCGGGGCCTTGGCGGTGGCGGCGATCCGGACCTTGTAGGTGCGCTTCTCGCCCTTGGCCAGCTTGAGGTCGGGCGACTGCAGGCTCCGGTCGTCGAGCCGGGCGGGCTTCCAGCCGTCGCCGGTGTCGAGCTGGACGTCGAAGAACGCGGCGCTCCACCCGACCGGGCGGTCGCTGTTGAACTCGTCGGTGACGTAGAGGGAGTTGTGGACCACGGGCAGGTCCACGCCGCTCTTGTTCTCCCAGGTCACGGTGATCTCGGCGGCCGGGCCGCCCTTGATCAGGGTGGTCCCGTAGAGGCCGGTGCCGGTGGCCTTGAGCAGGGCGCTCTGGAAGACGCCGCCCTGGCACCGGGAGTCCGGGGTCGGCTTCGGTATCGGCTTGAGGGTGGGGGTGCCCGGGACGCTCGGGGTGACCGGGCTGCTCGGGGAGGTGGCGGTCGGGGTGGGGCTCGTGGTGGCGGTCGGGGTCGGCGAGGAGGTGATCCCGACGGCGCCCGCGGTGGCGGCGCCGGCCGTGGCGCAGAGGGTCAGCGCCGTCAGTGCGGAGGCGGCGAGAAGACGGGAAGAGCGCACGCTGACAAGCTCCATCTTTGGGGGAAATTCGGGTGGATTCGGGCGACTTGGGGCCTCGACGGGAGCCGTCGGCGCTGGTTCGCCCGCGTACCCTACCGGGGTGTGGTGACCGCGCTCCGGACGGGGGAGCAGGGCCCCGGGGCGCTCCGGTTGCCGGGGGCGGGGGGCGGTCGGACGATGGGGGCATGATGCACCAGATGCGAGCCGAGTTCGGCGCCGACGGGGAGGCCGGCGGGGTGCGGCTCTGGCACATGGTCCGGGGTGCGCAGAGCGTGGCGATGTGCGGCCGGGAGCTCGACCCCGGGGCACCGGTGCGGGACGCGGTGGACTGGGGGCGGACCCCGGAACTGTGCTGCCACACCTGCGGGGCGTACTTCCTGCGCGAGACGCCGTACCTGTCGGCCGAGCACCAGTGAGCGGTCGCGCGCTACCGTGCTCGGCATGGACGAACCCCTGGTCCGGCCCCGGTCGCTGACCGTCGAGGCCGCCGGGCTGCGCTCCGGCGCGCCCGGACTGCCCGAGTACGTCGACCGGCTGTGCGCCCTGGTCGAGCGGGTCGACCCGCTGCTCCACGCCTTCGTCCCCGAGCCCGGACGGCCCGACCGACTGCGGGCGCGGGCACGGGAGTTGGCGGCACGGCACCCGGATCCGGCCGGGCGCCCGCCGCTGTACGGGGTGGCGGTGGGGGTGAAGGACATCGTGCACGTGGACGGGCTGCCCACGCACGGCGGGTCGGCGCTGCCGCCGGGCGTGCTGGCGGGACCGCAGGCCGTGGTGGTGGACCGGCTGCTGGCGGCGGGCGCGCTGGTCGCGGGGAAGACGGTGACGGCCGAGTTCGCCGCGAGCGCGCCGGGGCCGACCCGCAACCCGCACCGTCCGGGGCACACCCCGGGCGGGTCCAGCAGCGGTTCGGCGGCGGCGGTCGCGGCCGGGCTGGTGCCGTTGGCGATCGGCACCCAGACCGTCGGTTCGGTGATCCGGCCGGCCGCGTACTGCGGGGTGGTGGGGTTCCGGCCGACGTACGGGCGGATCCCGATCGCGGGCGTGCTCCCGAACGCGCCGAGCCTCGACACCTTGGGCGTGTTCACCGCCGATCTGGCGGGCGCGGCGCTGGCGGCCGCGTTGCTCTGCGACGGCTGGCGCGCTGCCGGGGCCGCTGCGGAGCCGGTCCTCGGGGTGCCGGACGGCCCGTACCTGGAGCGGGCCGAGCCGGTCGCCCGGCGGGCCTTCGAGGAGCAGTTGGCGCGGTTGGCGCGAGCCGGGGTGACGGTGCGCAGGGTGCCGCTGTTCGCCGACTTCGCCGAGGTCACCCGGCAGTTGCAGACCGTCAACCGGTTCGAGCTGGCCCGCAGTCACGCCGACTGGTTCGCCCGGTTCGGCGGTCTGTACCGGCCGGAGACGGTGGTGGGCATCCGGGTCGGCCAGGGGGTCGCGGCCGAGGACCGGACGGCCGCGCTGGAGTTCCGGGAGCGGCTGCGCGCGCGGGTGGCCGCGGCGGCGGACGCGGCCGGGGTGGACCTGTGGCTGGCGCCGGCCGCGACCGGCGGTGCGCCGGAGGGGCTGCACAGCACCGGGGACGCGGTGATGTCGCTGCCGTGGAGCTTCCTCGGCCTGCCCGCGCTCAGCCTGCCCGCCGGGTGCACCCCGGACGGGCTTCCGCTCGGCCTCCAGGTGGTCGGCACGGCGGGTGGGGACGAACGGCTGCTGGCCGGATCGGCGCTGCTGGAACGGGTGTTGGCGACGCCCTGAGCGTCTCCCGGGCGCTTCCCCGGGCGGGTCGCGGGACGCGCTCCGAAGGTGCTCGGAGGCTGCCTAGGCGAGTGCCGGGTCGGCCGGGTCGGCGGCCTCGGCGCGCAGCAGGCGCAGCAGCAGACGGCCCGCCCGCTGGTAGGGGATGTCCTCCTCGTGCAGCACGGCCTGCGAGTTGGCCGTCTCCAGCACCGCGATCAGGGCGAAGGCGAGGTCGTCGGGGTCGGTGTCGGGGCGCAGGGCGCCGGCCGTGCGGGCCGCGGCGAGGGACTCGACGACGGTGGCGTGCCACTGCCGGGCGCAGTCGGCCAGGGCGTCCCGGACGGGGCCGGGGCGGGCGTCGAACTCGGCGATGACCTGGTGGAAGAAGCAGCCGCCGGGGAAGACCCGGGCCCGGGAGTAGGCGAGCCAGCTCTCGCAGAGCGCGCGGGCCCGGGGGAGGCCGGGCGGGGTGTCGGCGACCGGGGTCACGACGGCGTCGGCGAAGATCCGGCGGGCCGCGCGGACGGTGGCGAGCTGGAGCTCCTCCTTGGAGCCGAAGCCGGCGAAGACGCCGCTCTTGCTGAGGCCGAGGTCGGTGGCGAGGCGCCCGATGGACAGGGCGTCCAGGCCCTCGACGGAGGCGATGCCGACGGCGCGGCGCAGCACCGCCCGGCGGGTCTCCTCACCGCGCAGGACCCGTCCGTCGGTGGTCGCTCCGGCCATCGTGCGTCCTCGTTCCTTCGTGGGGTGGGTGCCGCCCAGGGTAGTGCGCGGGCCGTGGGCGGAGCCTAAAACTGCACGAACGGTCGTGCTAATATCTCGCCGCGAGCAAGGCCCAGGGAGCAGGAGAACAGGGAGATCCGATGGACCCGGCCCAGGCACTGATCCGCACCGCCCTCAACCCCACCGCCCGGATCGCCCCCGGCCTGGCCGGCCGGGCGGCCTACGAGCTGTTCCGCCGCCCGCTGCGCCGCAGCCGGGTGCGGCCCGCCGAGCAGGAGGTGCACCGGCAGGCGGCCCTCGAACCGCTGGCCGTGGGCGGCAAGCCCGTGGTCGGCTACCGCTGGGGCGGCGGCGAGCGGCCGGTCCTGCTGCTGCACGGCTGGCGCTCCCGGGCCTCCCGCTTCGCGCCGTTCGTGCCCCGGCTGCGCGCCCTCGGGCTCAGCGTCCTCGCCTTCGACGCGCCCGGGCACGGCGATTCCGGCGGCCGCGCCACCAGCGTGCTGGAGTACCGCGAACTCGCCCTCCGGCTCCAGGAGCGGTACGGGCCGTTCGAGGCCGTGGTCGCGCACTCGCTGGGCGTCTGCGCGGCCTTCGGCGCGCTGGGCGACGGACTGCGGGCGGGCCGGCTGGCGGCCGTCTCCGGGGTGTCCGAAGTCGGCTTCTTCCCGTCCGCGTTCTGCGCCGGGCTGGGCCTGGACGGCACCGTCGAGCAGGCGCTGCGCCAGCGGATCGAGCAGGGCCTGTTCGCCGGGGACGCCGGGGTCTGGGAGCGCTACGACGCCGCGCTCCGGGCGGCGGCGATCGGGCTGCCGGTGCTGGTGCTGCACGACGAGGACGACGGGGTGGTGCCGGTCGCGCAGGCGCACCGGCTGAAGCGGGCGTACGGCGAGCGGCTCGACCTGGTGACCACCCGGGGGCTGGGTCACCGCAGGATCGTCGCGGAACCGGCCGTCGTTGACCAGGTGATCGGATTCATTTCCGCAGGACTGGGGGTCACTGCCGCATGAGGACCGTCGACTGGGAACTCGTCGAACTGCACGCACGGGCCATGGAGGTGGCCGTCGAGGTGGTGGACACGGTACGGCCGGAGCACCTGGACCGGCCCACCCCGTGCGCCGACTGGACGCTGCGCCGCCTGCTGGAGCACTGCGTCGGCCAGCACCGGGGCTTCGCCGCGGCGGCGCTCGGCGCGGGCCCGGACCTCGCGCTGTTCGCGGACGCCCGGCTCGGCGCGGACCCGGCGGCGGACTTCCGCCGCACCGGTGCCGAACTCACCGCCGGCTTCCGGGCGGCGGCCGCCGCCGAGCGGTCGCTCTGGCTGCCCGAGATCCGCGACGGCGGCCCCTTCCCGCTCCGACTGGCGGTCGGCTTCCACCTGGTGGACACCCTGGTGCACGCCTGGGACGTCGCCGCCGCGCTAGGCGG
Source organism: Kitasatospora sp. NPDC089797 (assembly GCF_040684795.1). Lineage (NCBI taxonomy): Bacteria > Bacillati > Actinomycetota > Actinomycetes > Kitasatosporales > Streptomycetaceae > Kitasatospora > Kitasatospora sp. NPDC089797. The sequence continues at coordinate 24,690 of NZ_JBFBGS010000031.1, read as the reverse complement.
TGCGGCGGCGCTGGTCGCGGCGGTGGACGGCGACGAGGCCCTGGCCACCGCGCTGCTGACGGTGAGCGAGGCCGTCCCGGACACCCCGGAGGCCCGGGCGCCCGGGCGGGCCTTCCGCCCCGGTCGCGAAGTCGGCGCCGGCGCCGGCCGGTTCGACCGGGCGCTGGCGCTGCTCGGCCGCGACCCGGCCTGGACGGCCTGACGCGGGGCAGGCCTCACGCGGGATAGGCCTCACACGGGGCAGGTCCGGCTCGGGCCGGCTCGGGTGCGGGAGGGGCCGCTGCTCAGGAGGCGTGCGGGGGCCCGGACCGCGGGCCGCGCTTCTCGTCCGGGAAGCGCGGCCCGCCGATGAAGTACAGCAGGGCGGCGGTCGGAAAGCCGAGCGCGGCGGCGAGCAACACGATGAACTGCCAGAACATCTTCCGCTCCTCGTCAGTCCCGGGCCGCTCGGGCACTCGAAGGTGGTCCCAAACCCGACCGGCCCGGATTGGCCGAATCGGGCGGCCGTTATCCGACGGTATGGCCGAATCGCCCCCGCTGCCACCGGGCACCGGGGCCGGCCCGGCCCGCACCGGTGCACGGGGTCTGGGCGCGGGCCGGGGACGGCGCCACACTGTCGGGATGCAGCTACAGCTCGCAGGGGAAGCACGGCGGCCCGACCGCGAGAGCGAGGACTTCGCGGCCGCCTCGCCGGAGGCGCTGGTCCTGCTGGACGGCGCCAGCTCGCCGGCCGGCCTGGAGTCCGGGTGCCGGCACGGGACCGCCTGGTACGTCCGCCGGCTGGGCGTGCACCTGCTCGCCCGGCTCACCGACCGGGTGGACCGTTCGATCGCCGAGTGCCTGGCCGACGCCATCGTGGAGACGGCCGCGCTGCACGGCGGCCGCTGCGACCTCGGCCACGCCAACACACCGGCGGCGATGGTGGTCGCGGCCCGGCGGCACGGCGAGTCGCTGGAGTACCTGGTGCTCGGTGACTCGCTGCTGGTGCTGGAGCTCAAGGACGGCCCGCCCAGGGTGATCGGCGACAACCAGCGCTTCCCCGGCGGGGAGGGGCTGCGCCGCCAGGTCTGGGCGACCGTCCCGGGCACGGCCGAACGGGCCGCGTTGCACCTGGAGTACGCGCTGGCGGTGCGGGCCGCCCGCAACCGGGGGGCCGGCCCGTGGATCGCCGCCGCCAGTCCGCGGGCCGCCGAGCACGCCGAGACCGGCTTCGTCCGGCTGGACCGGCTGCACGCGCTGGCCGCCCTCACCGACGGCGCCTCGCGCTACACCGAGCGCTTCGGGCTGGGGAGTTGGGGCGACGTGCTGCGGCTGCTGGCGGAGTCCGGCCCGGCCGAGCTGATCGCCCAGGTGCGCGAGGTGGAGCGGGCGGACGCGGGCTGCGAGCGCTGGCCGCGCGGCAAGACCCACGACGACGCCTCCGCCCTCTACGCCCTGCTGTGAGCCGGCGCCTTGCCGCGGCCGCCCGTTCCCCGGCCGCGGGGAGGGTCGCCCGCGGACGGCGCAGGGCCCCGGACCGGGTGGTCCGGGGCCCTGCGCCGTGGCGGACTACTCGGCGCCGGCGGGGACGGTGCCGAGGCGGCCGGCCTGGAAGTCCTCCATGGCCTGCTGGAGTTCGCGGTGGCTGTTCATCACGAACGGGCCGTACCAGGCGACGGGTTCGCGGATCGGCAGGCCGCCGAGCAGGACGACCTCGAAGTTGTTGTCGCGGGAGTCCTGCTTCTCGTCGGCGCGGATGGTGATCGAGTCGCCGTCGCCGAAGACCACGGCCTGGCCCCGGTGGAACGGGCGCCGCTCGGTGCCGGCCGAGCCGTTGCCGGCCAGGCCGTAGGCGAGGGCGTTGAAGTCGGCGCGCCAGGGCAGGGTGACCTGGGCGCCGGGGTTCACCGACACGTGGGCCATGGTGATCGGGGTGTGGGTGGTGCCGGGGCCCTGGTGGCCGTCGATCTCACCGGCGATGACGCGGATCAGCGCACCGCCGTCCTCGGTGCTGAGCAGCTTGACGCTGCCGCCGCGGATGTCCTGGTACTTGGGGGCGATCATCTTGTCCGAGGCGGGCAGGTTGACCCAGAGCTGGAGGCCGTGGAACAGGCCGCCGGACAGCACCAGCGACTCCGGCGGGGTCTCGATGTGCAGCAGGCCCGAGCCGGCCGTCATCCACTGGGTGTCGCCGTCGGTGATGGTGCCGCCGCCGCCGTGCGAGTCCTGGTGGATGAACGTTCCGTCAATGATGTACGTGACCGTCTCGAAGCCCCGGTGCGGGTGCCACGGGGTGCCCTTCGGCTCGCCGGCCGCGTAGTCCACCTCGCCCATCTGGTCCATCATGATGAACGGGTCGAGGAACTTGGTGTTGATCTTGGCGAAGGCGCGGCGGACGGGGAAGCCCTCGCCCTCGTAGCCCTCGGGTGCGGTCGCGACGGTGAGCACCGGCCGGGCGTTCGCGACGGCCGGGTCCGGCGTGGTGACGCGCGGGAGGGTCAGCGGGTTGTCGACGGTCACGGCGGGCATGTCGGCCTCCTTCGAGGGGGGTTCTCTGGCCTACGTCCACGAGATTAGTTCAATCATCAACAACAAGCAAGTTGAAAGTTGAACTATGTAGCGACGAGGGAGCGCGGGCTCCCCTCCCAGGGTGGGCTATCCGTACATCCGGCGCATGGTGAAGTCGACCATCTGCTCGACCGCCTTGGCGTCGAACACCATCCGGTGCTCGCCCTCCATGTCCAGCGCGAAGCCGTAGCCGGTCGGCAGCAGGTCCAGCACCTCGGCGCCGGTGACGGTGAAGTGCTTGGAGTCCTTGCCGGCGTAGCGGCGCAGCTCCTTCAGCGAGCTGAACATCGGGATCACCGGCGTCGGGGTGTTGTGCAGGGCCAGGAAGCCGGGGCGCTCGCCGCGCGGGCAGTGCACCTTGGAGGTGATGAAGATGGCCTGGAAGTCCTCGACCGCCATCGAGCCCGTGGTGAAGGCCCGGACCGCGTCCGCCAGGGACGGCGGGGAGGGCTCCGGGTACAGCGACTGCTGGGGCGCCTGGCCCTGCGCGCCGTAGGCGTCCGGTCCGGGCATGCCGTTCATGCCCGGCTGCGGACCCGTCTGCTGCTGGTAGGGGTCACCCGGGTATGCGTTCTGGTCATATCCGTACACACGGACAGGCTAGCGGGAGCGCACCCGCGCGCGCTGGCGTCGATCCTGACAAGGAGCGGCCGTCCCGGCTGTGGGACGTGACCACGTTCATAGCGGATTCACCGTCGGGGGCTTGCCCAAGTTACCGCTGGGTAGCATCATGATGCCTACTGGTGGGTACGGGGCGCCCGAAACGCGGCGGTCTCCCGGAAGCGACGAACCGGAGAAAACGGCCATGGGTCACTACAAGTCCAACCTGCGGGACGTGGAGTTCAACCTCTTCGAGGTGTTCGGTCGCGACCAGGTGTACGGCACCGGCCCGTACGCGGACATGGACGTCGAGACCGCGAAGAACATCCTCAGCGAGATCGCCCGCCTCGCCGAGAACGACCTCGCCGCGTCGTTCGCCGACACCGACCGCAACCCGCCGGTCTTCGACCCGGAGACCAACACCGCGCCGGTCCCCGAGACGTTCAAGAAGAGCTACCAGACCTTCATGGACGCCGAGTGGTGGCGCCTGGGCATCCCGGAGTCCATCGGCGGCCAGGTCACCCCGAACTCGCTGATCTGGGCCTTCGCCGAGCAGATCCTGGGCTCCAACCCGGCCATCTGGATGTACTCCTCCGGCCCGGCCTTCGCCGGCGTCATCGCCGACGAGGGCACCGAGGAGCAGCTCGAGGTCGCCAAGCGGATGACCGACCGCCTGTGGGGCTCCACCATGGTCCTCACCGAGCCCGACGCGGGCTCCGACGTGGGCGCCGGCCGCACCAAGGCGATCAAGCAGGAGGACGGCTCCTGGCACATCGAGGGCGTCAAGCGCTTCATCACCTCGGGCGAGCACGACATGTCCGAGAACATCATCCACATGGTGCTGGCCCGCCCCGAGGGCGGCAAGCCCGGCACCAAGGGCCTGGGCCTGTTCATCGTCCCCAAGTACGACTTCGACTGGGAGACCGGCGAGCTGGGCGAGCGCAACGGCGCCTACGCCACCAACGTCGAGCACAAGATGGGCCTCAAGGCCTCGAACACCTGCGAGATGACCTTCGGTGCCAAGCACCCGGCCAAGGGCTGGCTGCTCGGCGAGAAGGTCGACGGCATCCGCCAGATGTTCAAGATCATCGAGTTCGCCCGGATGATGGTCGGCACGAAGGCCATCGCCACCCTCTCCACCGGCTACCTGAACGCCCTGGAGTACGCCAAGGAGCGCGTGCAGGGCGCCGACATCTCGCAGTTCCTGGACAAGACCGCCCCGCGCGTCACCATCACCCACCACCCCGACGTGCGCCGCTCGCTGCTGACCCAGAAGGCCTACGCCGAGGGCATGCGCGCGCTGGTCCTGTTCACCGCGTCGGTCCAGGACGACATGACCGCCGCCAAGCTGCGCGGCGAGACCGACGAGGCCGCCGAGCGCCTCAACGACCTGCTGCTGCCGATCGTCAAGGGCTACGGCTCGGAGAAGTCCTACGAGCAGCTCGCCCAGTCCCTGCAGACCTTCGGTGGCTCCGGCTACCTGCAGGAGTACCCGATCGAGCAGTACATCCGGGACGCCAAGATCGACACCCTCTACGAGGGCACCACGGCGATCCAGGGCCAGGACTTCTTCTTCCGCAAGATCGTCAAGGACGGCGGCCAGGCGCTGGCCGCGCTGTCCGAGCAGATCCAGAAGTTCCTCGCCTCCGCCGAGGGCGGCGACGCCCTGGCCGCCGAGCGCGAGCTGCTCGCCAAGGCCGCCGGCGACCTGGAGGCCATCGTCGGCAAGCTCATCGCCGACCTGACCTCGGTCGAGCAGGACGTCAAGAACATGTACAAGGTGGGCCTCAACACCACCCGCCTGCTGATGGTCTCCGGCGACGTCGTGGTCGGCTGGCTGCTGCTGCGTCAGGCCGCGGTGGCCCTGGCCAAGCTGGAGGCCGGCGCCTCCGAGAAGGACGTGCCGTTCTACCAGGGCAAGGTCGCGGCCGCCCGCTTCTTCGCCAAGAACGTCCTCCCGACCATCGCCCCGCAGCGGGCGATCGCCGAGGGCATCGACAACGAGATCATGGAGCTGGCGGAGGAGGCCTTCTAAGGTCCCGCACCCTCTTCTGACCGCCTGACGACACCCTCGCACCGAAGGGCCCGGCTGCCACCGGGCCCTTCGGTGTTTCCGGCTCCCGGGGGGGGGGCGAAGTCCCGCCCCGGGGCAGGGGATTCGGGGAGTTCCGCTGACGGTGTGCGACCGTGCGGGACCAGGGCGTGAAGGGGGCCGGCGCAGCGCCGGTCGACGGTCGTGACGGTGGGCCGCATCCGTGACGAGGCAACGAATGCCATGTCCGTGTACGGGCATATGCTCAAGGTGCGAGGTCGGTCCCCCATCCGACTTCGGCCCTCCCTCGACCCTGGAGCAGTATGTCGACCGCCGCCCGCCGGGCATTCTTCGACCGGACGCACACCGACGATCTGATCGCGTTCCTCGGCTCTTCGCCGTCCCCGTACCACGCGGTCGCGAGCGCCGCCGAGCGACTGGAGAAGGCGGGGTTCCGTCAGGTCGCCGAGACGGAGGCGTGGGACGGGACGGCCGGTGGGCGCTACCTGATCCGCGGTGGCGCGCTGATCGCGTGGTACCTGCCCGAGGGGGCCGGGCCGGAGACCCCGTTCCGGATCGTCGGCACCCACACCGACTCGCCCAACCTGCGGGTGAAGCCGGTGCCGGACACCGGCTCGGCCGGGTGGCGGCAGGTCGCGGTGGAGATCTACGGCGGGGTGCCGCTGAACACCTGGCTGGACCGGGACCTCGGCCTGTCCGGCCGGCTCGCGCTGAAGGACGGCACCGAGCGGCTCGTCCAGCTGGACGAGCCGCTGCTGCGCGTGCCCCAGCTCGCCATCCACCTGGACCGCCAGGTCAACGACGGCATGAAGCTCGACCGGCAGCGCCACCTCACCCCGATCTGGGGCCTCGGCCCGGTCGACGAGGGCGCGCTGATCGCCCACGTCGCCGAGCGGGCCGGGCTGGCCGCCGAGGACGTGGCCGGCTGGGACCTGATGACCCACGACGTCCAGCCCGCCTCGTACCTGGGCCGCGACCGCGAGCTGCTGGCCGGCCCCCGGCTGGACAACCTGCTCTCGGTGCACGCGGCGACGGCCGCGCTGGCGGCCGCCGTCACGGGGGGCGCCGAGCTGCCGTACATCCCGGTGCTGGCCGCCTTCGACCACGAGGAGACCGGCAGCGAGTCCGACACCGGCGCGCACGGCCCGCTGCTCGGCAACGTGCTGGACCGGACGATCCACGCCCGCGGCGGCTCCACCGAGGACCGCGCCCGGGCGCTGGCCGGCACCGTCTGCCTGTCCTCGGACATGGGCCACGCCGTCCACCCGAACTACTCGGAGCGGCACGAGCCGGGCCACCACCCGCTGCCGAACAACGGGCCGATCCTCAAGGTGAACGTCAACAACCGCTACGCGACCGACGGCGTCGGCCGGGCGGTGTTCGCGGCCGCCTGCGAGAAGGCCGGCGTGCCGTGGCAGAGCTTCGTGTCCAACAACGCGATGCCCTGCGGGACGACCATCGGGCCGATCACGGCGGCGCGCCTGGGCATCAAGACGGTGGACTGCGGCATCGCGGCGCTGTCCATGCACTCGGCGCGCGAGCTGTGCGGGGCGGAGGACCCGTACCTGCTGGCGAGCGCGATCAAGGCCTTCCTGGAGGGCTGAGGTCGAGGGTGAACGCGCAGGGGCCCGCCGGTTCTCCGGCGGGCCCCTGGCGTGTCGCCCGGACTGCTCCGGGCCCTGACTGCTCCCGGACTGCTTCGGGCCCGGGCTACTCCAGGCCGGCCAGGACCAGCGGGAGGCGGCGGACGCCGTCGGCGACCAGCTTCACCGGCACGCCCCAGTCCTGCTGGTGCACGTGGCAGGCCGGGAACTCGATCTCCGGGTCGTCGTCGCAGGAGGCGGCCATCGCCGAGACGTGCAGCACGCCCTCGGCGACCCGGTCGGAGAGCACCAGCTCGCGGGAGAGGTCGGTGTCCGCGCCCGCACCGGAGACCAGCAGCTCGGGCGGGGTCGCGCTGACCAGCAGCCGGGTGGACGGGCCGTAGCGCTCGTCCAGCTTCTGGCCGCTCGGCGCCTCGAAGACCACGTCCAGCCGCAGGGTGCCCGGCGCGACCTCGGTGGCCGCGCGCTGGGTGCGGTGGGCGACCGACTCGACCCGCACCGCCTCCTCGGGCAGCCGCAGCCTGGTCAGCCGGTGCCGGGCCGACTCGACCACCACGATGTCGCCGTCCACCAGCACCGCCCCGGAGGGCTCGCGCAGGTCGGTGGCCAGGGTGGTGACCTCGCCGCTCGCCGGGTCGTAGCGGCGCAGCGCGTGGTTGTAGGTGTCGCTGACGGCCACCGAGCCGTCCGGCAGCACGGTGACGCCCAGCGGGTGCTGGAGCAGCGCCTGGTCGGCGGCGCCGTCGCGGTGGCCGAAGTCGAACAGGCCGGTGCCGACGGCGGTGCGGACCGTCGTGCCGCCGTCGGTTTCACGTGAAACGGAGCGCAGCGCGGAGGTCTCGGAGTCGGCCACCCAGAGCGTCCCGCCGTCCGCGGAGACCGCCAGGCCGGACGGCTGGGCGAACCAGGCCTCGGCGGCCGGCCCGTCCACCAGGCCCTCGTTGGTGGTGCCGGCCGCGACGCCGACGGTGCCGGTCGCCGGGTCGTACGCCCACAGCTGGTGCACGCCGGCCATCGCGATCCACACCCGGCCGTCGAACCAGGCGACGTCCCAGGGCGAGGAGAGGTCCACCTCGCGGGCCGGGCCCTCGGTCGCCGAGCCCTGCCACCACTGGCGGCCGGTGCCGGCCAGCGTGGTGACGCTGCCGTCGGCCAGCCGTACGCCGCGCAGCGCGTGGTTCACGGTGTCGGCCACCACCACGTCGTAGTCGCCGTTCCCGGGGAGCAGGGCGAGGCCCTGCGGCTCGCTGAACCGGGGGCTGGTGCCGTCCACCAGGCCGCGCTGCCCGTCGCCGATCCGGCGCACCACCGTCTCGCCGTCCTCGGCCAGCTCCACCAGGCTGTGGTGGCCGGAGTCGGCGACCAGGAAGTGGCCGTTCGGCAGCCGCACCGCCTTGCCGGGGAACTTGAGGTCGTCGGTGCTCGGCTCGGGCGCCACGTACGGGCCGTCGCCGCGCCGCAGCGTGCCCTTGGCCTCGTGCTCCGCCTCCAGCTCGGCGACCAGGCGGGCGATCGCGTGGGCGTGGCCCTCGCCGGCGTGCTGGGCCACCACGTAGCCCTCGGGGTCGATCACCACCAGCGTCGGCCAGGCGCGGACGGCGTACTGCTTCCAGGTCGCCAGCGCCGGGTCGTCCAGCACCGGGTGGTGCACCTCGTAGCGGGCGACCGCGTCGACGACCGCCTGGTGGTCGGCCTCGTGCACGAACTTCGGCGAGTGCACGCCGACGATCACCACGGTGTCGCGGTGCCGCTCCTCGAGCTCGCGGAGCTCGTCGAGGACGTGCAGACAGTTGATGCAGCAGAAGGTCCAGAAGTCTAGTACCAAAATGCGACCTCGGAAGTCTGCCAGGGACAGATCCTTGCCGCCGGTGTTGAGCCATCCACCAGCGCCGACCAGTTCAGGGGCGCGGACACGTGCACGAGAAGCCATGCCCCAATCAAACCCCACCTCGGATGTCAGCATTCCGGGCGTCTGGCCGTTGTGGCATAGCGGCAGCGGGTGATCGCCCCTGGACGTGTGGCACAGGTGGAGCCCCGTCCACGTGCCACGGGGGCGACGCGCGGACGGGGCCGGTTGTCCGGTCACCCTCGGACGGGAACCGGGGTCTCCACACTGTCCAGCCAGACCGTGTGGCCGTCCGGGGTCACCGTGAGTCCGAACCGGTCGAAGCCGGGGCGGCCTTGGTCGTCCCACCAGCGCCGAGCGGTCTCCACCTCGTCCCAGAGGTTCCGGGGGCCGGACTGCACCACCTCGTAGGCGGTCCGGTCCGGTTCCCAGTCGGCGGTGGCCCACGACGTGACGGCCGTGTCGTGCAGCCACAGCGTGTACGTACCGTCGTCGTACCGCTCGGTGAGCGGGAACGCCCCGGAGACCTGCACGCCGATGGCGAACATCTCAAGCCAGCCGCCAACGTCGTCCGGCGAAAGCCGAGTTGAGGACTTCGAGCCGTCCGCCGGCCAGGGCCCGGACAGGTACTCAAGGCTGTTCGGCCGGGGGGTGCGCTGCTGCCTCAGCCGCATGAAGGCGGACGACCCGACGAACCGGCCGCTTGCCGTGCCGTCGTTGCCGACCGTCAGCCGCACCACGGCTTCCCCGCCGTACTGCGGCCCCCACGGGGCGACGATCAGCCCGCCCGGCCGGGTCTGGGCCACCCACTCGTGCGGCACCTGGCCGACCGAACAGGTGGCGATCACCCGATCGAAGGGGAGGCCGTCCGGGTGGCCCTTCGTTCCGTCGCCGACCACGGGCGCGGGGAAGTACCCGGCCCGAGCGAGTCGGCGTTGCGCGTCGGCGGCGCTGTCCTGGTCGACCTCGATGGTGACCACGTTCCCGGACCCGAGCCGGTGGGACAACAGGGCGGCGTTCCAGCCGGTCCCGGTGCCGATCTCCAACACCCGGTTTCCGTCCTGCACATCCAGGGCGGCGAGCATGGAGAACACCATGGTGGGCATCGAGTTGGACGACGTGGGAGTCGTGCCCCGTGCGTCCCCGGTGTGGTCGCCGTCGTCCCACTGGGTCGTGAGCGGCACGTCCGAGTAGACGGCGTTCCACCACCCCGCAGGATCGCCGTACCGGTGCACAGCCTCTCCCTGACGCACGCCGTCGGCCTGGCCGGGCCAGATCGTGTCAGGCACGAACAGATGGCGCGGCACGGCGTTGTACGGCCCCAGCCAGTCCGAGGCGAGAGACCCGTTGGCGATGAGCGCGGAGGCCAGCCGGGTCCGACCGGCCTCCGCATCGTGCTTGGTGCTCATTGGTTACTTGCCGTCCGCCGGGCCCTGGCCGTCGCTGGTGTTCCCACCCTCGGAGGACCCGCCACCGCCGTGCTTGTTGCCGCTGCTGCTGTCGTCCTGCTGCCCGCCGCCCTTGCCGTCGCCGGACCCGCCGCCGTGCTTACCCATCTCAGTACCTCCGTGCTGGTCGGGCCCAACTGGCGTTTGCCTGCTGGGTTGTGCGACCCGTCCCGGCCGCATACTTCCCCAGGCTGCCGGGACGGGAGTTCTGTTGGGCGCGTCAGTGCCTTGGGTGATTCGCCTCGCGCACCCGTGCCAGCAGCGCTGCCCGGCACTGCCGTTCCTCCAGAGTCAGGGGCACCTCGGTGTGCTCCTCCGGGCTGAGGACCGGCCGGGGCCCGGCGGGCCGGGGCCCGCCGGGCCGCATACCGGGCCACGGGTGGGTCCTCAGCCACTCGAACGGGTCCACGGGCTCAACGTCTCCGGAGGGGGCATGTGAGGCCGTCTGGTGGCCGTCCTGGTGGTCACTCATTCGGGTCCGCCAGCGGGTTCGTGCACTCACCGTCGTCGGCGTGGCGCCGCCGCCACCGGACCAAGTGACGCGCGATGGTGGGGTTGGTGTCGGCCGGGTACTGCGCTTCGATCCCGTCGAAGTAGGCACACCCCAGACAGGGGTTCTCCGGCGCGCTGACAGCCGGGGAGGGAGCCGTGGGCAGCGTCACGCGGCCCCCTTGTCGGGACAGGTGTCCTTGCCGCAGGTGCAGGCGGGCCACTCGCGCAGGACACCTTTTTCTGCCACTCGGGCCGACACTTCGGTGTCATAGTCGTCGAGCGGGTTGAAGGTCCCCGCCGTCTGGCGACGTGCCGCCCTGTGCTCGGACAGCGTCCTTGCGCTGCCCGTCTTCGTCGTCATTAGTCGCTCCTCCCACCGAGTTGCCACCAAGATCTGGCAACCGCCCGGGACGGTGAAACCTCGCGCGAAGGACACTCCAGAACGTCCCTCGCGCGGTAGAACGTCCCTAGCAAAGGACCGGTGCCTGTGGGGAGACAAGCGAGATGCCAAACGAGAGACTGAAAAGCGTCATGGTGTCGGGTGGTTGGACATGCGCCGCCCTCGCCGAGAAGGCCGGCGTGGACACCAAGTCGGTTGAGCGGTGGGCCAACCAGAGCAGGACGCCCCGGTTAGGGACAGCGCGTCTGGCAGCCGAAGCCTTGGGAGAAGACATGTTCGCACTGTGGCCGAGCCTGCGGCAGCCCCGAGCCGCACGGGCTATAAGCCCTGAGCTGGTGGCGCTGTACGAGCAGCGGGCTGACTTGCCGGTGTCCGTCTTCATTGATCTGCTCGGTAAGGCTGCTGAACGCATTGACGTGTTGGTCTACGCTGCGGTGTTCCTCCACGAGGCGTACCCCAGGCTTAACGATCTCCTTCGCGAGCGTGCCGCTGACGGCTGCGTAGTCCGCATCGCCCTCGGTGACGCCGACAGCGAGAACGTGAGGCAGCGCGGCGAAGAGGAGAGGTTCGGCCACGGCATCGAGTCTCGGTGCCGCCTCGCCCTGATGCACTACGGCCCCCTTATCGGCACTCCCGGCATCGAGATCCGCACTCATGGGACCACCCTCTACAACAGCCTGTACCGGGCAGACGATGAGCTTCTCGTGAATGCCCACGTCTGGGGCGTGAACGCCTTCGGTGCTCCGGTCTGGCATCTCCGCCGGACGGGTGCGGGCACGATGTTCGACACCTACGCTTCGAGCTTCGATGCGGTGTGGAGCGCAGCACAACCAGTCGAGGAGAGCTGAGACATGGCACGGACCGAGTACTACGACGACCCCAACGCGCCCAAGCCAAACCGGCTGGTGGTCGCGGCTTCCGCCGTCGTTACGGATGAGGCCGGGCGCATCCTGCTCCAGCGGCGCACTGACAACGGGTTGTATGCCCTGCCTGGCGGAGCGATGGATCTTGGTGAGTCTCTCCCGGGCACCGCCGTGCGAGAGGTTCGCGAGGAGACCGGGTTCGATGTCGAGATCACGGGGCTGGTCGGCACTTACACCGATCCCCGACACGTCATTGCTTACTCGGACGGCGAGGTTCGGCAACAGTTCAATGTTTGCTTCACGGCCCACATCACGGGCGGTGAACTGCGCATCTCTGACGAGTCCACAGACCTCCAGTTCGTCGCGCCTGAAGGCATCGGCGACCTGCCGATGCACCACACGCAGCGCCTTCGGCTCCAGCACTTTCTAGAGGGCAGGATCGCACCGTACCTCGGTTAGTGAATCTTCCTGGGTCACGTCGGGACCGCGACACCTGACGTGACCTGGAACGTAGGGCCCAATCGGCCCCGAGCGCCCTCTAGCGGCCCTTGGCCTCGCGATACAGCTTGCTGAAGGTCGCACTGAAGAGGTCCTCGCTGATGCCCAGCTGGCCGTGGAGCGGGTCCATTACCTCGGCGAGTCGCTTATCCGTCCCCACAAACAGGGCGTCGTCGGACTCAAGCTTCTCGATCATGCTGTTTCGGCCTGCGTACGAGCAGAACTCTTCTGCGTGATCGCGCCAGAAGGCATGGGCGAGATGGTTGCGGCGAGCCCGGCACTCGTTGAGGTCGTCGATAAGCTGCTGGTCAGCGGCTGTCTGCTGACTGACGTGGGTGATCAGCTTCTCCATGGTCTTCTTGAAGCCCTGCGCCCAGGGGTCGCGGATCAGAACCTCAGCCTGGTCTCGGGCTTCGATGATCTTTGTTACGGCGAGTGCGTTGACGAGCCCGTGCCCCAGAACCTCGGCGTGGTACATGGCCAGGCCGTAGTGCGCGAACGTGGTCTTCACATGCTCGTCCTCGTCGTCGCCGTCGGGGAGCTGAAGCGTCGGCACCCAAATCTCACTCATGGACGTCAGTATGCTGGCCAGCTATCCCAACTGTCAGACAAATTAGTTCAGTTGATGTGCACCTGCTCTTGCCTGCCCGGTTTCTGTTGCCGGTGTCGACAGCAGGCCCCCTATCCCGATCAGCGATCTGGCTTGGCGGGAGAATGCAAAGAAGGCCCCTGCCCGGCCCTCGAAGGGCCAGGTAGGGGCAAGGGCGCGCTCAGAGATCCGGGTAGGGCTTGCGGTGCCAGAGGCCCCGGGCGTCCTGCCAGAGCCCGGCGGTGGCGGGTGGGAGGCACCTGCGGGCGTTGTGTGGGCCGGTTCGGTGGGCGTCGCCTGCTCGGGTGCTGGCGAACGTCTCGTGACAGGCCGGACAGTGCTCGGCTCGCAGGCCGGACCACTCCCGGCCGCATGGCGGATGGACGAAGGGTGTTCGGATAGGTATCTCCAGTCTTGTTGCCACGGTGGGTACTTGGCGGGCCATGGCGGGTCCGGTGGGCCCGTTGGGCCCCGGCCGGCTGTCGGGCCGACCAGGACCCCGGGTGGCGGCTCTGTGGGGTGTTCTGGGCTCGGAGGCCCTCACGTGTGCGCGGGCGGGCGCGCAGGTGCACCCGCGCTGTGCACGCGCGGGTGGGCCGGGCGGGGAATCAGGCGCTGGGCCAGGTCACAGCGGGTGACAAGCGGGCCGGGCTGGATCTCCCAGACCCGTAGAGAGGCTGATTCCTGCTATCGGCACCGATCCCTGAGAGAGGGGGAGGGGAGTCCTCCCCCACCCTCAGGCGCTACGCAACGTAACCGGGGTGCTCGGGCGGCTTGCGCAGCCGTGAGTACCGGCCGCCGGGCTTCCGACTTGCAGCAGCGGCCAGGCCACCATCACGGCCCGACTTCACCCCATGGTGGTAGCCGCACAGCGCTTGCAGGTTGCTCGGGCTGTGGTCGTCGCCCGGGATCACATGGTCACAGTCGGACGCCACCTCGGGGCAGCGCTGGCCCGTGTCCGCCCGCATCCATTCGCACTGCCAGCCAGCGCGCTGCATGACGCTGCGCCGGAGAGTGGCCCAGTTGCGCGGCAGGCGTGCCCGCCGATCGCTGCCCTCCCATGCCTGGCTCATCGTCGGTATCGGGCCTGGGAACCGAACGGGGCCGACGGAACGGCCATCGGGTTGTGCTCCTCCGCCGGGTCGGCGTCGGGGCTCAGTCGGCCCGGCAGGCCGCCGGGGTAGGTGGTCGAGTACTCCAGCCGGTCAGAGGCGATCCGGTCCAGCGCCCGCCGGTCGGTATCCCATGGGATCCCGCCACGCGGAGCCATGATCCGCCACTGCCGCTCGTTCGCTCCCCACGGCTGGGCAAGGTCGCCATCCATATCCTCAACTGCCTTTGCGTGGATGCTGAGTTGATCCATGAGAGCCGTAAGCCGAGCGGTCGTGGCCAGCGCCTCGGTGCGGGCCGTCTCGGCCTCCTCGCAGATCGTCTGTCGCCAGTCCGCGCGAACGGCGATGGCTGCGACCTTCACCGCGTGGGCCGCTTCGGCCGCCAGTTCGTACAGCGGCACCTGCTGACGCTCGGCCTCGGCAAGCTTGTTCTCCAGCTGCCCCCGGTTCGTGGCCTTGGGGATCGGCTTGCCGTCGCGGAGCGCATCCTTGGCGGCCCTGGCGTCCTTCTCGTCCAGGCCCGCCAGCTCCACGCGGAGCGCGCCCACCAGGTCGTCCACGGCGTCCCGGCGCTCCCGAGTGCTCTCCAGCTCGGCGAGAGCGGCCCGGACGGAATCCGGGGTCATCAGGTCAACGTAATGCGGGATGGCCATTTCGGCGCGGGTACGGAGCATTTCAATGCGCTTTGCGCGCTGCTGCTCGGGCGTCAGGTTTTCAGGCAATGGTGTTCTCCTCAGGCATGATGGCGGAATGCGATGCGATGAATTCGCGGTTCTCGGCAATGAGTGCATCGGCGCCGCTGATCACGTCGGCTCGTTGTGCAACCTTTGCGGCGGCCATGTCGGCAGCATGCTTAGCGGCTTCACGCTCGGCGTGTGCCGCACTCTCGGCGGCCTCTCGGACCTCGGCCTCGTCGGCTTCCTGCTGCTCGGCCATCTCGACCAACATGCGCTCGACTGCATCCAGTACAGCGCCGTAACTCCGCTGAGCGTCAGCCTGATTGGTTGAGACGCCCAGTAGGAATTCGTCGGCCGGCACTCGGATTCCGTCCCCGGTCTCCTTCGGGGAAACGTCCGCAGGGGACATTCCGTGCGCTACACCGCTAGCGGTAAGAACAAGCGGAATGGCGTACGGGATCGAATGCCCGCCGGTCTTCTCGGCGTAGGTGAGCACGGGGTCCGACAGCCAGCCGATCACCGGCCGGTAGGCCAGCGAGGGGCGGCCCCCGGCCGAGAAGGTGAGGACGCTCGCCGTCGCCTCCAGGGCGGGCAGGAAGTTCGCATTTCGGTACTCAGTCATTCACAGTCCTCCGCTGTTTCGCCGGTGTCGACCGGGTCGCACCAGAAGTGCCAGCCGAATTGACCGTTCCCCTTCGAGCCCTCCGGGTTGAGCACTCGAATGGACGGGTCCGAGTTTTCGGGAATTCCACTGATTTCGGTCATTGGCGTTCAGCTTCCCAGCCGGCGAGCCATGATGTTGGCGGCGAGCTTTATCGGGTCAATGTCCAGGTGCGAGGGCGGCTGATCGACTGCACCGCCGGTCGGAACGAGCGACTTCGGATGAGTGCGCAGGTTCGCGGGCATGGACCGAATTGCCTCCGTGAGGCGATCGGCGTCCGCCTTGATCTCGGCCTCGGTGGTGCCGCTCAGCCTGCCAGCCAGCGCCAGAGAAAGGCCGGACGACTTTGCCACCTTCTCGCGCATGGCGGTGATCTCCGGCGAGTTCACGTCAGGCGAAGTATCCTGCGCCGGGCGGCTTTCCTTCGCGCCGTCCTCTGCCATGACCTTCGCCATGACCGAGCTGACGAATTCCCTGCGGTCCATCACAGTACCCTTTCATTTTTTGCATACAAAAGCCCTACGCTGCCGGAGATCGGCAGGGCAGGGCGGAATCATGGGTTATTCAATTAGTGCCACGGGAGGCCGAAGGGCCAGGGTGTCCCACCATCCCGGCACCTGTGGTTACTCGGAGCGGCTAATGTCCTCCCGTCCGCCCCCTGGCGTCAGAGTCGACCGGGGAGCCATAACGGCAGCAGCGGCAGCGGCCTTACGCAGCCGGTACGCCTTCTGGCTGTGGGCGTTCGAGCAGTACTTGCGGGCCCGGCCCATGCCGTCCCATCCGGCGCTGTTCTCGCAGCCTTCCAGGGCGCACATGGCGTCCCAGCGCGCTGCTTCCGCGTCCTCGTGTCGGGCCCTGGCTGTATGCGCCTCGCACCAGGCCCCGTGGCCGTTGGCGTAGTCGGAAGCGTCGCCGCAGGCATCGCATGGACGCCCCATCAGATCGGCGGTGGTCCGCTTCTCGGCCCGCTTGAGTGCCTGACGGCAGGCGTTCGAGCAGACGGCGCGCTGACGGCCCCGCAGGGACTTCCCGCACCGGTCACAGGCGATTCCGATGGTCAGCAGGAACGGCCTCCCGGGATAGTGTTAGGAAAGTGGCGTGGTGGTGATACAGGTTTCCCCAGTACCCCTACAGAGCTATATGCGAGTACTGCTATAGATAGATACAGAAGTAGGTACAGCACTTACTCTCTTTCCTAACGGGACCACCCTGCGACCTGCCTCGGCTGGCATAGGTATTAACGGGGGGTGGTTAACGGATCTGGCCGCTCGCGCTGGCGGATCGCGCACGGCGCCTGTAGGACCCCCACAGCGCGTACCAGGAAACAGCCAAGGGAGAACAGGGGCAGTGCTGCTCGCCGGCCTGGCGGGGTCCTACAAGGCGTGCTGTGGCGTGGCTCACAGTGGCCCGTCCGCCAGCACGGGCAGTGAGTGGGCGTAGCCGCCCTGGCGGGTGACTGCGGCGAGGACTTCTCAGGCGGGCGGGCATGGCCCCGGTGGCACTCTGCGGTCATGCGAAAGCCCCGTCCCGGCCGGGTATGGCCAGGACGGGGCTGCGAGGGGGTGTCTAGTGGGACGGCTACGGGTTCTCAGGCGCCATGTCGGCCCACTCGATGACGCACCGATCATGGCCAGCGAACCGCTTGCCCCGCTCGCCCCGGCTGACGTTCACGCGGTCAATGGCCAGCCTCAGCCGGTCGCGCTGGCCTGCGACGACGTCCCTCTCCCACGCTTCCCGCAGGAGCTCACCGTCCAACAGTGGGGAAATGTCGACTGCTGGGGTCGGCATTGCTGCCAAGTTGGCGCGCAGGCCGTCGATCCGGCCTCGCAAGCGGCCAGCGAGACGGTTGTACCGCTCGATCGCGTCGGCCCCCGAGAATTCGCCTCGCACGTAGCGAGCGTCTTCCAGGTCGGCCAGACGGGCGCTCTCGTCGCTGATCTCCGCCTCTATCGCGTCCCGCTTCGCGAACACCTCGGGGTCCTGCCGCTGAACCCATCGGGCTGCGATGGCGGACAGCAACGGGTCTCCCGGCTCCAGCGCCGGAAGACGGCTCAGGAACGCATCGGTCACGTGGTGGTCAAGGCTCGCGACTCGCGCTGTGACTCCCGAGCATCCCCGACCCATCCGCTTGTTGGCGCAGACGTAGGAAGTCCCTGACTGGCTCATCGGCGACTCGCACAGGGCGCAGCGGGCAAGACCGGTGAGAAGCGCCGTGCCCTGCTTGTGGCCGTGGCGCTTGCCCGCATGCGGGAACGTTCGGGACTCCAGTTGCCGGATGATCAGCTCCCGCTCACCGGGGGTGATGATGCCCTCGCCGATGCTGATCGTGTCCAGCGTCTCGGGGTCCCGGTAGGGCACGACTCGGCTGCCGTACTTCCGTGTTCCGTCTGCTGCCTCCGTGTACTCCGTCTGAGGCATGAGGCCAGCGAACGCCGGGGCGCGGAGCAACTGCATGACGCTGGAAGAACTCCACTTACCGCCACGCGGGGACTCGATCTCGTGCTCATTCAGAAAGCGGGCGATGTGCACCAGCGCCTTGCCGCTCAGCGCCTCGTCCGCGATCATCCGGGCGTAGACGGCGGTGTCCGGGTCGTGCACCAGCTTCTTGGTCTCCGGTTCCACGGCGAGCCCGTAGGGTGGCTGACCGCCGATCCACTGGCCCTTCTGGCGCAGGTACCGCTTTGCATTGCTCACGCGGGTACCGATGTTGCGTGACTCCGAGCGGGCAAGCTCAGCGAGCAGGGCAATCGTGACCCGAGCGCTGTCGTTGGCCGTGTCGAGGCCATCCATCACGGAGACGAGACGGCCGCCAACGCGCCCGATGGCGTCGAGCGCTGTGCCGACTTCGCCGATTCCCTTCCGAGAAAGGCGATCGAGCTTCCAGACGACCAGGACGCCCACCACGCCGGACGTGACGGCAGTGAGCGCGGCATCGAAGCCCTTGCGACTCACGTCCTTGTACCCGCTGCGTCCCCGGTCGATGTGGACCTTGCGGACGGTCAGTCCGTTGCGCTCCGCCCATGCGCGGCAGTCGGCTTCCTGGCGGTCGATCGCTGTCTTCCCGTCCCTATCCAGGGACAGGCGAAGGTACAGGTCAGCGATGGTGTGGTGGTGCACGCGATACACCCTATCTGGAGTTACCTCAATGGTTCAGGACATCCAGAAGTCCAGGACGGTGATCTTGCCCCGGAAGTCGGCGAGGGTGAGGTCCTTGCCGCCGGTGTTCAGCCAACCGCCTGCCCCGACCAGCTCGGGGGCGCGTACACGTGCACGAGATGCCATGGCTGTATCCAACCCCATCGGCGGCAGTGGGCATTCCGGGCGGCGGGGGTTCCTACGGCCGGGGGAGGGTGGCCTGCCAGCGGATCTCGCCGTCCTGGCGGTGCGGGGTGGGGTGCAGGCCGAGGGCGCGGGCGATGCGGGCGGAGGCGTGGTGGTCGGGGTGGATGTGGGCGAGGACGGTGGTGGTGCCGGTGGCGGCGAGGTGGGCGAGCAGGGCGCGGGCGGCCTCGGTGGCCAGGCCGCAGCGCTGCCAGGGGGTGCCGACCACCCAGGCGAGTTCGGCCTCGGCGGTGGCGGGGCGGACGGTGGCCTGGACGTAGCCGACCAGGGCGGCGTCGGCGCGCAGCCGGAGCACCCAGTTGCCCCAGACCTCGGCCGGGTCGGGGGAGCCGGCGGCGAGCCGGGCGCAGCGGGCGCGCTGCTCCTCGGGGGTGGCCGGGCGGCCGCCGGTGAAGGCGTGCAGGGCCGGGTCGGCGAGGGCGGCGGCCAGTTCGTCGGCGTGCTCGGGGGCGAGCGGGAGGAGGTCGAGGCGCTCGCTGTGCAGGGTCGCGGTGGTGGGCATGGCGGTATTGAAGCGGTTCGGCGCGGCGGTGCTCCGCGGCGGGTGGGGGGTCGGGTCGAATGGGTGGTTCGAGTCCGACGACGGAGGAGGCTGTGGTGCGGTACCTGGTCAGGGAGAAGCTGTTCGCGGTCGGCGACGACTACTGGATCGAGGACGACCGGGGGCACAAGGCCTACCTGGTGGACGGCAAGGTGCTGCGGCTGCGGCACACCTTCGAGCTGAAGGACGCGCACGGGCACGTGGTGGCGGTGGTGAAGGAGAAGATGCTCGCCGTCCGGGACGCGATGAAGATCGAGGACGCCGACGGCGAGGTGGTCGCCACCGTCCGGGAGAAGCTGTTCACCCCGTTCCGGGACAAGTACCTGGTGGAGCTGGCCGGCGGCGGTGAGCTGCGGATCCACGGCAACCTGATCGACAAGGACTACCGGGTGGAGAACCACCACGGGCACCAGCTCGCCCGGATCTCGCGCAAGTGGTTCCGGGTCCGGGACACCTACGGGGTGGAGATCTCGGACGGGGCGGACACCGGGCTGCTGCTCGCCGTCGCGGCCTGCGTGGACCACCTGGTGCAGGAGGAGCACTGAGTCACCGGTCCAGGACGTGCTCCCGGCCCCAGGCGCCCAGCGGGGCCAGGGCCGCGTTCAGCCGCCGGCCCGGGTCGGTCAGCGCGTACTCGACCCGGGGCGGTACCTCGTCGTAGGACTGCCGATGCACGATGCCGTCCGCCTCCAGCTCGCGCAGGTGGGCGGCCAGCACCTTCTCGGTGATCCCCGGGACCAGGCGGCGCAGTTCGCCGAAGCGGCAGTGCGGGCGCTCGCCGAGGGCCCACAGGATGAGCACCTTCCACTTGCCGCCGATCACGTCCATCGCGGCGTCGATCCCGCAGACGTGCGCCCCCGGCCTCGGCACGGTCGCCATGCCCACCCCTTCCGACCTCGTTGCTCACCCCAGGGTAACCACCCACTCCGAAGTACGTACTTGATCATGGTCGGGGGGTGCGGCGAGGCTGATCGGCATGGGAGAGAACAGGGTTGACGGTGTGATGGGGACTCCGGTCGTGCTGCTCGGGGCCGGGGCGATGGGGGCCGCGCTGGGGCGGGCCTGGCTGGCCGCCGGGCACCCGCTGACGGTCTGGAACCGGACGGCGGCGCGGGCCGCGGCCCTGGCCGGGGCGGGCGCCGAGGTGGCGTCCACGGCGGCCGGGGCGGTGGCGGCCGGGCGGCTGGTGGTGGTCTGCCTGCTGGACGACGAGTCGGTCGAACAGGCGCTGGCGGGCGTGGAGTTGACCGGGAAGGACGTGGTCAACCTGGTCACCGGCACGCCCGGCCAGGCCCGGGCGCGGGCCGCATGGGCGGCCCGCCGGGGCGCCCGGTACCTGGACGGCGGGATCATGGCCGTGCCGCCGATGATCGGCGTTCCGGCGGCCGGGGGGTACGTGTTCTACAGCGGGTCGGCGGAGCTGTTCGAGGAGCACCGGGAGGTGCTGTCCGTGCCGGCCGGGGCCCGGTACGTCGGGGCGGACGCCGGGTACGCGGCGCTGCACGACGTGGCGCTGCTCAGCGCGATGTACGGGATGTTCGGCGGGATCGCCCACGCCTTCGCGCTGGTGCGGGGGGAGGCGGTGACGCCCGGCGAACTGGCGCCGCTGCTGGTGGACTGGCTCACCGCGATGGCCGGGTCGGCCGGGCGGACGGCCGGGCAGCTGGAGAGCGGGGACTACACCACCGGCGTGGTCTCCAACCTGGCGATGCAGGTGGCGGGGAAGGAGACGCTGCTGCGGACCGCGGAGGAACAGCGCGTGAGCGTCGAACTGCTGTCCCCGTACTTCCGGTTGATGGAGCACCGGTTGGCGCTCGGCAGCGGCGCCGAGGACCTCACCGGTGTGGTCGACCTGCTGCGCCGCTGAGGGGCGGCCGGTAACGTACCGGCATGGCTGACCTTGAAGAACGCGCCAATGTCGTCGCGTCCGGCACTCGGCGGACCGGTGGGGCGGGGGCGGGCGTCCGTCGGCGCCGCGCCGCCGATCTCGCCGACTGCGTACGGGCCCTGAGCGACGTCCACAGCAGCGACGGCTACCCCGTCGAATGGCCGGCCCGGCCCGCGGCCTGGCTCACCCCGGACGGCCTGCTGGCCGCCTGGGTCGCCGAGTGGGACGGCCGGATCGCCGGGCACGTCGGGCTGGTCCGCAGCGGGCCGGGGGACCCGGCGCCCGACCTGTGGAGCCGGCGGACCGGGGGGAGACCGGAACTCACCGTCGTGATCGGCCGGTTGTACGTCGCCCCGGCGGCGCGCGGCCACGCTGCCGGGGCCCGGCTGCTGGCGAGTGCGGTGGCGCACGCGCGGGCGCTCGGGCTGCAGCCGGTGCTCGACGTGGTCGCCGACCACACCGACGCCCTGGCCCTCTACCGCCGGCTCGGCTGGACCCCGCTCGGCAGCGCCGAGCAGCGGTGGGCCTCCGGCCGGACGGTCGTCGTCCACTGCTTCGCCGCACCGAGGGAGTGAGCCGGGGGTGACGGGGCGATTGCTCGACCTCCCGGTCGGGCGGTCGCCCGTGGGCGGGTCCGCTGCGCCCTAGACCAGGATGATCTCCACTCCCTGTTCGAGGCCGGCGAAGTCGGCTCCGTTCCGGGTGTAGAGCGGAAGGCCATGGGCAGCGGCCGTGGCCGCGATCATCAGGTCCATCCGGCGTGGGCGGGGCGGCCCGCGTCGGCGTCGCGCGGTCACGCCTGCTCCTGCGGGTCGTCGTCGACTCGGTCCTCGTCCCCGTAGAAGGCATCGGCTTCGGCGCGCAGCTGTGCCGCGTCGACGGCGGGTGCGTGCTGCCATTTCCGCTGGAGTTCTTCGACGGGAACGAATCGACGGCGGCTGCTGATGGGACGGACCTCGGCGATCTCGGTGCCGTTACGGGTGATGTAGTAGATCTCGCCGGCTTCGACGTCGTCGAGCACGGCCTTGGACCGCGCCGCGAGTTCGCGCTGCGTGATGGTCTTCATGCGGCCATTGTGGCGCGCTGTCATGCGCCCTGTAGCGGCTTCGGGGGCCGGGGGGCGGGCTGCGGAGCGGTTCGGGGTGGGGTGGGGATCCCCCGGGAGGGGGAGGGGGATGGCTGCCGAGGGGGAGGTCGGGGCGGGGCGGGCGGCGCGAGCCTGGGGGCATGGTGGCGCGCGAGTGGGTCGGGAGCGGTGCGGCGGCTACGGGGGGTTCGGGCTGGGATGTGCGCTGAGCGGGACGGCGCTGTGGGGCCCCTGGGTGGGGTGGGTGGTCGCGCGGTACGGGGTGGCGGTGGCGGCGTGGTGGTCCTGGCGGGGGAGTGGGGGTCGGGGGTGAGGGGGGGAGAGGGCGGACGGGTTTGCTGAGGCGGCAAGAAAGCTTGCTGATACGGGGTGGTCGGTCGCAGCCTGGCGGTGGAGGTGAGCGACGATGACCGAGAACGGTACGGCGGAGCGCTACGACGCGGTGGTGGTCGGCGCGGGTGCGGCGGGACTGAACGCCGCCCTGGTGCTGGGACGGGCCCGGCGGCGGGTCGCGGTGGTCGACGCGGGTCAACCGCGCAACGCCCCCGCCGCCCACCTGCAGGGCTTCCTCAGCCGGGACGGCATGCCCCCGGCCGCACTGCTGGCGGTCGGCCGGGAGGAGGTCGCCCGGTACGGGGTCGACCTGATCGACGGGCGGGTGGAGCACATCGAGCCCGCCGGACCTGCCGAGCTCGGCCACACCGTGCAACTGGCGGGCGGACCGGTGCTGCACGCACGCCGGGTGGTCGTCGCCACCGGACTGCGGGACGGGCTGCCGGAGCTGCCCGGTCTCGCCGAGCGCTGGGGCAAGGACGTGCTGCACTGCCCGTACTGCCACGGCTGGGAGGTCCGCGACCGCCCGCTCGGGGTGCTCGGCACCGGCCCGGGGTCGGTCGACCTGGCGCTGCTGCTGCGGCAGTGGTCGGCCGACGTGCTGCTGCTCGCGCACACCCTGGAGCCGACCGACGCCGAACGGGAACGGCTCGCGGCGCGCGGCGTCCGGGTGGTCGAGGGGCGGATCGTGCGGCTGGTGGCCGACGGCGGGCGGCTGCGCGGCGTCGAACTCGCGAACGGGGCCGTGGTGCCCCGGGAGGCGGTGTTCGTCCGCCCGCAGATGGTGCCCCGGGACGCCCTGCTGTTCGGGCTGGATTGCGCCCGGGACGACAACGGCTGGGTTGCCGTCGACCGGACCGGGCGCACCAGCGTGCCCGGCGTCTGGGCGGTCGGCAACGTCGTCGACCCGCGCGCCCAGGTGGTCGTGGCCGCGGGGATGGGTGCGGCCGCCGCCCTCGACCTCGACCACGACCTGGTGGACGAGGAGATCGGACGGGCGGTCGCGCTGTGCCGCGCGTCCGGGGTCGCGCTGTCCGCCTGAGCGGCGAAGCTTTCGTCGGACCGGCAACGGAGAAGAAGGAGATGAGGTACGGGATGAACGCGCATCAGCAGGGGCAGGGGCAGGGTCATGGCCATGGTGGGCATGGGCATGGGCACGGGCATGGGCATGGGCACGGGCGGGTGGCGGCGGCGGAGTTGGACTGGGACGCCATGGCGGTGCATCTGGAGCGCGAGGCGGATCTGCGGGCCGGGGCCGTCACCGCGGCCGGGCAGTGGCTCGCCGGACTCGCCGGGGGCGACGGGGTGCGCCGGGTGCTCGACGTGGGGGCCGGGCCCGGGGTGATCACCGGGCTGCTCGCGGAGGTCTTCCCGGCGGCCGAGGTGGTCGCCGTCGACCAGTCGGCCGCCCTGCTGGAGCGCGCCCGGGCCCGCTCGGGCGGTCGCCTGGGGATCCAACAGGCCGACCTGCCCGCCGAGTTCGACAAGCTCGGGGACGCCGACCTGATCTGGTCGGGCAACGCCATCCACCACCTCGGCGACCAGCAGGCCGCACTCACCGCGCTGGCCGGGCGGCTGCGGCCCGGGGGCCTGCTCGCCGTCGCGGAGAGCGGGCTGCCCGCGCGCTTCCTGCCCCGCGACTTCGGGCTCGGTCGGCCGGGCCTCCAGTCCCGGCTGGACGCGGCCCACGAGGACGGCTTCGCCGCGATGCGGGCCGAACTGCCGGACACCACCGAGGAGGTCGAGGACTGGCCGGCCATGCTGGAGCGGGCCGGACTGGAGCCCAGCGGAACGCGCACCTTCCTGGTCGACCACCCGGCGCCACTGGCCGGGCCGGCCCGGGAGTACCTGCACACCCAGCTCGTGCGGCGGTACGACCAGCTCGCGGAGGTGCTGGGGGAGGAGGACCGGGCGACGCTGGAGGTGCTGATCGATCGGGAGGCGCCCAGGGGGATCCTTCGGCGGGGGGATGCCTTTTATCTTTCGGCGATGACGGTGCACACGGGGCGGAGGGGCTGAGGGGGGCCGCTGCGCGGGGCTTCTGTGGGGGTGGGGGCTTTCGGGAGGGTGGGTGACGCCGGGGGCGGTTCCGGGGGTGGGTGCTCCGGG